>JAKISU010000024.1 GCA_021648445.1 Flavobacteriaceae bacterium
GATCAATAATTTAAGCTCTAAAGTTACTTTTTCGTAGCTTTTTTTTCGCCAGGGTTGTTTTTGGGTTTTCATAAGTGACTATCATTAAGTGATGAATTTTTAGTCAACCTATTTCAGGAAAGTACAAACCTTCAATTAATCTCCTCAATCTCTCTGATTAATTTTTTAGTTTCGGGAAGAGGATCAATGCCATATTCTTCTTCTAAAATAGTAACACATTTTTGATATGTTTTAATAGCTTGTGGTCTGTTTCCTTTTACAAGATAACCTTGCATTTGTAGTCGATACGCATCTTCCCAAGTAGGATCAATAGACAGAGCGCTTTGTGCTAGTCGAATACTTTCTATGGGGTTTTCATCTAATAAAATTTCAGATAATGTAGTATAAGCTCCTAAAATAAGCATTTGAATTTTTTCGCGCTCTTCAGAAGACCAGTCTTCATATACACGATTTGGTAAATAAATGCCTTGATATAATTCTATGGCATATTTATATGCGGTTTTAGCAATCAAATTATCGGTACCTAGAGCTTCATTACCAATAATGACATATTTTTCTAATGCCTCTACGTCAATCCATATCTTTTCTAGATCAAGCTGATAGCTGACTCCTTGCCTAACTACATAGGTCGGTTCTGTTCTTGAAGGTCTTTCGGGTTCTAAAACTTTATTGACACCGTGTAATGCTACTTTAAAATCTCTATCGTCACCATCTTCCCAAAGATGATCCATAATCTTTTCTTTATGTAGTGCGTGACGTTGACGGTTGGAAATAAGGTATTGTAATAATTGTACGGTTTTGTCTCTCACCCATTCTTTGGTATCTACTTTTTCAGTATTCCGCCAAAGTCTAAACTGACCCAGCGTTTGAATGCGTATTGGTGCATTCTCTTGAAAGGTTTTAAATTCTTGCAGTTTATTGAGTAATTGAGACATAAAAAATTATTACTTCTTTCTTAATTTGATAATAGTATTTTGTAAAGAGACTTCTAATACTACACCCCTAATAGGCTACGCCTCAATCTTTATAACAAAATGTATTTTGTTATTCGCTTGCCTCAAGGGGACAATACTTCTAATTAATGTGTTACTTCTTTTTACTTATACTATCTATTTTAGCATTCAGTTTTTTAATTTCGTCTGCCAACTCGCTAATTGATTTTTTAACTTTCTTAAAGTCAGATCTTGAAGCATTTCGCCATTGATCAATCTGTACCTTTTCACCAATTTCATCTCCTAAATGACTAATCTGCCCCTGAATCTGATCCTGAATTTGAGTTAGTTGTTTTTTAGGATCTTTTAGCGTATCCATGATAACTTTAGGTCCGGTTTGCGCTATTGTTTTCCACATGTACAAACTTTTCTTCAAGATACCTTCCTGTTGATCTGAAGTTTTATCTTTTGTGGCTTCTTTGGTAAGTTCAGCTAATTTTTTTTGCATAAAAGAAAGTGCATCGTTAAAATCTATAAAATTTTGCTCATCTCCTCCTTGCACATGAGATATTTTTCCGCGCCACTGCACCTTAGACTCACCACTTTCCTCAAAAATTTTCTGATTGAATCTAACCATAAATGATGCTGTCTGATCTGCTTTTTTTGCCATGATTCTTTTATTAAAGTTTGAAGTTGGAAGACCGATGACAGAAGTTTGATTCAGTTTTCCAACCAATTTTTATTTTAATTGTATATGAATATGATCATCGTGTCTAACGGCTCTACAACCGTGATATCTTATTCTGCTATTTGTTAAATTTAATCGTTGTTTTAAATGTGGTTCGATAAATAATTTCCCTAAACTACGATTTTTAAGAATATTATTTATCAGTTTTTTTGTTCCTTTTTTTGAAAAAACTAGATCTTTATTAATTGCTCCAAAAGTTGCATATTTCGGATAATCGTATTGAAAATGACCTCTTTTAAAACACTCATTTATTTGATTAAATTCATTTTGTTTTGGGCTTTCAAATACTCCATAACCACTTACAGACTTTTGTTTGTTCGATATTTTCCCATTATTCGATTCGTATATTAAACTTATGTCTATTTTCTTTCCGTCATTATGACTCAAATGTGGAAGAAGAGGAAAATTATTTATGAAAGGAAAATTTGCATCTAAATAATGAATTTTAATATTGGATCCTTTCAGTTCTTTTTCTGTTTTAGCTAATAAATCGTTTAGTTTTGGTTGAACATAATTTCTATTCAACAAAACTGTCATATAATTTGTCGGTTTTATTCCGTTTGTATGTTTTACTTTTTCTCTTCCAAAAATAGGTGCAATTAAAGGTACAAATATGAATGTTGAAATTAAGTAAAGCCCACTAAAAATTATCAGCAATTTTAATTTCAGATTTGCTTTCCATTTTTTCTTTAAAAACAAACTCATTAAATATATAATCCCGCCAATTTGAGTAATCATTGTCAGAAAAACAAAAAGGAATACTCTAGATATTATTTTAAATATAATTTTCATTTTCCTCATTGAAAGTTTGGTCTTTCTCGAATTCTCGGGACTACCCGCACAGGAATGACAAAATCACTTAACCCGGTTCTCCTTCAGAACCTACTGATCGCATAATAAGGCCTCTAAAGGCATCATTAACTGTATTACCTTCATAGAGTACTTTGTATACTTCTGTTGAAATTGGCATCTCTACTCCATATTCCTTCGATAGTTCCATTACTACTTTCGCAGTTTTTACGCCTTCGGCAACTTCATTCATTTCCTCTATAATTTGTTCTAAGCTTTTTCCTGTACCTAATTGAAATCCCACATAGTGGTTTCTACTTTTAGCACTGGCGCAAGTAGCTACTAGATCACCCATTCCTGCTAAGCCTGAAAAAGTTCTACGTTTACCGCCCATGGCAACGCCTAGCCTTGTTAGTTCTGATAATCCTCTTGTGATAATTGCTGCTTGGGTATTATCTCCTGCATTGGCACCATCACCCATACCGGTTGCTATTGCTATAATGTTTTTTAAAGCTCCACCTAGTTCGCAACCTATCACATCACTATTTGTATATACGCGAAACAAACCCGAACTAAAAACCTGTTGTAATTCTTTTGCAATAGTGCTATCTACCATAGCAATTACCGCTGCTGCTGCTTTTCCATGATGGATTTCCTTTGCTAGGTTTGGCCCTGTTAATACGCCCGCAGGATGTCCGGGCATTATTTCTTCAATAATTTCTGTCATCCTCATTTTTGTGCTAATTTCCAAGCCTTTTGCTAAATTGATGATAGGGACCCAAGGTCTGATATGAGGTTTTGCTGTTTCTAATACGCCTCTCAGATGCTGTGCAGGTACGCCCATTACGATTACATCTGCTTCACGAACAGTTTCTTCTATTGAGTTGGAAGCTTTTAATGATTTATGCAATTTTGCCCCTGGTAAATATTTTTCATTACTATTATGTTCATTAATTTCTTTTACTGTTTTTTCGTTTCTAGCCCATAATGTTACGGCACTATTTTTTGCTGTTAATGAGGCTACGGTTGTACCCCATGAACCTCCACCAAGTACTGCTACTTTTAGTTTCATATGTTGAATTTATTAATTTACAAAACACCCCTAATAGGCTACGCTTCAATCTTCATAACAAAATATATTTTGTTATTCGCTTGCCTCAAGGGGACAATTCTTTAAATTATTGATTGAAACTAATTTATAATCATAGGTGTTTACACGTTTAATTCTTTTTGAGTTTATTTCTATCTGTCTGGCTGAGTGCAGTTGAGAAATGGTATGTAGGTCTCGACTGCGCTCGACCAGACATGCTTATTATATTCAAGTTTAGCTTTCTAACTCGTTTAAAAATAAGTTTCTGACTTCTTCAACGTATTTATTAATATTTTTTACTTTCCATTCAGAGGTGTCTACCGGATCTAATACAACTACTTCTATATGTGTGGGTTTTAAAATACTAGTGCCTTTAGGCATTGCCATATAGGCATTTTTAATAACTATTGGAACTATTGGAACGCCACCTTTAATTGCCAAATGAAAAGCTCCTTTTTTAAATTCTCCTAAGGTTTTACTTCCGCTTCTGGTACCTTCTGGTGCAATAACTATGGAAGTTCCGTTTTTCAATGCTTCAACGGCAGGTTTCATCGCTTCAATAGCTTTCTTTTTATCTGATCTATCAATAAAAATAGCTCCCACTGCCTTAAAAAGCAGACCTATAGGCGTCATTTCTAATTCTTTTTTAGCTATGCCGGTAACATCTTTTCGAAGCAATTTCATCAATATAAAAACATCCGCAGAACTCTGATGATTAAAACAAAATACTGCAGGTCTAAAGTCTTCTAAATTATGCTTGCCTTTTACAGCAATATCTAATCCTGCAAGTTTGCTTCCTAGATCACCTAGACTAGTAATAGTGGTGTTTACGGCTTCTTGTCTAGACATTGTAACTGCTCCTTTTGCCATTCCTTTAAGTACGGATGGATATATACTGGCAATTGCCATTCCTGTTCTAAATCCATTCACAGTAGGAGTACCTTCAGTTTTTTCAAAACGCAAAATTGGCCAATCATTTTCAAAGGCTAATTGTGAAAGTTTACTGTCCGGATTTGTCGCCACAGGGTTTCCAACAATTTCCAATAGCGGATAGTCTTCGATACTATCTGTATAGAAAAAGCTTTTTGATAGGTCTATGCTATTTTTTTTTGCAAACTTTTTAGCTGCATTTGCTTTACCTTCTTTCCAACAGACCTCCTCAATATTACCGGTAAATTTTCCCTTACGGACTTCCATTTTGGTACAATAAATATCTTTTATACCCAATTCTTTGGCAATAGGGTTTATTTGATAAGAGGTAGCTGCAGAAATAATAACCACTTTATGCCCTTTTTCTACATGAGAAGCAATTAAGGCGCGAGATTCAGGATAAATAGTGTTTATCAGATGCTTTTCATACACTTCTTCCCCTAGATCTACAAAATCTGATTCTTTAAGTCCTTTTAACCCTTGAGCTGATATTTTTGTGAGTGTTTCAAAATCTCTATTTCCTGAAGCGTATAACAGCACAGATGCAAACTGTGACAGCACTTCTCTTGCTGTACTTTTTCCGCTTAACAATCTAGATTGCAAAAACTTTTTTGCTGAAAAATCATCAATCAATGTTCTATCTAGATCAAAAAATGCTGTGATGTGAGAACCTTCTTCTTCCTCTAAAACCTCTTCCGAAATGTCACTTAATTCGGAACCCGGAATTGTTTCTTTTTCCTCAGGTACTTCTTTTAAAATACTTTTACTTGCTGTAATTTCAAGTTGTTGTAAAAAGTTCAATCGTTCAGTTAGATCATCTAATAACTCCATCCAAACCTCTAACTGCTCATAATCTATCTTCTGGTCTACCGGTGTAAGTTTACTATTCTTTGCGAATCGCAATCCACTAACAAGAAAGGGTTTTGAAACACTATCTAAGCGTCTAATACGTGCTTGCCAATGTAATTCTTTTCCTTTAAATAAGCATAACTCAATAAAGTCAGCTTCCGAAAATTCATCTTCAAGATCCCAACAACTCAGTGTATGACAAACTACTTTGTTTGCTTCTAAATAAATCAACAAAATAGCTTTAGACACAAATAATTCTTGTTTTGCCAATAGCTCAGAAATATCGCCTTCAGGATTCGCTATAATATCTCTCCATTTTGGGTCAAACAGCACTAATTCGGCCTCAATTTCACTACTAAATTGTGGTTTATTGGTATAGAAAAACTCAAACTTAAACAAGTTTCTCAATCGCATGATTTCTTCCCAAAAATTGAGAACTCGATTAGACGATGTATCATCTTTTATCTTTACCAAAGCCATTTCAATAAATGCACGATGGTATAGATGTCCGGACGCCATATTCGCATAATAAGTGGCTGGTAAATACTCGTTTGCAGATAAGCTAAACTGTGTTTTTAAACCCGCTTTGCTTTTTTGGATGATACCAGCACTCAATAAAAGGTTTAAGGCTTTTTGAGTAGTCACACCAATTTTATTCCCGCGATCAATCAATACATCTTCTTTCCGCTCGCCTATATAATTCATTAGTTTAATAACATTGAACTCTATTTCCTTTTTGGTCAAAGCAAAATTATTCAGTAGCACATTACAAACCAATGATACGGTTGTAACCGGAGTTATCATATTTGCTTTATGAATGAGTTCAAAAGCAAAACGTGGTAAGGTATTATTATCAGAATAACTACCTTCTTCCATGTCTGGAATAATGGCATTTTGATGCGCTCCTACATCTACAGGTTCTCCAAATCGTATGGCAGCTCTTCCGTATTGATGTCCGAGCTTTTTGATATAATTGACAAAGGTATTTAAGGTTTCATCCTTTTTTTCTTTCCCTTTACCTTCTTCGGTCATTTCTTTAACATCAGGAATCAGGTCGTAAATGATAGATACCGGAATATATTTAATACCTCGTGTGCTTTCACGCTCACCTTCCATGATATATTTTAATATTCCCATTTGAGGATAGACAATTTTACCGGTTCTAGAACGAGTACCTTCTATATTCCATGTAAGATGATCGCCTTTATCAATAAGGCTTGAAATGTAGTGTCTAAGTGCAGTTTTATAGATGATATCATCTTTAAAACTACGGCGGATAAATATCAATCCTGAATTTTTACCAAGCTCCTTAAAGCCGGGTATGGCTAAATTCTTCCCTCCAAAAGTATAAGGAATTGGCATTCCGTAATGTGCCAATGTAGTTATAAGTACTGCGGTATCTAAATATGTTTTATGCGTCAATATAAAGGCAACTGAGTTTTTCCTCATGATCTTCATTAGTTGCTTAATTTCTTGGGGAACAATATCTATTTTATCATTATAAGCTTTGGAGATCATATATTCAAATCCCTTTACAGCCACAGAACTAGCTACAGGGTGTTGATGTGCATACAACTCTTTAATACAAGCTGCTCCTTTCTCTTGCACTTCAGCAAGATCGATCTTTTGCTCAACAGCAATTTGTTTTAGCTTGTCTTGAAATTTTGGATGATCTATGATACTTTGCATAACTTACTAATTTATGTCCTTAAAAATAGCTTTGTAAATTTAGAAGTGCCTTTTTGTTGCCAAAATTCAGGAAAAAACAAGCTTTCAACTTTTTCAATGATACTTTTATCTTTTTTGTTATTTATATTATCACTCAATGAATTTGCTATAGTAACCAATACACTTGCGTTGGCACCTAGACCTATATGACTTCCGTAGACTTCAACGTTTTTAATATCTTTTCTAAACGTTTCTGCCTCTAAACAATTTTTCCAAGGAACCAAGCCATCAGTTTTTGTGTAAATACAGGTTATTGGAACTTGTGGAATTTTTTCTAATTCTTTTAAAAATTTAGCATTACGTTCACGTAGTTTTTTCCCTCTAAAAAATTCTAAAATTTTTATTAAAGGGGTTTGCATATTTTTCACTCCCCAAACCGGAGAGCCTATTGTTATTAGTTGTTCAACTTTATCCGGGTAACGGTTGGCAATAATTTTAGCAAAAATTCCACCGCCAGACCAACCAACTAAGCTGACTTTTTCGTTATGTTTATCGTAGATCTCATCTAGTCGTTCTGCTAATTTTGGTAAATATTTTGAGTTAATAGTATTAACTCCGAGTTCCCATTTATAGGTTTTAAACCCGACAGATTTTAAATATTTTCTTACAAATTTAGTAGAATAATCATTGCCTAAATAGGGTGGCATTAATAACACCGGTTTATTTTTCCCTTTCTTTCTCTTAGGTATAATATAATATAAACCTAACATAGTACCCCATTCTATCAACGAGCGTGTTTCTAACAACATATTGAATACCGGTGGTGCAGGTATCTCTTTGTTAATTCGTATAATTTCTTCTCTAAAATGCTGCACTATAGGTGTAGCAATATCTTTTTCAATATCTTTTGGTAAGGTTTTAGCATTAATATTTTCTAGCGTTAAGACTAAGGTAATATAATCGCGATCAGGCCCAAAATCTTCACATACATTTAAACAGATATTTGCAAGTTTTATAAGGGTTTCTTTATTGAATTCATCATTTTTAATTGATTTTAGAATCAATTTTTCATACGGATGGTCAGTAAATTTTTGTGCCACTAAATTTTTAGATCTTCTAAGTGAATATCCGTTTATCATGGCAACTTTTATTGCCAGTTTTGTAAATGATGTATAGAGCGATTTATTATTTTCCATAATTAATTTTAAACTTCTATTTTCTGGTTTAACCAGTATAAAATATCTTGTTCTACTTCTTCTTTATTTGTTTCATTCAACATTTCATGTCTTCCTCCTTCATAAATTCTCATTGTAAGGTCATTTATTCCTGCTTTTTTATATTGGTTGTGTACCCTTTTCAGCCCTTTTCCCATTTCACCTACCGGATCTTTATTACCGGAAAAAATATAAATAGGTAAGTTTTTAGGTGTAGCATTAAAGGTTACTTGTTTATTTAACTGTTTACCGGCTTTGATAATATCTAGAAAAACACTTAATGAAAAATCTTCCGTTCTATAAGGATCTGCTTCAAAAAGATCTACTTGTTTTTCGTCTCTACTGATCCAATCTAGTTTGGTTCTATTGGGTTTGAATTTTTTATTAAACTCGCCAAAAAAGAGTGATTTTAACATTTTACTTTGGTTAGCTCTTCCTTTAAAAGCACTTACCATATTTGCACTCATTATACCAACAGTGCCTAAGCCCTTCATAAAACCGGCAGTACCAGATAAGATCAAAGCATCTAAATCATTACCATATTTGGTAACGTATACTCTACTTAAAAGAGAGCCCATACTATGCCCAAATAAAATAATTTTCTTGTTAGGGTGTTCAGTTTTAATGATGGTTGTTAGTTGTCGCATATCTTCCACTACATCATCAAAATAATTTTTACCATTATAAAAACCCAAGAGTTCTTTTGATTTAACCGATTGTCCATGTGCTCTATGATCATTGGCGTAGACTTCATAACCTTGTTTCTGCAATATTTTGGCAATGGGTTGATAGCGCCCTGCATGTTCGCCTACACCATGAGAAATTTGCACTGCTCCTTTAAAAGAAGTATCAGCATTGGCAGACCATTTATAGTAGAAAATGGATTCGCCGTCTTTTGTATTATAGGTATCAGTTATATAACTCATCAATTATCTAGCTAAAAATTCGGTCATCAACAGTATCAGTTTTGCTTTGTGTTTTTCTTGACCTTGTAACTTTATTCTTCCTTGAATTTTCAATTCTTCTAAAAGCAGTTTGCCTTTGTATAGGTCATATAAATTTTCATCATCTATTTGTATAGAAGCTTTTGGTTTTAAGGCTTTTAGTTTCTTTATTATTCCTTCTTTTTTTGTTAAGTCTAATTGCCAACTCTCTTTAGTAGTCCCTAAATTAACTTGAATTTCATACAGCCCACCATATTTCTTCAGTGTTGGATTATTCTTAATATATTTTTTAAGTGCATTAAAGAAAGGAGTACTCTTACTTTTTACAATGGCTGTGACAGTTTTCTTTTTTCCTTTCTTTTTTATCAACTTCTCTAATTCATTAGCAGATTCTCTTACATAACGTGAAAACTTATCTGCATCAGGCATCGTATTTGCATCTGAGGTTGTTGTAATACTAACCTGTCCGTTATAACTAAAAGCAGCTATAATCAACCCAAAACCATCAACAACCGGCGTCAATCCAAATATTGAAACGATTTTATGTCCTCTTAAATAAAGTACTTCTCGAGGTCCGGGAACATTTGTTATTGTTACATTGAATGGTGGTCTGTGTAGTTCTTTAATATTATATTTACTGTATAAGCCTGCAGCTAAATTTGCCAAACCAAAAGGAACGGAATCTGCCATTTTAGAAAGGCTTTTCGCGCCTACGGCATTGTGCTTTGCTTTTCCTATAATTGTTTGTTCTTGTATATATTCTAATCGTTCTATTGGGTCTTCAATATGCGTTCCTATCTGTACAAACATGTTAGATATTTGGTTATTCATTTCTTTACTATCCTTAACCCGAATAGAAATAGGAACATTGGCAACCAAAGGTTGTAAAGGCAACTTTTCTCTTTCTTGTAAATATCTCCGTATTGCCCCTGCACATATAGCCAAGATAAGATCATTGATACTTACACCCATTAATTTTCTGAGTACATTTATACGATTAAAAGCTAATATAGCTGTTCCCCAAGTTCTCTTAGGTGATATTGACCCATTAAATATGGTTTTAGGCACAGGAAAAGAGCCTGTATTAAACTCTTTTTGAGCACTCATTTTTTTAGCCGCTCTAGTTTTAATAAGCGCAAAAGCCGTTTCACTTATCATTTTCGGAACCTTTAACGGATTTTTGATAAAATTATAACCGCTCTTTAGTAAAAGGCTGAATTCATCAGGTAGAGGTTCTGGTTCGTAGGGTTTTGGAGGTGCAGGTTTTTTAACTTTATCACCTTCGCTTTTATCAAAAAGTAATCCCATTATTCCCACTCCTGATGCGCCATCTACCATTACATGATGTATTTTTGTAACGATGGCTACTGAGCCTTTAGGTACTTGGGGAATTTCATCAATACCTTCAACAAAACTTATAGACCAAAGTGGTCTTCGCAAATCTAATGGTCCACTAAACAGTGTAGAAGTTAATTCTCTTAACGTTTTCCAATTAGAGGGGTCAGGTAATTTTATTCTGTTCAAATGTAAATCCAATTCAAAATTAGGATCGTCTACCCAGTAAGGATAATCAATATTCATAGGTACATTCAATAATCTTTGACGAAACTTTGGAATTAGGTGTAATTTAGAAGCAATCATTTCCTTGAAATCTTCGAATACTAAGGATCCCTCTACAATAGTAAGGGTTGCAACGTGCATAGGGCTTGTAGGCGATTCTGCATATAAAAAGGTCGCGTCATTACCTGTGATCTGTTGAATAGAAGTGTTTAATGCATTTTCTACAATGTCCTTTATTACCGCTTTCTTTGCCATATTTGCACTAATTTATCTCGTGTATGAGTTTCTTTTCCTCAATAATTGTGGACAGATTAATTTAAACCTGCGCTTACTTAATAGGTTTTAATATACCTCATTTACTTTACAGTCTTGCAATATAACAGTTTTTTGCAACATTTGGGATATGTTCTTTTCTGACCTATCGGCTAATACCAAATAAACATCAAAATGCTCATTAAAATTCATTTAGTATGAGTAGTAGTGGTTGTCATCAAATAAAAAACTGTTTCAGTACTTTTCAGTATTGAAACAGTTTTACAATTAATCAGCAGAAACTTCAATATTTAGTTACTCAATAATGTTTCTTTTTTTAGCGGCTAATTCAACTTTATATGATTAGTTACATATACTTTCAAATTCTAATTCGTCTTCACCTAATTTTAATTCTATTTCGGCTTCTCCATCCTCTTTCTCAATTTCATGTAATTCCCAATTGGCATTGAAGTCAGGTAAACTAGGTATATTAATAATAATAATAATATTTTCTCCAGTCCCAGAACTACTCCAGGTTCCTGAAAAATTATTACTACTTTCTTGTACGGTTAATGTACCATCACTTGAAAAGTTGAAAGTATAACCTACATAATTATCTTCAAGATCATTTCCATTTAATTCTAATTCATCTACAACCCAATCACTACATGTTGTTAGTAAGTCTAATACTTGTTGTTGGGTACAATCTATACAATCATCATCATCAAAATCATTATCGTCATCTTCATCACAATCATCTTTAGCATTTTCAATAGCATTTTCTAATTCGTTTAAATTATTAATAACTTGCTCACTGCCATCAGGAAGAAATATTGAAATCGGGAAATTTATATTTACAATTATATCATCATCAAGATCTTCAATAAAATCATACATTTCTTCATCATTGGTAACTGTAATGGTTTCTATTAATTCATTATTCTTATTAAAAATTGAAGCTGATATAGGATATACAAAATCGACACATTCAATATCATCATCTATTCCATCATTACAATCGCTATCAATATAACTTTCTAATTCATCTTTATTATTTATAATAACTTCAGTAAAATCACTTAACACAATAGTAACCGGAAAATTAATTTCGATAGTATCTTCATCTTCATCATCTTCATCAAAAATATTTTCAATAACATCATAATCATCTTCTGTTTCAACTAAAATTTCTACTCCATTAACGATTACTGTGATTGGTAATGTAATATTAAAACAACTTGCATTGTCAATAATATTATCATTAGAGCCATCATTTAATGAAGTTTGTTGCATTAGATTAGCAACTGCTGAATTTTCTTTGAGTGCCGGATTTTTTGTATTGTCTATATTTTCAGTTAGTTCACTTCTACACGAAGAAAAAATGAATACTAAAAGAAACGAAATTATAATCGGTAATTTAACCTGGGTTTTCATAGTCAATATATTTAACTGTTTAATAATATAACAACTAATTTATATAAATTACTTAACTTTTTTTTATAATTTGGATAAAGTATTGTTTTTTATAGTGTAGATATAATCGCCTTTTAAATCTTCAGGGATTTTAATATCAATAATAATAATAGTTTTATTATCTTTAAAAGTCTTTAAAATATTTTTTATATGATTAGCTGTTTTTATATTCAAATCTTTAAAGGGTTGATCAATAATCAGCCACGGTTTATTAGTTAAAAGTGCTCTACAATACATTAATATCCTTTTTTGACCGTTAGTGAGTGTATTTCCCAGATCACCTATGGTATCATAAAGCACAAGCCAGTTTTTCTCATCTTCAAATTGTTGTAGCTCTTTTAATAATTTGGTTGCTTTGAGTGCTGTTTCTTTTTTTCTACTATATACAACGGCTTCGTAAACAGTTTTCCCGTATAGAGGGAATGTATCTGAAATTACTGAAATATTTTTTCTAATGGTTTTTTCTGATAATTCTTTATGATTATGTCTTCCATAATTAATAATTCCAGTGGTGGGTTGATATATTTTAAGTAATAGATTGATTAAAGTATTTTTTCCTGAACCTGACTCTCCTATTATTATTGTTATTTTTTTTGGAATGAAAGTAATGTTAAGTTTATTAAAAACTACATTACCTAAAGCGGAATATCTAAAAGATACTTCATTAAAATTTATTTCTTTAGCCGATAGATTTATTCTTTCAAAAGGAAGGTTATTTTCTGCCTCTAAAGAAAAGATTTGGAGTAATTTTTGGAATGAAATATTACCCAGTTTCCAAATGATACTTACTCGAAGTGTACGTCTTAAAATTGGAAGGAAAGATATAATCAACAAAATTAAAATTAATAATGCCGTTTCATTAAAAACATCGCCCTTGTTGGTTTTTAAATAATATACATACCACATTAATAAGGCTAACATTAAGTATGTTAATGCGGGAATAATAGCCTGTATCAAACTTATTGTAAGTTGAAATTTTTTTCCTGTTGTATATAGTTTTTCTGACCGTTTAACATATCTTTTTTCTTCTGAGGTATACTTGTTAAATGCTTTTATAGATTGTATTGCTCGTAGTCGTGTATTTACAAAAGTTAGCATGTTTGATCTCTGATTTCTTCGGTTAACTGATATGGAATACAAAACGTTATTTATAAAAAATAATATTACTATAGAAAAGCCAATAGTAATTGCTGCAATAGAGCCCAAATAAATATCTATATATGCAATAGTAATTAATAGAAACGTTATTAAAAATATATCTTGTGAAAACCTAAACAAACCTCTGGTAACATAGTTTTGAATACTCTTTAGATCACCACTGTATCGAAGTAAATACTTACCAATTCCTTTTTGATCATAAATAGAAGTGCTTATTTGAAGTTGGTGTTCAAAAAGCTGTTCTCTGAGGTCTTTGGCAAACCTTTCTCCAATAATTGCAATAACATACTTGTTACTATATTCAAAAATAAAACGAATAAGAATGAGTACAAGAAAGAATAACAAAAATATTGTAAAACTTTCAGTATTGATAAAAGGTAGTGCTTCTAATAACTTTAATCGTTGTGAAGAAAATCCAAAGTTAAATTCATAAAAACGCCCAAGACTAATAGGAATTAAAAGCGTTAGTATATTATAGCATAAGCCACTTAAAAATGCAGCTATTACAAGTAACGGATTACTTGTTATAAAGCTATATATTAACTGCCATTTTGTTTTCAAACTTTGAGTAGTTTAGTTTTTTCTCTAAAGTATCAATTATTTCTTTAGACATCAAATTTTCTCCGGTTAAAACTGTATAATTAGATTTTTGACTCACTTCATTTATCAATAACGGACTTGTAGTAAATAAACCTGTTACACCAACAATATTGCATCCTAAATTTGTAAGTAAGTCTGCTCCGGAAATAGCACTCATACTATCCGCTGACGAAAATAAAGCTCCAGACACTTTGCTCATAAACTTTTTATTGTGAATTAACGCATACGTCTCTCTTTGTAAAAGTCCATCGGCAATTTCTACTATAATATAGTCCGGATTGCATGATTTTACTTGCTCTAATAAGCTTTCATATAAATTTAAAAGTTCACCTATAGAAGACATATATGTGGATGGAAATCCAAAATCAGAAAAATCAATAGAAATATTTGCTCCATAATCACGAACCATACTTTTATCTTTGGTATATACAGTACCTGTTAGTTTAATATATGCCGTTTTTTTACGTGCTAATTTCAATCCTCTGGCTAAAAATGCTGCCGAAGTGGTTTTCCCACTATCCATACTAGTACCTAAGGATAATATAATTTTTGAATTTGTATGTAATGATATAGGTTTATTAGCTATGGTTTCGTCATTCAAATATTTAGTATTGATTACATGACCACTTTCATCAACCACATAACCTACTAAACTTAAAGTAGTAGGGCCTACACTTTCATACTTTTCATGCATACTTTTTAACACGCCTATAGCTCCTCCTTGACCTAAAATATGATAGGTTGTATGATAAGTATCCGGAACATGACCCTCCATTTGACCTGTAGCATATCTATTCCCGAAAACAGCCATAATTAAATCGTCAGGTAAAATATATTTGTTATTACCTCCAACAGATTGAATACGGGTATGTTTTCCTATTTCTTTGACTTTAAAAACCGCAACATCTCCGGCTTTCGGCACATAAGTTCTTTTAATCTGTTTATCTATTATTGTACTATTAACTTGTTTGCAAATAATCGCTTTTTTTATTCTGTTAGAATTGATCTTATATGATTTCATATCTAAATGATGTTATTTTATTTTAAATGAAAGGCTGATTCCCAAAACCGCATAATCATTATCCGGTAGTTGATCTGTGTTATATTCGTTTTGAAAAAGGTAATAAATTGAAGTTTTCATTGAAGATCTTTTGATAGGTTTAAAGCTTAAACCTAATTTAAAACGAAGTCTTTTTATTCCATTTGATATATCTCCTCCCTGATAATAAAAAGATTGAGCTTCAAAGTACGGTGAAAGGCTAGACCTTCTTATATTGTACCCTATTCTGGCAGAGTATAAACTTCT
Organism: Flavobacteriaceae bacterium; assembly: GCA_021648445.1. Classification (GTDB taxonomy): domain Bacteria; phylum Bacteroidota; class Bacteroidia; order Flavobacteriales; family Flavobacteriaceae; genus Aureibaculum. Next base: position 15,514 of record JAKISU010000024.1, read on the forward strand.
AGTTTTATATTTTTCTATATCCGGAAAGAAATACTGAAATTCAATTTTATGTTTTAGTGATAATCTTTTAACCAAATCATGTTTATAAGAAAAGTTTCCGTAAACACGATCTACAGTTAGTGTATTAAACCATCCTGGAGTTGCTCCTTGATTTCTTAATGACCTTGAATCATTAAAAAGCCCTCTGACATATCCGCCTTCAACATACATTCTTCTTTTAATTTTATATGATAATGCTAATTTTGTCTGAGAAAAACTGTAAGTATAAGGTGAGACATTATATGCAAAAAGTTGACCTAATTTTATGCGAAAATTTTTATTAATCTCATACGAAACACTTATACTTGACCAGTTCTTTAAATTGTCTGTAAGGTCTTGAGAATTCATAGTGAAACTGTAGAAGAAGAAGAGAGTTATAATAATTTTTTTAATGTTTGCGTTCATCGCTATTTTTAAGTTAAAATTTGACTTTTCTATGGTAATAATCTTAGAAATACATATTACAATTGAAGCCTATAATGTTCTTTAAAAGAATAACAACTTGCATTTAAAAATTCCTGAAAAAAAACTTTAATCGAAAAAAAAATCTTGTAATTTGCATTAGGGAATAGTTGGTTTCAAGATTTTTTTTATTTTAGCAGACCAATATAATTTATCATTTTTATTAAAGAATATGCCAGATACTATTTGTGAAGAAAAAATATTTTCAGTTATTTATAATGATTATTCTAAAGATGTTCACAATTACCTATATTATAAGTTTGGCAATCAACCGGATATTAATGATAAAATACAAGATGCCTTTATAAAATTATGGGATAATTGTAAAGATATTGCTCCGAATAAAGCCAGAGCTTTTTTATTTAAAGTAGCAAAGAATATGATGCTTAATGAATTTAAACATCAAAAGGTTGTATTGAAATATCAAGAAATAAAACCTAAAAACTATACGAATGAAACTCCTGAATTTTTACTAGAAGAAGAACAGTTCTCTAAAAAATATCAAAAAGCATTAAATAATTTAACTGAAGAACAACGTATCGCTTTTTTGCTAAACAAAGTTGAAGGAAAGAGGCATAAAGAAATTGCTGAAATGTTAGGTGTTACGAGCAGAGTAGTAGAAGGTAGAATTTATACTGCCTTTAAAAAAATAAAAGAACAAGTTGAAGGTTTTAAATAAAATTAAAGTAAAAATACATATTCAATTGTTATATATATAAAAAGAGAATTATGGATGAAGATTACATCATAAAAAAATGGTTAGCTAATGAATTAACAGATGCTGAATTGAAAGTATTCAAAGAATCAAAGGGTTATGACCTCAATACAAAAATTATTGATACTGCTAAACAATTTAAGGCTTCACAATTTTCTACTGTTAAAAATTATGATGAATTTAAAGCGGATCTAAAAGATAAAAACACACCTGTTATAAAATTAAAACCCTATAAAGTACTGTATAGAATTGCAGCATTATTTATTATAGGTTTCAGTACTTATTTTTTATTCTTTTATAATAATTTAACCACTGTAGAAACACTGGCAAGTCAAAAAACTACTTTTGAGTTACCTGATGCATCTTCTGTAGTATTAAATGCTGACTCTAAAGCTCAATTCAATAAAAAGAAATGGATAGATAAAAGAGAGGTATCTTTAGAGGGCGAAGCTTTTTTTAAAGTAGCTAAAGGGTCTAAGTTTGATGTGATAACTTCCGGTGGAACAATTAGTGTTTTAGGCACTCAGTTCAGTGTAAAGAATAGAAGTGGTTTTTTTGAGGTAAAATGCTTTGAAGGTATTGTTAGTGTAAGCAGTAATGGAAAATTACAACGATTAACCAAAGGAAAAACTTATAGAATTTTAAATAACCTTGTTGCCATTGATTCTACGTATAGTAGTAATCCGGAGTGGATAGATAATAAAAGTAGTTTTAAAAGCGTTCCTTTATATGAAGTATTAGATGAGCTTGAAAGACAATATAACGTTACAATAAATACTCAAAAAGTTGACGATAAACGGTTATTTACCGGAGGTTTTATACATGACGACCTTGAACAAGCTTTAATTGCGATTACTGTACCATTTGATTTGACTTATAAAAAAGAGAACTCTAATAAAATTACCATATCTAGTGGTGAGTAAAAAATATAGAAGTATAACCCTTTTTGTATTTTGTATTTTTTCTTCTGTTCTATATTCTCAAATAGAGAAAGAAAAAAAACCGCTCACAGAAATATTAATTCTTTTACAGGAAAAGTATAATCATCAATTTACCTATGCAGATGATACAATAAAAGATATTTATATAAAAAGCCCTTCTGAAAACCTCACTTTCAAAGAAATTTTAAATTACCTGAAAAGAGAAACTAAATTAATTTTTCAAATTCTAGAAAATAATTTTGTTGCAATAAGTACACAAAATACTTCTTTCTCTATTTGTGGATATATTATTGATTATGAAACGAGACAGCCTTTAGAAACTGTCACTATTATTGGAAAAGATAATTATACCATAAGTGATTCTTTTGGTTATTTTAAATTAAAAGTTAGTCATGGCGATGAAAATATTATCATCCGTCATTTAGGGCATTATCCTAAATTTAAACCGACTTATTCTTTTGATCAAAATAACTGTATAAACATATTTCTACTTCCGCAAATTGAAACCTTATCAGAAATAATATTAACTAATTTTATAACCAAAGGCATTGATAAAGTTGCTGATGGTACCTATACTATCAATTTTTCTAATTTCGGAATACTTCCTGGATTAATAGAAACTGACGTTTTACAAACTGTTCAGGCTCTACCCGGAATTCAAAGTGTAAATGAAACCGTTTCTGATATCAATATCAGAGGTGGCACAAATGATCAAAATTTATTACTATGGGACGGAATTAAAATGTATCAGTCCGGGCACTTTTTCGGATTAATTTCAATTTTCAATCCTTTAATTACTACAGATGTATCTGTCATTAAAAATGGTACAAATGTTGACTTTACTGATGGTGTTTCAGGTACTATAGCAATGAAAACAGACACCAAAATTAACAATGAATTCATAGGGAGTATTGGTGCTAATTTTATTAACGTTGATGGATTTGTAGATGTTCCTTTAGGAGAAAATTCATCCATTCAATTATCTGCCAGAAAAGCAATTAGCGATATCATTGAAACCCCAACTTATGATGAATACTTTGACAGAATAGTACAAGATACTGATGTTAAAAATATTTTTAACTCTGATATTAAATTTGACTTTCATGATACAAGCCTAAGGTGGCTCTATAATATAACCGACAAAGATCAAATTAGACTCAATTTTTTAAGTGTTAATAACGAATTAATATTTAATGAGACTGCAACAATCGATCAAAATGAAGAATCTAAAGAAAGTCGCTTGATACAAAATAGTATTGTAGGTGGTCTTTTTTATAAAAGAAATTGGACAGATAAATTTGCAACAATCGTTCAAGCATCTGAAACTCGCTATGAATTAGAAGCAACAAATGCTGATATATTACAACAACAACGTTTATTCCAAGAAAATAAAGTTTCTGAAACATCTATAAAATTAAATACTTGGTATAAGCAGAATGATCAATTATCATTTCTTAATGGCTATCAATTTACTGAAACCGGAATAACCAACTTAACCGATGTTGATAATCCTATTTTCAGAGAATTTGTAAGAGAAGTTATCAGAGAACATGCCGTTTACTCTCAAATTAACTATATCTCTACCTCTAAAAGAGCTACCATAAAAGCCGGTATTAGATATAATTATATCGAAAAATTTAAAAAACATATAGTTGAGCCGAGGTTTAATTTAAATTATAAATTACTCGATCACTTTAGTGTAGAGGTTTTAGGCGAATTAAAACATCAAAACACCTCACAAATTATAAATTTTCAAAATGATTTTTTAGGTATTGAAAAGCGTAGATGGCTCTTGTCTAATAATGAAGATATTCCAATAATAAGGAGTAAGCAAGCATCTGTTGGTTTTAATTATAGTAATAAAGGATGGCTTATAAGTGCTGAAGGTTATTTTAAAGAAATTGATGGTATCACATCTCAAAGTCAAGGCTTTTTAAATCAATATACCTTTGAAAAAGCCAATGGCAGTTATATAGTTAAAGGAATGGATTTTTTAATTAATAAAAGATTCAATAGACTTAGTACTTGGCTGAGTTATTCTTATGCTGACAATGAATATACTTTTAATGATTTTCAAGAAATTAACTTTCCGAATAACCTTGACATCACACACACAATAACATTTGGCTCATCATTTTCAATAAGAAATTTTAAAGTCTCTGCTGGTTTTAACTGGCATTCGGGTAAACCTACGACCAATCTCGTTATTGGAAATGAAATTGTTGATAATACTGTGAATTATGATGTTGCAAATAGTAGTAGACTAAGAGAGTATCTGAGGGTAGATGCTTCTGCAACCTATAAATTTAATATCACTGCCAAGGTTAGGGCACAAGCAGGAATTTCTATTTGGAATGGACTCAATCAAGAAAATATTATTAATAATTATTATACTATTGATGCTAACAATACAACTAAAGAAAATTCAAATAAAGCATTAGATTTTACACCTAATATGAGTTTTAGAGTAGTGTTTTAGTAATAATCGAAATCAGGTTATTACAAAATATCTTTAGGAATGATCTTTCTGGTCCACGTTTTGATTCGCTTTATAGTACTCACTTTAGAATCCGGGTTTGATTGCAAGGTGGTTTCCCATGAATTTTCCGGTTGAAACTCTTCTTCCATTCCTTTTAAAACATCTTGTGCAATTTTTTTTGAATGGATAATGGCAATACATTCTGTATTTAAATTCGCACTTCTAGGGTCTAAATTAAATGTCCCAATTACAGCTATTTCACCATCTACAACCATAGATTTAGAGTGCAAACCAAAAATGGGTTTATGGTCTAATGTTTTTTGTAAATCTGCTGTCATTATTTTAATTCGCACAGTAGCATCTGGTCTGAATTCATAGATTTTAACTCCGGTTTTTAATAACTTTTCTCTGTCTTTTTGATATCCACTAAATGCTTCAATATTATCAGTTGAGGCAAGACTATTTGTCAATATTCTAACAGTAACACCACGATTTACAGCCTCTCTAAAAAGATTCCTACTCAATTCAGAAGTTACTAAATAAGGTGATTGGATGTCTACTGTATGCTTTGCACTTTTTACCAAATTGATTAGCGCAGTTGTTGATTTTCCTCCACCTGCCAGTCCACTTTTCCCATCATTTTTTCCTGGAATATCTGATATAAAAAAAACATCTTCTACCCAAATCAATCCTCCTGATTTTTTTATCGACGCAAAAACAGCCGGCAAGTTTTCTATTTTAGTTCGTACTTGAGGCCAGAAATTGTCAGGATTACAAGCATATTCATGCAAAGCATCAAATCGATCTTTATGGTCTATATTTTTAGGTAAATCATCAATAAGTTCAGTAATAGGAATACTAAATCTAGTGTTCCAAAAAGCATTAAAAGAAGTGTTTATACTTTGTGTAACTTTTCCTAATAAAAGTACATCTCTATCTCGAAAATTATATTCACGGTCAAAATCAAAATATTCATCTGCAATATTTCTTCCACCGGTAATCACAACTTTTTGATCTACAATAAAAGTTTTGTTGTGCATTCGCTGATTAGCACCTCTAAAATCAATTACAACTTTTGAGGCTTTACTTATTAAATTCTTTCCTAAATTAACTCCGGGATTATATATTTTAATCGAAATATTGGGATGCGAATCTAATATTAATATATCACCTTCGTCTGCATCTACCATAATATCATCAACCAAAATTCTAATTTTTACACCACGGTCTGCTGCTCGTACCAGATAATCGCAAGCAATCAAACCGACATTATCGGTAGAAAAAATAAAATACTGAATGTCTATTGTTTTTTCGGCATATTCACTAAGCCAAGCACGAGTAACCATAGCATTTCCGCCATTTTCTAACACAAAAACCCCTGTTTTTGTTTGCATTATATCTGAAATATCTTCAAGTTCTTTTGAAAGACTTATCGTATCATTTCTATGAATATTGGCACAAAAATCTTGCTCTTGAATTGCTGTTTTGTCATTTTTAGGCTGACAAGAGATCAAAAAGAGACTAAGGATGATAAAATATTTTTTCAAGGGCTAATTTTTATTTTGAGCTAAATATTAAACATATCAATTAGGGCAAGATAATTAATTTTATAGTAAAGACATTGTTATTTTCCAATGTTGTGCTCACCGCGTGTCCGCCGAAGTGATAACGAAGGAGGGAATTGCTCATTTTTTTTAATTCTAATATAATTTGACCTTATTTTCTATTCAAATTGAGGTAAACAGATAGTTATTGTTTGTTTATTATAGCTATAGGGGTAATAATGAAGTAATAATTATCTGTTTTACAAATAAAATGTTTTGAGTTTAATAATTTACTTTTTAGTTGCCTTTTCAATTACATTCCCCCATCCGTTAGGAATAATTTTATTTTCTCGCATCCAAGTTAATGCTCTTTGAATACGATCTATATACTTTATCTTTTGCTTGTCCCAGTTTAGAAAATCTTCTTTCAGTAACTCATCTGTAATAGCTTGCTTTTTAAGCATACGATTATTCCATACAGCATATAAAGTGGATATAATCTCTGGGATTTGGTAGTTTGAGTTTTTAAATTTATTGATTAGTTCATTTACTTGATTCAATTCTTCTTGTGAAAAATGCCCATAAGTATTTATTGATTTTGATTGATTAACACCAGCTTTAATTCTATTTAAGTTTCCTAACCTCTCTTTATAATACCATTTGGCTTTTAATACTTGTTGAAAATATGCGTATGTAAACGTATTGTCATAAGGCCCTGCTGCTTTTTTAAAATATTTTTGACCTAAGTTTCTTTGGATAACATAATAATCTGCCAGATGCAATAATTTTTCAAATTTGACATCACCAAATTGAGAATCGTTTAGGGATTGATTGATAATATAACTGGCTAATATTTTTCGTTTTAAGAAATGTTTTTCTTCTAATTCTTGTGATATAGATAACTTAACAATCTTTTCTTTTTTATAAACTGCTTGCGGTTCTGCAACCATAGCTAATTGCTCTTCTGCTTGTTTAACAGTAACCTGACCGTTCATTAACATTGGCAATAACCAATCTCTTAGTTTAGATAGCTGTTCGTTTTCCTTAAGATTAATATAAATTTGATCAATAGTTGACTTTAAAGTTTCAGAAAAATTAATTAAGGTTTTCTCATTGGGTTTAATTACTTTTATGGAGGAAAAATCACCTTTGTTCATATTAGCAAAAGTATTACCTGTTTTTGCATTTGAAAATTTAAAATAATTTTGTAGATAGAAATACAAATAATATCTATTTTCAAAATTATTACAAACAATAGTATTTAATTGTTGGTTGGTTTGTGAGTTTTCACTAGCAAAAGCAACTAATCCAACAGTTGCAATGCATGTAACACAAATTGCACCTTTAGGAATAAATTTATTTTCTTGAGAGTTAGCACCTAAACCTGAAAGTAGCATTTCTGTTTTTACAATATGCATATTACCCCTGACATCTCCGATACAAATAAAAGGAATTTCACCATTGAAATATTCATGTTTTTTAGTTGAAGGTGTTTTCCCTGTTATAATATTATTTTCTATTTCAACTAACTTCTTAACTTCCCAACCCTTAGGAATATCATGTTTTAACTCTTCATTATAAGCCATTTTACCGCCATTACTTTTATAAGGTTTGCTATTTTTATCTGGAAAATCAAACTGTACAAACCAATAATCATAAAGCATTTTTGCCATAGTCTCTAATTCTTGGTTTATTTTGCCGTTGAGTTCTATTTTGGTGTCTAAATTTGATAGAACATTGGCGATTATTTGTTGAGTATCAAGACTTGGTAGTTTAATTTCTAAATTGTCATAGGCAGATTTAGTCATACTTGGTAGAGTAGAACCTGAATCTAAATGTTTGAGGTTAAGAATTGATAAATAACAATAAAGATAATATGGATTAACTTTCTGATTAGTTGTAGCATAATACATTGTATCAACAGTCCAAATCTTACCATTAAAATACATTATGTTTGATAAAGTTCCTTTTCGAGGAAGAAGAATAACTTCACCATCATAAAGAAAGGCGTTGACATAAGACATAAGACCTCCACTACCATATAAAGGGACATTACCACTTTGAAGATGAGAATACTTTGTCCCATTATGAATTTTTATTAAATCCTTTAATTTAAAACTATTCACCCTTCAATTCTTTATAATTAATACCTGCTTTATTAGCCATTTGCATTTTAGCAATTTTGGTAAATTGGTGTAATTTTTTTGCCAGTAATTTTTTGGGTAAATATTTAGTAATATATTCGGCTACTTTTATATTGGCATTGTCTAGTTGCAATAATTCTATTTGTTCATGGTTGCCTTCTGCACAGAGTATTAAACCTATGGGTTTTTCTTCGTCAGTTTCGGTCTCATGTTTTTCTAGCCAACGCAGGTAAAGCTCCATTTGCCCTTTATAGCTCGCCTTAAACTTTCCTAATTTTAGTTCTATGGCAATTAATCGTTTTAATTTTCTATGATAAAATAGTAAATCGAGATAAAAATCTTCATTATCAATAGTCATCCGCTTTTGCCTATTTACAAAAGTAAACCCAGTACCTAATTCTAATAGAAACTTTTCTATTTCTCGTAAAATGGCTGTTTCTAAATCATTTTCAGAATAGGTATCTTTTAGGTTTAAAAAATCGAGTACATAATGGTCTCTAAAAACTAAATCTGGCGAAAGTATATTTTCTTCTTTTAATTGTTTGAGTTCTAATTTTGCTAATTCTTCGGGTTTTTTACTAATAGCAGTCCGTTCAAAAAGCATACTGTCTATTTTTTTTTGGAGTGTACGTACACTCCAATGTTCTATACGGCACATTTGTACATAAAACTCACGTTCAAGAGTTGTTTTAAGGTGAATTATTTTAGTGAAATGTGTCCAACTCAATTGTCGCATCACTGATGCGACAATTGTAAAATCTATAAATACTTCGTTAAAACGCATCATTTTACGTAAGTATTTAGCAGAAAACCCTTTCCCATAGGTCTCTGTCAACTCTCTACCCAGTGTAGAGACAATTTGTTTTCCGTATTCGGCACGTTTATTTTGTAATATTTCATTGTTTATACGCTTTCCGATATGCCAATAAGTTGCTATAAGGGTTACATTTACCGTTTGAGCAATTTGATTTTTACCGCTTTCAATGATCTTTTTTAAGTCAGAGACCAGCAAATTATTTTTTGATAAATCACTCATATCTCAACTCTTTTAAATTTTGTTTTATCTCTTTTTCCAATTGTTTACTTTCGGCAAAAAGATGATCTAAGTTACTTGTAAAATTATCCATTTTTTTGGTAAACTCTTCGTGGCTAATATCAATATATTCAATTTTTACTTCAAAATATTGTCCTGCACTTAAGGAGTAGTTTTTGGTTTTAATATCCTCATAACTTACTACAACCGATAAACCTTCCTTAGCTTCTTTATTATTAAAAGTATCAATAATAAGTTGTTCTTCATCTGCACTTAAAACGGTTTTTTGATTTTTCCCTTCTTTTATTTTTGTGCCTAAATTAGACGCGTCTAATAAAGCAACATCACCTTTATTCTTTTTATCTAAAAATACAATAGATACATTTGTTCCTGTAGTGGCAAAAATATTAGATGGCATGCTTACTACACCTGCCAACATTTTACTTTCAACCATTTTTTGACGTACCCTTTTGTCTATGCCCGTTTGGGCAGTAATAAAACCTGTAGGTACTACTACGGCGGCTTTACCGTTTTTGTTTAAACTATGTATAATATGCTGTAAAAACAAAGCATAAATTGCCATTCCTGATTTTTTCTTGTTTGGTATTTTTGGTATGCCTGCAAAAAATCGGTCGTTGTTTTCTTTGGTATCTAAATCGTCTCTATACTCACTAAAATCAAGCTTAAAAGGTGGGTTTGATACGATATAATCAAACTTTTGTAGTTTTCCGTTTTTGTCTTTATGGTATGGTGATAAAATGGTATTCCCACGAACTACATTTTGTAAAGAGTGTACTAAATTGTTTAGAATTAGATTTAAACGTAATAGTTTTGAAGATTTTTTAGAGACATCTTGTGAGTAAATGGTGCATTTATCTTCACCTATGGCATGGGCTAAATTCATAAGCAGCGTACCACTTCCCGCACTGGGGTCATAGCAGGTTTTATCTTGTACTTTTTCGGTTACCAAGATAGAAGCCATAATTTTAGCTACAGCATGGGGCGTGTAATATTCTGCATAAGTTCCACCACTATCATTATTATAATCTTTGATTAGGTATTCAAAAATAGTTGCGTAAAAATCGTATTTTTCATTAAAAATGCGTTCAAAACTAAAGTGAATAAGTTTATTAATAATTGCTTTTGCAAAGGCGTTACGTTCTGCAGTTTCAACAATTTCTGTAATGCGTTCAAATAAAGGTTCTTTTGAGCCTCCTGTAGTTTTTACCGAGAAAATTTCATTATTAATACGTGCGATATCCATTAAGGTATCGTCAAAAGTTTTGGCAAAATCTGGTTTATTTTGATTGTCAAATAAATGAGCAATAAAATGATGCCGTTGCAATACTGCCGTATCCGCACTAAGTTCTAGTGTTAGCATTTCATACTTTTCATCGGATAATTTTTCAATAGCATCTTGCCATTTTTCGACTTTTGCTAACTCTGGATGCAGTTGCTTCACTTCGTAAGCAAACTTATCATTCAAAAACTTGTATAGAAATACTTGCGTGATGATTTTGTATTCATCTCCATCATTACCCAATCCATAATTAGAACAGATACCCTTTAGGCTATCTATTAAATCTTTTACTTTGGTTTGAAATTGTGCTGTTGTTGTCATTTATGCTGTACGTCCGTAAAATTCGTTTATATATTCCTCTACTACTATATTATTGATGAATTTAGAGGTTTCAGGGTTTAAGTCAATATTATTTTCTGTTACAAATTGATGGATAATTAGTTTAATCATCATTTTATCAAAATAGCCATCATTTTCTAATAATTTACTGTTTTGTATAACGTGAGTATCTGCTTCATTTTTAACCATCTGTAAGGCTTCAAATAATTGACTCTCTCGTTTGGTTAACCCTCCTTTTTCTAATAATCGTTTATGAATCCTACAATATTTAGGGTCGTTATTGTATTTTGCCTTTAAAAGATTATTCTGCCTATTCAATTCCATAATTTTTTTATGGATTTCTTTTAAAGCACCAATATTGGCTTTCATTTCATCTTGTGTAACCTCATTAAGTTTCTTTTTCTTGAATAACCGTTCCAATTCTTCATATAAACTAATAAATTCAGGGTCTTTTTTATCAAAATTATCAGCTAAAGCTTCTCGGGTTTTTCGTAATGTATCTTTTAGTTTATCGGCTAAAATAAGTTCTTCTTCACCTATTTTAGTGAATAAAAACACAATATCTTCTAAAGCAACATTTAATAAATTGGTAGCATCTATACTTTTTTCAAGTGTTTCTTTTTGATTGAGTAATTGTAAATGATCATTTGCTACCCTGTATAATATAGCAAATTTTTTAAAGTCGAGTTTTTCTAACAATTCATAATGCCCAAACAAACGAATAAGATTATATAAACTTTTAGCATTACCCAAAGATTTTACTATCTGTAGCATTTGTTTACGGTCTGATATTTTAGAAATCTGTTGCGAGAAGAGTTCTAAATTATGCATATCAAAACGGAATAATGTTTCCTTAATATCTGATAGTTCTTCCTCTATTTCTTCTTTAGATTTAAAGATATTGGTGTAATGTTCCATTTCATCACCCAAAACATCTTGTAATTCATCGAAATAAGCTCTATTGGTTTTGTCAAATTCACTTCTTATATCTGCAAAATCTACTACAAAGCCATACCGATAGTCTTTGTAGGTTCTGTTTACTCGGGTTAAGGTTTGTAATAAGTTATGTTTTTTAACTACACGACCTATATATAATTTTTTAAGACGTTTGGCATCAAAACCAGTGAGTAACATATTATAGACAAATAAGAGGTCAATTTTCCCATCTTTAAAAGCTTCTACTTGATCTTTACGATCTTGTTTTGTACCAACATCATGTAAAATTAAAGCCGTGGTTTTAATCTTATAACTCTCTTTTTGTTTTTTACCATAACTTAAATCTTCTTCGGCTGCTAAATGTAAATCTTCTGGGATGGTTGTATTACTTGCGTATTTGGTATTAAAAATTTCAAAGAGCATTTTTGCTTGATCTGCACTATCACAAACTACCATAGCACCAACAGAATTGTCAGAATTTAAGAACTGAAATTGCTCAAAATCCTTTACAATATAGTCTAACATTGGTTCTACAAAAGTAGGGTGAGCAAAAATATCTTTTTTAGAAATATTCCCTTTTAAAACTTCAATTTCTTTTAAAGCCTTTTCTAAAACCATTTTGTAATTGGTTTCTATTTCTTCTCTAATTAATCGAAGTGTATAACCGTCAGCTATGGATGCATTGTAATAATATTTATGAATATAATCACCAAACAATGTTTTAGAATTATATTCTGTACCTAATAATGGTGTTCCTGTTAAGCCAATTTTGATGGCATTTTTATCTGATTCTTCTAAGTTGGCTAAAAAGCTTCCTTTAGGATTATAACTTCTGTGTACTTCATCTAAAAAATAGATGCGTTGTATGTTAATATCATAATCTTGGGTGCTTACTACTTGTGCATCTTCAGAAAATTTTTGAATATTTACTACTGTAATTTCTGCATTTCCTCTATCGTTATGTAGAGCAGCTTTAGATTTAATATCGGCAGTAAATTCATTACGAGAATTTACGGTATGAACAGTTAATCCTCTAGCAGAAAATTCACGCTTTGCTTGTGTTAATAAATCCAACCTATCTACAATAAAATAAAATTTTGGAATGATATTTTGTTTTTGAAAATAGTCGGTTAAAAATTGCACATTATAATAAGCTAGTGCTGTCTTCCCACTTCCTTGCGTGTGCCAAATAATACCTTTTCTAACACTTCCATCCGAAAGTTTTTCAAATTTAAACAAAACACTCTGTTAACCCTATTAAATGGGTTTAATTTTGACAATAATCAAGAAAATAAGTTGCTTTGAAAAACTAATATCTTCTGTGGTTCTCCT
>JAKISU010000171.1 GCA_021648445.1 Flavobacteriaceae bacterium
TTTGCTTTTTTTGCAATAACAAAATACAACTTTTAAAACAGTTTTCCAATTTTAAATCACCTTAAAATATCAATAAAATCAATACTTAACAGTTTATTGAATGTGTTTTTCGGGGGATGGCTAAATTTGTTTAAACTAAAATTATGTTCATTCACTCTTCTTGATAGATTATTGGTAAATCCGGTATATAATAAACCATCACTACATTTTAGTATATATATATAATAGGTTTTCATAATTTACCTCTCGACTCCGCTTGAGGTGACATTTAGTTAAGTTTAAAAACCAAAAATATAATTTGTCGCTGTTTATTCTTGAACTCTTTTTGACTTTTATTTTATAAACATAATTACGGAAAGACATCAAAGCTGAATCATAATTTAGTTTGCTTCTTAACTTAATTTCAGCTAGCTTCGCTTATCAGTGGATATAGTTTATTAAAACGCAACCATATCCTTACGTTGGCAACCATTAACAAACCGAACCATTCCTATGAAAATATATAGCAAAGAAGAAACTATAAAAGTCTTAGATATTGTCATAGAAGATATAGAAAACGTATCATATTTTAGTATCAAAGAAATACTCGCAAGACATAGAGAATATAATGAACACGAGCAAGGATATTTATTTGTGGAAATAAAATCTTTAGGCGAAGTATATGACTTATTTGAATATATTAAAGATTCAGACGGGTTATATAGATTAACACCAAAAGGGATTAACTTAAAAGAATCTGAAAAAGGATTTAATGAGTTTGAAAAATCTTTAAAACCTAAAGAAAAAAAATGGTATAATGAAAATTGGATTGGATATTTAATTGCTTTCATCGTTCTTTTATTTAGTGTTTATCAAATGAAAGAGAATAAGTCCTTAACGAATCGATTAATTGTCGTTGAGAAAAAACTCGATTCTCTAAATACAAAACTCGATTATTTAAACGTTCAATATGATTCTTTTGAAAAGAAATTGTCTGATTTGAAAATGAAAACTGAACAAAAAAAATGACAATAAATAAAACGTAAATATGTACTATACTGGTTGCGTGTGTTTGAGTTTCATAATATTAGAATTTAAACTCATTCTCTTTAATATTGGTGGAATGAAAAACCATAATCGAAAAATAACAACGGATTGCCAACACCGTGTAAAATTCATTGCTAGGTTTTGGCTTACTTAGGAAAATTCTATCGGATTTTCAAGTCGGTTGATTTTCACTAAATTTGTCGCTTAACCACGCAACGAAATCTTACACACACCGATAAGCGTACCTATAATTCTACTCAAAAAAATGCTCAAAATTACCTGAATACTTTTTATAATTTAACTATCTTAAAACGCTCTATTTACATCAAAACCTTCCAAATATTCAGCTACACGCTTGATAAACATACCGCCTAGCGCACCATTCACCACTCTGTGGTCGTAAGAATGTGACAAGAACATTTTATGACGAATACCGATAAAATCACCTTCAGAAGTTTCTATAACCGCAGGCACTTTTCTAATGGCACCCAAGGCTAAAATAGCCACTTGTGGTTGATTGATAATTGGTGTACCCATAATACTGCCAAAACTTCCTACATTAGTAACGGTATAGGTACCTCCTTGAATATCATCAGGTTTTAACTGATTTGTTCTGGCACGTAATGCCAGATCATTGACTACTTTGGTCATTCCTACCAAATTCAACTGATCTGCATTTTTAATTACAGGAACTATTAAATTACCGTCTGCTAAGGATGCTGCCATTCCTAAATTGATATTTTTTCTCTTGATAACTGTATCGCCATCAACAGAAATATTAATCATCGGAAAATCTTTTATTGTTTTAGCAATCGCTTCCATAAAGATGGGTGTAAACGTAATTTTTTCACCTTCTCTTTCGAAGAATTTGTCTTTTATTCTATTTCGCCAATTCACAATTTTTGTAACATCAACTTCAATAAATGATTGTACATGTGCAGAAGTTTGTACAGAGGCAACCATATGATGTGCAACTAATTTGCCCATTCTGGTCATTTCAATGATCTCATCTTCGCCATTTACAGAAATTGGTGTAACTATTTTAGGTTTTTCAACTTCAATAGATTGACCTCTCTCCCGATGTTTCGGGAGCGCTTGAGGAGACATAGGTGTTTTAGACGTAGTCCCTCTATTTTTAATATATGCTAAAATATCATTTTTAGTAACTCTATTGTCTTTACCGGTACCAATAATGGTTTCCAGTTCATCCATAGAGATATTTTCTTTTTTTACAATGGTTTTTACCAATGGAGAATAAAATCTACCGGAAGGTGAATTTTCAATAGGAACAATATTTTCTTTTACCTGTTGAACAGGTTCTTTAACTTTAATAGCTTCAACTGGCGTTTTATCTTCTACAATTACCGGTTTTTCAATTGCTACTTCTTCAGAAACACCATTAGCACTAGTTTCAATAATTGCCAATGTTTGTCCGACCTCAACTACATCATCAACATTAAATAGTTTTTCAACCAAAATGCCTTCTACTTCACTAGGTACTTCTGAATCAACTTTATCAGTTGCAATTTCAACAATTGCTTCGTCTAACTCAATAGTATCACCAACTTCTTTTAACCATGCAATGATCGTAGCTTCGGCAACACTTTCACCCATTTTAGGCAATTTTAATTCAAATTTAGCCATTGATAAATTGTATTTTAGAGGTGCAAAGTTAAGAAATATTAAGATGTGAAAAAATCAAATTAAAAAATTAATCTTATAGATAATTGTCAAATTATTAAAAAATCAACTATTTATATAACTTTAATAGATAAGTATCAAAAATTTAACATTTTTATTAAATCCCTTATACCCAATCTTTAGGGTCTTCTAAAACCTGAATCAATTTCTCTTCCTCACTACCTTTTTCAGGATGATGGTCATATATCCACTGTATATGAGGCGGTAAACTCATTAAGATGCTTTCAATACTTCTATGTATATTGTAAAAATTTATAATACTCCTTTTTTAAGAAGAAAATATTCTTTTTAGTAATTGTAGTTTTTCAAAATTTAAGTATCAATAATTATTTATCAGGTTTGAGCCCTCTATTTAAAAATCTAAAATTTTCATTTTCTTGGAGAAGCTATCAAGAAACTTTTTTAAAGAATTTTTCTTCTCATATTTCTGATAATCATTTTCATGTTATTGCTCCTCCCGGATCAGGAAAAACTATTTTAGGAATTGAAATTATCAAACAACTCGGAAAAAAAGCATTGGTATTAGCACCAACAATTACTATAAGAAATCAATGGGAAGATAGGTTACAAAACTTTTTTACAAAAAATAACTCTTTTAAAGAATATTCATTTAACATTAAATCTCTTTCAGATATTACTTTTACTACCTATCAATCTTTGCATGCTTTTTATAAAACTTTTGAAAACAAAGAAAAATATTTCGAATATTTTCAAGAGCAAGGACTTGAAGTATTGGTGTTAGATGAAGCACATCATCTAAAAAATGCATGGTGGGAAAGCTTGTATGATTTAAAAAATAGTAAAGCACTCACAGTAGTTGCATTAACAGCCACTCCTCCTTATGACAGTGAAACTGCAGAAATAACAAAGTATTTTAAACTTTGCGGAGAAATAGATGATGAAATTGCAACTCCTGATTTGGTTAAGGAAGGTGATCTGTGTCCACATCAAGATTTTGTTTATCTATCCAAACCTGAAGATGTAGAAATCAATTTTATTGTAGATTTTAGAAGAAAAATTACCACTTTTATTGATATTCTTAAGAAAGATTCTCAATTTATCTCTTTCCTTCAAAATCATAGGTTTTATAGCGACCCGAGACAGTCTTTAGATGAGCTTTATAGCAATTCTGAGTTTTTTTCAGCAATTCTAATTTTCTTAAATGCCAGTGGGAAAATTATTCCTTTTGAAAAATTGGAAATTTTAGGGTTTGATAAAAATGAAAAAATACAATTTCCTGAGCTCACTAATAATTGGGTTGAAATTTTACTTCAAAATCTTTTAATAAACGATAGACAACAATTATACGAAAATGAAGACTATTTATTATCACTCGAAAAAAAATTAAAACGATTAAATATTTATGATAAAAATAAAATAAACCTAATTGGCAATAAGGAGGTTTACATATCTTTATCTAACAGCCCAAGTAAATTAAAAAGCATAGTTAGTATTATAGCTTCTGAATACAAGAATCTGAAAGAAGATTTAAGAGCTGTTATTCTAACTGATTACATTAGAAAAGAGTTTTTAAACACCTCTGATGAAAACATAAAGGACATTAATAAACTTGGAGTTATCCCAATTTTTCATAATTTAAGAGTATCATCTTCTGATAAAAAAGTCATTGCAGTTCTTTCAGGAAGTATCGTCATTATTCATGCTACATTATTAGCCAATTTTGACTTAAGGCGGGTTCTAAAAATTGATTTTTTTAGTTTTCTCAAAAAACAAGAACCCAATTTTATCTTTTTTGAGAAATTTATATTTAAAATGTAGTGAGAATCTGTTGATTTTACAGTAAAACTTTCA
>JAKISU010000172.1 GCA_021648445.1 Flavobacteriaceae bacterium
TATTTAACTAAAAATAAAGAAGAGTATTTATTAAAAAAACTAAAACAATTAAAAAAGGACAAAAAACGAACAGAATCTTTATTGCTTGATTATCAAAGTGTAACGTGATTTGTTATATGATAGAAATTTAGTTAATAATGCAAAATATTGATTATTAGCACTTTGTCTGTTCGAGCGTCCCGAGTACTCGGGAAGAACTATTTAAAAACCTTTCGACTTTAGTTTATCTTGAGCATTACAGAGCAGTAAAACATATTTTGCTGTGAAGGTAGCAAGCAAAGCTTGACGAAAGGCTCAAGGAGACATTAAAATTTTCATTTCGCGTTTAAAATACTAACTGTTAGTTGTTTAAGAAAATAGTTATATCGAACTCACGTTAGCATAGAAAGTTTTGTACTAAAAAGCCCTGCCATTCCAGTCTACACGGGAATGACATTTTTCATTTAAAACATATGTTTATTTTTGTTTTGACTAAAACGTATAAGATATATACACAATTATCTGAGTGAAAAACCCAATAAAAAAACCAATAAATATTTCATTCATTGAATGTGCTTTCAACTTTAACCGAGAAGTGGCAATAAAACCAAAGAGTAAAAATAAAAAGATTAATAACAACAATAAATTCAATTGATATTGATAACTGATAATGCCTATAAAACCAATTAACCCACCAATACCTAAGGTATGTAAGCTTGTTTTTATTTTAGCAAAAAACAGTATGTAAACGATACTTGATGCCAGTGTAATTCCAAAAAAGGAGAGGGCTAATAGATTAATAGTATTAGCTTTTAGCAATAATTTACCCAATAAGAGCGATAATAATGCAAAAAATAGAATTGGAAATTTACGCTCATCAATACTTGACAAATGGTAGCTTTCAATTAATTTTACCTTTTTTAAAAAGTACAATAGCAAAATTGGAACTATATAAGTTGTAACAAAAATAATGCTTAAAATCTGATAAGCAAATTCTTTCGGAATATGATTTGGAATTATAATAAAATATAAGAGTGTACTAATAATTGGGATAAGCACCGGATGTAGAACATAAGAAATGAATTTATAAAATTTCATAGATGATATTAAGGTCTCGACAAGCTTCACTTCTACCTTCGAACCAAAGTATACTTTAGCTCTCGGTAATGCTCAACTTGACAATTGATAAATTAGGTATTTTGTCTCCTCATCCCGATAACTATCGAGAGCAGTCGAGTCGAGAGGTAATAAATTTAAATTTCTTTACGTAATCTAGCCACCGGTATGTTCAATTGCTCCCTATATTTTGCGACCGTTCTTCGTGCAATTAAATACCCTTTTTCTTTTAGTAATACCGAGAGTTTATCATCAGTTAATGGTTTTTTCTTATTTTCTACTTCAATAATTGTTTGTAGGATCTTTTTAATTTCTCTGGTTGAAATATCTTCACCTTGATCATTTTTCATTGATTCTGAAAAGAATTCCTTAATTAGTTTTGTGCCATATGGTGTGTCAACATATTTGCTATTTGCAACTCTGGAAACTGTTGAAACATCCATATGAATTTTATCAGCAATATCTTTCAATATCATTGGTCTTAGTTTCCGCTCATCTCCTGTTAAAAAATATTCCTCTTGACGATGCATAATAGCATTCATAGTCAACAATAAAGTTTGCTGGCGTTGTTTTATGGCATCAATAAACCATTTAGCAGCATCTAACTTTTGTTTAATGAACATCACAGCATCTTTTTGTGATTTCGATTTGTCTTTTGAGGCAGCATAACCCTTTAACATATTATTATATTCATTCGAAATATGTAGTTCAGGAGCGTTACGCGAGTTTAGCGTTAAGTCTAGTTTATCTTCAATTATTCGAATAGAAAAATCTGGTACAATCTGTTCAACTATTTTAGTATTACTAGAATACGAACCACCTGGTTTTGGATTCAATTTCGCAATTTCGTTTATGACCTCTTTTAATTTATCTTCGGTAATATCAAACTTTTGTATGAGTTTTTTATAGTGCTTTTTAACAAAATGGTCAAAAGATTTTTCGAGGATTGAAATAGCTAATTTTCTGCTTGACGATTCTGATTTTCTTTTTAATTGAATTAACAGACAGTCTTCAAGGCTTTGTGCACCAACACCAGCCGGGTCAAGTTGTTGAACGTAACCTAACATTTTTCTTACTTCTTTTTCTTCTATAAAGATATTTTCAGAAAAAGCCAAATCATCAACAATATCTTCAAGAGGTCTTCTTATATAACCACTACCATCAATACTGCCAACTAAAAACTCGGCAATTTGCCGTTCGTTTTCATCTAAGCGAAAAGTATTCAGCTGACTTTTTAAATATTGATTAAAAGAGATACCGGCTGCATAAGGTATATTTTTTTCATCATCATCACTGCTATAATTATTACTTTGTAATTTATAGCTAGGTGTTTCATCATCACTTAAATACTCGTCAATATTCACTTCTGTTTCAATAGTTTCAGTACCGGCATCGTCAAGTTCATTTTGCAAATCACTATCAGCATCATCATTATTTTCCTTACCACTATCTAAAGCAGGATTTTCTTCAATTTCTTGTTTTACTTTTTGCTCAAAAGCCTGTGTAGGTAATTGAATTAACTTCATCAACTGAATTTGCTGAGGAGATAACTTCTGTAATAATTTATATTGTAAACTTTGTTTTAACATTAATTAATTCTAGATTATTTGTGAGACTCTAAAAAATTAATTTTAATTTTTTTAGAAGTCGAACTAATCCCGCTCCGATAACTATCGGGATCAGCGAGATCTTTAATTTAGTACCTTTTTATTTAAAGATACAAAAAAAGAATATTATACAATAAAAACCCTTCACCTCTCTCCCGAATTCTCGGGGCGCTAGAAATGACGCGCTGAGGGAGATTAAAGATTCAATTTAAAATTCCGCATTCTGAGGTGTTCTAGGAAACGGTATGACATCTCTAATATTACCCATTCCCGTTGTAAATTGTACTAAACGTTCGAAACCTAAACCGAATCCTGAATGAATTGCTGTTCCGAATTTTCGTAAATCTAAATACCACCACAGCTCTTTTTCATCAATATCTAATGCCTTGATTTTTTCTTTCAATACATCATAACGCTCTTCACGTTGTGAGCCGCCAACAATTTCACCAATTCCCGGAAATAATACATCCATTGCTCTGACTGTTTTGCCATCATCATTTAAACGCATATAAAACGCTTTTATGTTAGCAGGATAGTCAAATAATATTACAGGACATTTAAAATGTTTTTCTACCAAATAACGCTCATGCTCACTTTGCAGGTCTGTTCCCCATTCATCAATGAGGTACTGGAATTTCTTTTTCTTATTTGGTTTGCAGTTTCTTAAAATATTTATTGCTTCAGTATAAGTAACACGCTTAAAATTATTTTCTACTACAAAATTCAACTTTTCTAATAAAGACATTTCACTCCGTTGTTGTGCAGGTTTGGTACTTTCTTCTTTAGTAAAACGTTCATCTAAAAACGTCAGATCATCTTTACAGTTTTCTAATACGTATTTGATAACAGCTTTGATAAAATCTTCAGCTAAATCCATATTCCCATTTAAATCCATAAAAGCCACTTCAGGTTCTATCATCCAAAATTCGGCTAAATGACGTGTAGTATTCGAGTTTTCTGCTCTAAATGTGGGTCCGAAAGTATATACTTTAGTTAGTGCCATCGCATAGGTTTCAGCTTCTAACTGACCGGAAACCGTGAGATTGGTTTCTTTGCCAAAAAAATCTTGACTGTAATCTATTTCACCATCCTCATTCTTTGGTATATTATTAGGGTCTAATGTAGAAACTCGAAACATTTCTCCGGCTCCTTCAGCATCAGAACCCGTAATAATAGGTGTGTGTAAATTGTAAAATCCGTTTTCAGTAAAATATTTATGTACAGCAAAAGATAATGCAGAACGTACACGCATTACAGCACTAAAAGTGTTGGTTCTAACTCTTAAATGAGCATTTTCACGTAAAAATTCAAAACTGTGTTTTTTTGGTTGTATAGGATATTCTTCAGGATTAGAATCGCCTAAAATTTCTATTTCATTCACCTGTATTTCAACAGATTGCCCTTTGCCTTGACTTTCAATCAATATTCCCGTAACTGCAATAGCAGCACCGGTTGTGATACGCTTTAAAAGCGTATCATCAGTAGTTGAAAAATCGATAACACATTGTATATTGTTGATAGTAGAACCATCATTTACCGCAATAAAACGATTGGCTCTAAAAGTACGTACCCAGCCTTTTAAGTGTACTTCTTGTAAAAATTGATCAGACTGTAATAATTCAGCAATACTTTGTTGCATTTCTTCAAAATTTATGAAGTGCAAAGATACTGATTGAATTATTAAAACAAAAGCTATTATTTTCAATTATTTAGTCGAGCCTTAAAAAAGGGGATTTAGATTTTCTAGTATTCCATTTTTATTTTTTGAAGCTCTATATCGGGAAAAATATATTAAATTTTTCATTTGAAAATAAAGCCAAAGATTACTTT
>JAKISU010000025.1 GCA_021648445.1 Flavobacteriaceae bacterium
CTCGGTAACTTCAATTAAAGCAGTGTTTTAATTTTGTTAATCCAAAGGGAAGGGACTCTAAGCAAAATGTAAAAAATTAGTGATAATCCGTGAAATTAGCGTTTATGAAAAAACAGCTAAAAATAATTATTGGTATAGTACTTATCAGCATTATTGGCTATTTGGGGTTTAGTATTGGTAATAAATTAAACCATAAAAAAGAAGTAGCTGAACGTATTAAAACCATACCAGAATTTTCTTTTAAAACACTAAATGGAGAGGCATTTACTCAAAATGAAGTAAGTGAAACACTACCCAAGCTTTTTATCTATTTTAACAGTGAATGTGAATTTTGCCATGCAGAAGCAAAACAAATTCAAGAAAGTATAGAACAATTAAAAAATGTGCAACTATTGCTTGTTTCATTTGAAGAATCAGAAGGCATTAAAGCCTTTGCTGAAAAATATCATTTAGTAAACTATGAGAACATTATTTTCTTAGAAGATTCATCATTGCTTTTTGCTGAATTATTTGATGCTAAAAGTATTCCGTTTATGGTTTTATATAGTAAAGAGAATCAGCTCATACAAAAATTTAAAGGGGCTACTAAAATTGAAAAGGTAATATCCTATCTTCCGTCCCAGTCTGCCGACAGGCAAGATTCCCAAAGAGAAGAAACTAAATAATCTGTGAAAATTAGTGAAATCTGTGTCTAAAAAATTACTCAATAAATCTCTAGTACTACAACAAGACCAATCTGACTGCGGTGTGGCGTGTTTACTTTCTGTAATTCAATATTATAAGGGTGATAATTCTTTAGAAAAATTACGCGAACTAAGTGGTACAACAAAGCAAGGCACTACATTATTAGGTTTGTACCAAGCAGCAAATAATTTAGGCTTTACAGCAAGTGGTAACGAAGCTGATATACAAGCATTGATAGACCATAAAGAACCATTAATTTTACATGTGGTTATTGATGAGCGTTTACAACATTACCTCGTGTGTTATGGTTTTGAAAATGGTAAATTTAAAATTGGTGACCCAGCAAAAGGAATAACCACTTATACAAAATCAGCACTAGAGAAAATTTGGAAATCAAAAACTTGTTTAACCCTCACACCAAATGAAAATTTTATAAAAGCTGTTGAAACTAAGAAATCTAAAAAAGAATGGTTTTTAAACCTGCTTAAAAAAGATTATCAATTATTAGGTATTAGTGTTGTTTTTGGTATAGCAGTAGCATTATTAGGAATGGCAATGGCAATTTTTTCACAAAAATTGATAGATGATATATTACCTTCTCAAAATAGCTCCAAACTTATTACTGGCATCGGCTTATTAGCTTTTTTGTTATTAGTTAGAGTAGGTTTTTCTACGTTAAGAGAATTATTGACACTTTTTATAGTTCATTATTACATTTACCTAAACCTTTTTTTGATACCAGAAAAATAGGAGAATTAGTAGCAAGATTAAATGATACCGGTAGGGTACAACGTGTTATAAAATTAATTGCTAGTAATTTTGTAATTGATATTTTAGTCACACTGATATCTTTTGGATTTTTGTTTTATTATTCTTGGCAAGTTGGTGTTATAGCCTTGATAAGTTTACCTTTTTATTTTTTAATCATTTATAGTTTTAATAAAAGGATTATCAAAGCTCAAAAAGAAGTGATGCAAAGTTATGCCCATAGTGAAAGTAATTATATTACTTCTATGCAAGGTATTGCAAGTATTAAAAATTTTAACAGGCAATCTTTATTTCAAAAGATAAATCAGCTTATTTATGGCAATTTTCAAGATAAAATTTTCAGTCTCGGAAAAATAAATATCCGGTTGGCCTTATTTTCAGGTATAGCAAGTGTTTTGTTTTTAATAGCAATATTATCTTACACTTCATTTCTCGTTTATGAAAACACCATGACATTGGGTGAGCTAATGGCTGTTTTAGGTATTGCAGGTTCTTTATTACCAAGTATTACCAATTTGGCTTTAATAGCGATACCTATAAATGAAGCAAAGATCGCTTTTAACAGAATGTTTGAATTTGCTTCTATTGAAAAAGAACAAAAAGGTTCATTAGAACTAGATAAATTTGAATCATTAGAAATTACGAATTTGTCTTTTCGATTTGCAGGCAGAAGTCAATTATTAAAGAACATCAATTTACAAGTAAAAAAAGGAGAATTTATTGCTGTTGTTGGCGAGAGTGGAAGTGGTAAAAGTACGCTGGGGCAAATTTTACAACAATTTTATTCTTTTGAAAACGGAAATATCACAATTAATAATCAATTTGAATTAAAGGATATTTCAACAGAACATTGGAGAAACTTAGTTGGTGTCATTCCACAAGACATTCATATTTTTTCAGGTAATGTACTTGATAATATATTACTTGGAGAAGAAGATAATCCTGAAAATGTTATAAAATTCTGCCAAGAATATGGTTTTGAAAAATTTATAACTGAATTACCTCAAGGTTATGCAACACTGCTTGGTGAAGAAGGTATTAACCTTTCCGGTGGTCAAAAGCAAATTATTGCATTAGCAAGGGTACTCTATAAAAAACCACAATTTTTACTATTAGACGAAGCAACCTCTGCAATGGATAGAAATACTGAAAAATTCACCATGAATTTGCTATCTAAACTAAAAAATGATATCGCTGTATTATTTATCTCTCATAGATTGCATACCTTAAAAAATATGGCTGATAGAATTTATGTGTTGGAAGATGGCATCATAACCTCACAAGGAGATCATCAAACCTTATTAGAAACTTCTAATTTTTATAGCGAGTTTTGGGAAGAAATTTATCAATAAAAACCATAATGAGTAGCGTTAAGTAAAAAGGGTACATATCATTTATATAATAAATTTCACTCAATTAACAAATGATATTAGGGTAAAACCTTAACCCCACTCAAAATGGCATAAAAATATTAGTAGTCGGGGCTTCACTTAAAGTGAAGCTCTGACTAGCTTCATGAGATCCTGAAACCATCCCGATAGCTATCGGGACAGGATTCGATTTGTTTTACAAATCGAACTTATAGGTTAGTCCGCCAAACACTTGCAAACCTTGTACATTAAAATTAGCATATTTTTGATAGCTACTGCTAAACACATTATTTACCTTGATAAAAGCTGTTAATTTATCAGTGAATTTATAACCTCCATTCAAATTTAGATCTACATAATTACCTAAGGTTAACACTTCGTCTATAGTGGTAAGAACCGGTGTTTGAAACGTTAATTCATCTTTACGTTCTCCAACAAAAAATAAATTAGCGCCTGCAAACCATTTGTCTTGATTATAATTTGCAAAAGCCGATGCTTTTAGTGCAGGTAAGTTCCATGTTTCTGCTTGATTATCTATATTGTAGCTATTTACCTCTATATTTCCACCAAACTTCAATGCTGCAGAAAAATCGACACTTATTTCAGCAAAGCCTCCTAATGTTTTAATATTATCATATAACACTTGAAATGAATTTCCTGCTTCATAACCTTTAGTAACGATAATATTACCTTCTGTTTTTGTGGGATTTAACTTATATAAGGGTTTGTCTTTTTCGCTTCTATAGAAACCTTTAAAGTTATAACCAACATTTGAGGCTAACTTTCCTTTAAAACCTACAAATGCATTGTATTGTTCGTCAGTCCGTTTAATATTCAATGTTGGTGATACAAACGGATTTTCATTAGCGAAACTGTTATAGGTATTTTGATGCAATCCGCCAAGCGCTCCGGCATAGACAGTCAGCACCTGATCAATTAATATATACGAAGCTGTTACTTTTGGATACATATAAATTTTACTTTCTTCACCATCAGCAGAACCGGAACTGTACAAAATATCTGCGCCTAAATTAATGGTTAAATTATCTCGTAATACTTCAAAATTAGGATTGAACCCAATGGTAAAAAAACTGTAGTCTATATTGCCTGTTCCATCATAATTTTGAAAGAAATCTCCTTTAAGATATTCTAACCTTGCATTGGCATTGATATATTCTGATGCAATAGGAAATTCTATTTTTGGTTGAATTAAAATATGAGCTTCTGTACTGCCTTCATCATCCGTAAAATAATTCAATTCTGTGGTACCTCCTTGGAAAAAAGAATCTTTATAATCTAATTTACCTCCTACATAAACATTGGTATATTTTTGGGTTTCAGCTAACCCGTCAATTACATTTTGACTAAAATTGATCTGTTCAGGTAAACCATACCAATTGTATTTTTGAAATCGGAGTCCACCGTTTAGCTGCCAGTCAAAATCACGGTCTTCTTGTTTATAAAAAAGATCTAATCGTGTATCTACAAAATCATCATTTAATACTACGCCATCAATACCTCCTTTCGAAGAATGGTAATTCAAGAATCCACCAAAATCATTATACCTGGTGCTGTTTGTATGTGCAAAAACCTCTACTTGAGGTGTAGAAAAATTACCAAATCCTGCCGTAATAAAATTATCGTAAACCGGAGCACTTGGGTCAACTCGCAACACCTTCGCTTTTCCTTTCGCCGGCGTAAAAGTTGATGCTACCGGAATAGAAAAAATAGCATATTCAATTTGTTTTTTCTTACTAATCTTTGAATCATTTATCTCTGGTGATGATTTAATTTTAAATGCATCAGAAACTGTTGGCGTATATGGTTTTACCACATTAATGACTTCTGTACCAATAGTGTCTTTTTTCTTTTTTTGAGAAAAAGCTACTGATGCAATTAAAAGTAGTATAAGTATTGAAATTTGTTTTTTCATATGTGTTTTGTATGGATTCCTGCCTGCGCAGAAATGACATTTAGATGATATCTAATTTTCATTAGGATTTACAGACTCATTCGTTTTTGCTTCCTCCTTTTTAATTCTTTGTAATTCAGCCTTAGCTTCATTTACCACATCTTTATAATCTGCAAAATTTTTAATTACACTTTCTAAAATATAGGTTGCCTGAAATGCATCTTCTAATTCATAAAAATTCTTTGCCATTACGATCATTCCTTTTGCTCCAAAATATTTATAGGCTGAATAATCTGCTACTAATTTTTGAACCACCGTATTAGACACTTTATAATTACCGTCTTTATGTTTGAAATAGGCATCATAATACAAGGCTTCTGCTTTTAATTCGCCTTTGGCAATTTTTATAACTTCTTCATACGCTTCTTGTGCTTTGACTTCATCACCTGTTTTAAAAGCTGAACGTGCAATAATTACTTTGGCGTCTGATTTCACTCTGTTTCCCAGTTTTGGTCTTTGCAATACTTTTTCGGCATAAGCCACCGCATCTTCATAATGCTCTAACTCATAATGTGCTTTCATTAAATTACTCTGTGCAAAAGTGATGTTTTGAGGAAAATCTGCTTGCTCTTCCAAGCGTTCTAAAACAGGCATTGCTTTTGCCCAATTATCGGCTTCTAGATAGACCTGAGCCAATCTTGACAAAGCTTGTTCAGTAAATTCATTACGTTCTTGTTCAATTACATAACTATAATATTTTTCTGTTTGAGCATGTTTATTTTCAGCAAATAATGATTCTGCTAAATAGAAATTAGCTTGTAATGCGTGTACACCATTTGGGAATCTTTCAATATATTTCTTAAAGGCAGGAATTGCTTTTTTACGATTATTCTGTAAATATTGTTTTTCGGCAGATTCATACATATCATTATCCAGATCGGCATCAGTAACATTTACAAAATCAATATCCTTCACCCAATCGGCATACTCATCAACGCGACCTAGATCTACATAAACCTGACGTGCATTAGAGACCGCTTGTTTGGCTTCATCAGTATTTGGAAATTCATCTACAACACGTCTGTATTTATCTAATGCTTGATTATCTCTTTCAGTATTGTAATAGATCAATCCTTGTTTTAATAAGGTCTTTGGCACATAAGAACTACGTTTGTAATACTTTAATAAATTATCATAGGTCTCTAAGGCTTCATCATTTTTATCTGCTCTTACATACGAATTTCCTAATTCATAATAGGCGTCATCTCGTAAAGTTGATTTAGAATATGCATCCAAAAATTTATTGAGATCAGCAATTTTATCATTATTTCTACTAATAAAACCATAACTTATTGCACGCTGAAAATGTGCATAATCAATATCAACACCTTTTGCATCTATCACTCTGTTATAAGCAGTAATTGCCTTATTATAATTACTCGATACAAAATAAGCATCACCTGAACGCAAATAACTATCGTTTAATCTATTAGCATCATCTGGATTTGAGTTTATAAATGATTGAAATTGGTCACCTGCTTTATTATAATCTTTCAACTTAAAATAGGCATAAGCAATGTTATAATCTAAACTTGTATTTTCTACCAAAGTATCTGACTTGCTCATGGCTTCATATTGTTGAAAACCGATTAAAGCATCGTTAAAATTATTTAATAAATAATCAGTTTCTGCTTTCCAAAAAACGCCTCTGGCTGTAATTGAATTATCTCTGGGTTCATTGATTGCCAAATCAAAATGTTCTTTTGCACCGGCTAATGAATTGTCATTGAATAACTGAATACCTCTGAACAAAGCCACTTTTTGATACACTTCTTTATTACCGGCATCCTTTTTATCTTTTAAGGCTTTTAAGGCGCCTTCGTAGTCTTTAGAAGTTATATAGGCACTGATCAATAACTCATTGATCTCTTCTTTTGCTTCTGATTTCGGATAAGTATCTAAATATTCTTGTAATACATCTGGTACACTTTTATAAGGATTGCCAATTTCATAACTCAATTTTGCATAATTAAGCCAAGCGTCTTTTTTAATATCATTTACATAATCCATTTGAGAAGCATTTCTAAAGGCATTTAAAGCTTCTGTTTTTTGGTCTGTCTTTAAATAACATTCTGCTAAATGGTAATAAGCATTTTGAGATACTGCGTTATCGCCACCTATGATTTTATTAAAATGAGCTACCGCATTTTCATAATCTTTTTGCATATAATAGGCATAACCTAACATATAATAATCGGTATTATTCCATCTACGACGTTTGCCTTTATAATTTTTAAGATGCGGAATGGCTTCTTCATATTTTTCTAAATTAAAATAGCTTTCACCGATGATCTTAGAAATTTCTGAATGTTGGTTTCTATCCGCTTTTGCGAGAAAAGGCTCAGCGGTATCAATAGCTTCCTGAAATTTACCGGTCTTGAATTTGATATTTGCCATATAATAAGGTACATCATCACCTAATTCTTTATCGTCAGCTACTTCGCCTAAATATCTGTCAGCATTGTCATAATCATCTTCTTGATAGGCTATAAATCCGTAATAATATTTGGCTTGAGAGCCATATTCATAGGAAGTCAACAGTTTTTGAAAATACTCTTTTGCACGTTTATAACTACGAACGGCAAATAATCCGTACCCATATTTAAAATTATAATCTTCTTCTTGTGCTATGGAAAGATTTCTGGTTTCAACTCTCTTATACCATTTTAAGGCGTATGCATAATTGGCATTCTTAAAATAATAATCGCCTACTTCTAAAAAAGCAGTGTTTTGTTTGGTACTGGTGGGATATCGTTCTACAAAATTACGCATCATTTCATCACCTTTTTGATCGCCTAACTGAATCGTGCAAAATGCTTCATAATATTCACAATTAGCTCTCTGTTCTGAGCTATTGTCAAACTGACTTTTCAATTTGTTAAACAAATGCTTTGATGCTGCAAAATCTCTATTATTATACAATGCAACTGCATGATTGTATTCTTTTAATGGATTGGTATAAATATCAGATTTTTGCGCAAAGCTTATAGTAGAGAAGAATAAAAATAAGACTATAAACCAGATATTGTTGTGCTTCATTATCGTGAATTTGTTTTATGGTATGCTAAAATATTACATCCCTAAATTAAACAACGTGCAATTCAATTGAAATTGTATAATTGTTAAAAAAAATAACATTTTGTTAAGAACTCGTTTTTTGGCTATTCTTAAGAAAAAATGTTATTTATTTGGAATAGTTGTACATATATTGAGCCAAAATGGAATTATTCATTCATTAATTGATTCAAGAAGTCATTAAAATCATCAACAAATTTTTCGTAATGTTTACCTGTTGCAGGTCCCGAAAAGCCTGTATGAATTCTACGTACTTTTCCTTTTTTATCTATAAATATTGTGGTAGGAAAAGATAAAACATGGTTTAACATAGGTAAGGTTTTAGCTGCTGCTGTTTTATCATACACGCCGGCAATTACATAGTCATAACCAACATTATATTTTTGTTTCATTTTTTCAACCCTGGCTTTGGCATATTCAAAATCGTCTTTGGCTTCATAAGCTAATCCTATAATTTCAACGTCTTTGTCTTTATTCTTATCATACCAATCTGCATAAAACTTGGTTTCATCCATGCAATTCGGACACCATGTCCCAAAAATTTGTAACATCACAACTTTGTTTTGGTATTTTTTATCTTCTAATGTTACCGGTTTACCATCCAATCCGGGAAAGGAAAATTCAATCTTATCATATCCTTCTTTTAGATAGGTAAGTTTATTTGCGTCGGTCAGTTTCGCATTTTTATCTTTATAGGCGGTAAATGTCGATTTATAATCTTTTCCTGAATAAAATTCCCCTTTCAAAGAATCGTTTTGAACAGTAGCATTGAACATAAAAGCATGATTACCATCAAAAGTAAATAAGTTCATTTTGTTGTCTTTTGTGTATCCTTCTAAATAGCGATAATCTCCTGTTTCGGTTAAAAAAGTACCTGTTAATAGCTCTCCTTCTTTTTTAAAAATACCCACAGCAGGATAAGAAACACTATCATTTTCTACGAAAGTGGTTTGCCAGCTTCCGTCAAACTGTGTTGAACTTTCAGGATTGTCAAATCGTGAAGAGATACCATAGGTAGCTGTAAAAGGAATGCTGTAATCTTCCTTATAATTTTTAATGTATAATCCGTTAAGTGTATTTCCATTAATTTTCGCTCGCAAGTCTATATCAAAAATATGCATTGTAATAAATACAGAATCACCTACAATAGTAACTTCATCTAATGGAATTATCTCTTTACTATTAATTAAATTGATCTTATAATTTTCAGCGTTTTTAATTACTTCAAAATTAAAAGGCAAACTTTGGTTTTGCATTTGTATTTCAGCACGCCAAAAGCCTTGTTTTAATTCTGCTGATTCCTCCTCTTTTTTACAAGAAAATAAGGTGC
This sequence comes from Flavobacteriaceae bacterium, assembly GCA_021648445.1. Taxonomy (GTDB): domain Bacteria; phylum Bacteroidota; class Bacteroidia; order Flavobacteriales; family Flavobacteriaceae; genus Aureibaculum. The sequence goes on from JAKISU010000025.1 coordinate 9,200, forward strand.
TAAATATTAAAACTGTCGCTAATATTTTTATTTTTTCCATTCTAATTGATATACGTTGGCACTTACTTTTTGATCTTTTTCTATCCCTCCAATTATTATTTTAGTTGAGTCGTTAATTTCAGCGATTCCTCTCAAATCCATCGGTAAATTTTTAAGAATAGCTGTATTCAATTTATTTTTTGATAAAAACAAAACTCTATTACTAGGATTTACACCACCTGAACCATCATAAGCAATTGCATTATAATTATATGTGGTTGTGCTTCCGCCAAACCAATAAGGTCTATTATTTATCTTGGTAGCCGCCATTCTATAACCTACAATACTTGTATCTAATACTTGATGCGACCATTGAATTTCTGTAGGTTTTTCAGGATTTATAATTCCTTTTCGGAGGATATTTTGTATCGGATAATGTTTACCCATAGAAGCACCTCCGAAATAAAAAATAGTATCGCCAATAATAGTACCTGAAGCACCAAAAGATTTATAGGTATGATCGTCAGGAACTGAAGTGCCAACCCTCCAACTATTAGCTTCAGGGTTATAGATATGTACATTTGGGACATTCTCTTTATCAGACCAACCCGTTATCACATAGATCAAACTATCTCGCCAAATTGCTTGTACATGATCATCTATAGGAACCGGAATTGAAGTTCCATCTTCTAAAAATTTATTGTTGAGTATATCATAACGATGTACTTTATTAGAAGATTTTTCTGAATGATCTGCAAAAACATGATATCCGCCAAGAATATAAATGGTGTTTTTAATACGACTTGCTGCACCGGCAATTTTACCTAATGTATCCGGTAAATTAGCAATCTGTTGCCAAATATTGTTAGTAATATCATATCGATATGATCGCAAATGAATACCTGAATAAAGTTTAGTACTATCTAACCCCCCCAAAAGTAAATGCATAGAGTTTACCATTGATATTCCCTTCTGACACCGCATTATTTGTAATAGGTTCAGGTAGTTCTTTTAATGCTGTCACTTGCACTTTTTTTATTTTTTGTATGCTGTGACTACAATTTACTGCTAAAGTAAATAGGATAAGTAGGGTTAGGTTCTTCATTTATGAAAATAAATTAGTGTGATTTTAGTAAGAAAATAAAGAATATAACCCCAAAATAGGAATGTCATTTACACTTTTTGTTATGTAGTTTTAATTCATTCCAAAAGTTGTCATTTTATCGTTGTCAATGGTTAATACAATAATCCCCCACTCTGCAGTTAAACCACTTTTTTTAGTTTTAACATCTATTTTTAGTTCTTTTTTATCATTATTTGATTTAAAAATAAAATTTCCTCTATTCCCTTTGAATTCGAACTCAAAAGGTGTGATAAGCCCTTTCGTAATAATTCCGTTCTGAACCATGTTAAATTCTGTTGGGTTTTCTACTGTGATTTTAACCATTATTCCATTATTTGAATCTAGAATAGTGAAAGATAATGTAACCAGAATTGCTAGAATTACCATTATAGATAAGATTACTTTTTTCATAATTTAGGTTTTAAAAGTTAATATCGTATTTGAATCAAATTGCACTTAACATTCAAATATAGTAAAAATCAACAACTAAATTTGTAAACCAACCTTCGGTTTTTTGTTTTTTGAAATTAGATTTTAAAAGAAATCTTAGCAAAAAACATCAAGGGATACTTTTTATTTTTTAAATTTTAAACTGTAAGTTTGTACTATCATATATGATATAAACATTTAACCATATAATTCATGTCAGAACCTATATTGTATTTAAAAAACGCTTCCATTTTTCAACAAGAAAGTTTAGTATTGTCTGATATTAGTCTTAATGTTTATAAAGGCGATTTTATGTATTTAATTGGTAAAACCGGAAGTGGCAAAAGTAGTTTGATGAAAACCCTGTATGGAGATCTGCCTTTAATGAAAGGTGAAGGTTCTGTTGTAGATTTTGATTTAAATAAACTAAAACAAAAAGATATTCCGTTTTTAAGAAGAAAATTAGGTATTGTTTTTCAGGATTTTAAGTTATTGAATGATAGAAATGTGAATGACAATTTATCATTTGTTTTAAAAGCAACGGGCTGGAAAGACAATACTAAAATTACAAAAAAAATAAGTGATGTGTTAGAAAAAGTAAGTATGAAAACCAAAGGTTTTAAAATGCCTTTTCAACTTTCGGGTGGTGAACAGCAACGCATAGCAATTGCAAGAGCTTTATTGAATGACCCTGAACTTATTTTAGCTGATGAACCTACAGGGAATCTAGATCCAAAAACCTCACTTGAAGTCATGAGTGTATTGGAAGAGATTAACAAAAACGGTAAAACTATTTTAATGGCTACTCATGATTATGCGTTAATTCTAAAATACCCGCATAAAACTATAAAATGTGATGGTGAAAGTATTTTTGAGGTTGTTTAGTCTTTAATCCTACTATTTTGAATGTTAAAAAACGTATTTTAGTTGCAGTTACTAATGATGTTTCTACCGACCAAAGAGTTCATAAGGTTTGTAATTATTTAACTCAAAAAGGATTTTCTATTATTGTTTTCGGAAGGGTATTACCCGATACATTCGAAGTTAACAGACCCTATAAAATAATCCGGAAAAAGCTTTTTTTTAATACTAATTTTTTATTTTATGTCGAATATAACCTACGCCTTTTGTGGTTTTTATTGTGGCAAAAAGGTGATTATATTTTATCAAATGATTTAGATACATTGCCCGCTTGTTATTTAGCAAGTAAGTTTAAAAATATTTCCTTAATTTATGATAGTCATGAATTTTTTACTGAAGTTCCGGAATTACATGGAAGAAGTTTTGTTCAAGGGTTTTGGAGGAAGATTGAAAAAATATTAGTGCCAAAAATTAAGAAAGCCTATACGGTTAGCCCTAAAATTGCGAATGCTTATTTTGATAGATATGGTATCAATATGGATGTAATTAGAAATGTTCCTTATTTCAATATTGATTTTACCGAGAAAGAAGTTCATTTTCCTACCAAAAATAAGGTTATTCTATATCAAGGTACAATTTCTGAAAGAAGAGGAATCAAACAAACTATACAATCATTAAAATATTTAAAAAATGTTGATTTGGTTATTATTGGTTATGGTAAAATTAAACAAGAAATCGTTGAATTTGTAAATCGAGAAAATATGAATGATCGAGTTCATTTTTTAGGAAAAATACCTTTCGAAATATTACCAAATTATACTAAATTAGCTGATGTCGGAATAATTCTAGAAGAACCTATTGGACAAAGTTTTCAGTTCTCGCTCCCTAATAAATTATTTGATTATATTCATAGTGAATTACCTATTTTAGCATCTCCATTAGACGAGGTAAAAAAAATTGTAGAAAAACATAAGATTGGGTTAGTGATTGAAAGTCATGATCCTAAAATAATTGCAGATCACCTAAACAGATTATTACAAGACGAAAACTTACGTAACGAAATTATAGAAAATCAAAAAGCTATAAAAAAAGAATACTGCTGGGAAAAAGAAAGTAAATTGTTAGATAAATATTTTAATTAATTTTGCATTATTGAACCTTTAGTCTCCATAATAATACCTTCATATAACAATCTTAAAGATCTTAAAAATTGTGTTTTGAGTATTCAAGATCAATCTTTTAAAAATTTTGAAGTTTGGATCATTGATGGAGGTTCTTCAGACAATACTGTTAAATTCTTACAATCTTTAAAAGATCCTTTTCATTGGATAAGTGAACCTGATAAAGGCGTTTATGATGCAATGAATAAAGGAATTGCTTTATCAAAAGGTCAATGGTTATATTTTTTAGGAGCTGATGACAGCTTATTCAATCCAACCACTTTGTCTAGCATATTTTCTAAGCCCATTCCGCATGAAAAACAAATGATCATTGGTAGGATAAAATATGACTTAAAAACAAATGATAATGTCTACACTCATAATAATGAAGGTCTAATTGTCTCTTCATGGTCAAAAAAACTGTGGATTAAAAATGCTTTACATCATCAAGCAGTTTTTTATAAGAAAATACTTTTTTCTAATCTTAAATACGATCTTAAATATCATATATTAGCTGATCATGCTTTGAATTTACAATTGTATAAGAAGAAAGTAGATGCAAAAATTATTGATACTATAATATCTATTTGCGGAACTGATGGGCAATCTAAAAAGTATCATTGGAAAATGTATAAGGAAGAAATTGATTTAAAAGTTGCTGTAAGTTCTTACTTCTTCAAACCAATATTCGTTATTATTGGGTACATTAAATATCTTCTTAAGAAGACTAATATTTAAACAATTTGTTATATTTTTAATTTTTAGGTAATTCATTTTTTTTTGGAATATACAAGAGTTGAAATAGCATCATTGATTATAAGTAAATTGCAACAAGAAAAGTTACAGTTAAAAAAGCAATTTGCTGAATCTAAAAGTCAAATCGGATTCTTTTATGTAGACAATGTGCTTCCTGAAAAATTAGCGAAACAAATTTTTGAAAAGTTCCCTTCTTTAGAAAATACCACTTTAAGAAAAAGTTTAAAAGAATATAAGCATATCGCTTATCAAATGGACAAATACAATCCTCTTCTTGAAGAGTCTATTTACGCATTTCAAGAGGAAAGCGTAGTTAAATTAATTCAGGAAATTTGTGGGTTGACATCAATTTTTACGGACAAATCTCTTTATGCCGGAGGACTTTCATTGATGAAAAAAGATAACTTTTTGAATCCACATTTAGACAATTCACACGATAAAGAAAGAAAACATTGGAGGGTCTTAAATCTATTGTACTATGTAACTCCTAATTGGGAAGGTTCTTTCGGTGGTAATATAGAATTATGGCCTGATGGTTTACAAAAAGATCCGATTACCATTACCAGTAAATTTAATAGGTTAGTTGTAATGGCTACGCATCAAAATTCTTGGCATTCAGTAAATAAAGTACTTACCGACAATATCAGGTGTTGCGTTTCTAATTATTATTATTCTGAAAAACCATTACTTAAAACAGATACTTTTCATGTTACTTCATTTAAAGGAAGACCAACACAAAAATTAAGAAATTTGGTTTTGAAACTTGATAATACCTTAAGAATGGGAATTCGAAAATTATTTAAAAAAGGGGTGCGAGAAAATCCTCATCAATACAAAAACAAATGAAATAATCTTTAAACTCTCAATAAATAGGCCTTCCACAATAATCATAACCTTTCAAAATTTTATGATGATTTCCTTGAGCTTGTTGTCCATTGGATAAATCGATGGTAAAATTAGGTGGTTTCTGATAAATGTTATCAAACAATATCTTGGGTGTAAATTCCTTTTGACGATTCCCTTTATTAAAATTCATCATTTCTTTTTCTTCAACCAACGGAAAAATTATCTGAGATTTAAAAAAAGACAAGATACTTTTATCTTGAGAAAAGGTAATCTCAAAAACAAGATTATCATTTTGAATTTCTTCAAATAGTTTAGCAAAATCATATTCCTTTTCAGAAGATAACTCTTGTGAAAAGCCAAAATTCCAAACCAATAAAAACAAAAGACTCCCTATTAAACTTTTCATCATAAAAAATCAATATAGTAAAATGATATAAATTTTTTCATTGTAAATATACATAAATTCAATGAAAAAAAGTTACACTGAGTTTACCTCTAATCTCTGAAAGTACTTTTTATTGCGATAAATTTAATTGATAAATGATGTAAACCCTTCCAAACTGATTATTAATTTTATATATTTGATAAACATTAAAGCAGCATTTTGCTTTTACTTAGATGTTTTGAATCCTATTTTATATAATCAACCACATCTTATTAAATATAACTATGCATTAATAATCTTTGTGATATGAAAACAATAGCTAAACAACCTGAAGTAAAGAACTTTATAGACGGAAAATTTGTCCCGATAACTATCGGGAGTAACGAACATGCTTCTATGGATGTTATGAATCCGATTGACGGAAGTATCATCACTACATTGCCTCTTTCAACTTATGACGATGTTGACAAAGCTGTAAAAGCAGCCGAAAAAGCTTTTGAGAGCTGGTCATCAAAAACGCTAAAAGAGCGCGTGCAAATATTTTTTAGGTATAGAACATTACTTGAAGAAAATATGGATGAACTAACCAAGCTAGTTCAATTAGAAAATGGAAAAACCTATGGTGAAGCCAAAGCCGAAGTCGAAAAAAGTATGGAACTATGCGAGTTTGCAGTCTCTTTACCTCAAATCGTAGTCAATGAAGTTCAAGAAGTAAGTAAAGGTGTAGAATGTAGAATTGAACGCAAACCTTTAGGTGTAGTTGCTTCTATTACGCCATTTAACTTCCCGAATATGGTGCCACATTGGACCATGCCAAATGCATTGGTTTTAGGAAATACCATGGTTATGAAACCCTCAGAAATTGTGCCGTTAAGTACAATGCGAATGGCAGAGTTATTAAAAGAAGCCGGGCTTCCAGATGGTGTATTTAATCTGGTAAACGGTGGCAAAGAAGTAGTAGAAGCTATTTGTGACCATCCAAATATCAAGGCAGTTTCTTTTGTTGGTTCAACCAAAGTTGCTAAGATTGTATATAAACGAGCTTCCTCAACACTTAAAAGATGTGTTGCGTTGGGCGGTGCTAAAAATCATTTATTGGTATTCCCTGATGCAAATCCTGATATGACAGCTTCAAATGTAGTTGCTTCTATGACAGGTTGTGCAGGTCAGCGTTGTATGGCAGCTTCTGTAATGGTAGGCGTTGATAAGGTACAGCACATTATTGATAAGATGGTTGAAGAAGCTAAAAAAATAATTCCGGGTGAAAATTTGGGAGCTGTTATCAGTGCAGAAGCCAAAAAACGGATTGAAAATTATATCGCTGAAGCGGAAACAAACGGAGCTAAGATTTTATTAGATGGTAGAAATATAACCGTTCCCGGAAAAGAAGGTGGATTTTATGTAGGACCAACCATCATTGACCATGTTACTATAGATATGTCAGTAGCTCGTGAAGAAATATTCGGACCTGTAATTTCAATTATCAGAGCTAAAAACATAGATGAAGCTATAGAAATAGAAAACGGGTCTAATTATGGTAATGCCGCTGCCGTATTTACCCAAAGTGGAGGATTGGCAAAAGAAGTAATGGAACGTGCTAGTGCAGGAATGATTGGCGTAAATATTGGCGTACCTGTACCTCGTGAACCTTTTTCCTTTGGAGGTTGGAATGAATCAAAATTTGGAGTAGGTGATATTACAGGAAGAAGTTCTATAGAATTTTGGACCCAAAACAAAAAAACCACTACCAAATGGAATCCTGAAGCACAAACCAATTGGATGAGTTAAGCAGACACAAGGCTTTATCTTTCTTAAAGCCGTAGTGGTCGCTTATCCCAAAATTGTTTGAAGAATGAAAACAATATTTGGGATCTTTTGAAATAATTTGAATTGTAATTATAGAACACTGATGACGCTGATTAAACAGATATTCGCTGAATTAATTAATCTGTGCAAAAATCATAAATATCAGCGTTTCATAAAAATATTTGAAAATGAGTATAGAAGAAATTTTGAAGTATTTAGCAATTATAGGAGCCACTATTTCATTTATAATTGGTTTATTCAAATGGATTGATCAAAGGAATCGAGAAATTGAAAGTCGACTATATAAAACATTTCATCAAACAATATGTAGAGCGTCTGGAAAAGATGAAAATGGGAAAGGAATATCTATGCTCCAACAAATAGGATCAATTTATCAGTTGCAAAAATTTAAACAATATGCGTTTGCCTCCATACCCGTTTTGGAATTAATGAAATTTGAATTTAAAGAACTGCAAATTAATAAAAACGACCATAGATATCCTTACTTAATGAAAGCAATCGAAGAAACAATAACACAATTGAAAAATAAATAATTGAATGTCATCCTGAGCGCAGTCGAAGGAACTATTAATTAATAATAAATGAAAGACAGCATCATAAAAAACAACCTAGATTACACCCTTTTTTCCTGGGCAAAACAAGGCGGACTCAACCCCATAAACGCACATTACGCCAAAGGCTCTTATGTGTATGATAGAGACGGTAAAAAATATCTCGATTTTTCCTCTCAATTGATGAATGTAAATATTGGTCATGGCAATCAACGGATTACTAAAGCTGTTACCAAACAAATGGAGGAACTTGCCTATGTATATCCGGGAATGGCTACAGAAGTTAGAGGTCTGTTAGGAAAAAAATTAGCCGAATTAACACCCGGAAACCTTACCAAGACCTTTTTCACATTAGGAGGTGCTGAAGCAGTTGAAAATGCGATCAAACTAGCAAGAATTTATACAGGTAGACATAAAATAATCAGCTATTATCGTTCGTATCATGGTGCTACTTATGGCGCTATGTCAGCTGGAGGTGACCCTCGTAAATTTGCAGTTGATAGTCAAGGCGGTAATAATTTTGTACATGTAGAAAATCCGTATGCCTATCGTTGTCCTTGGAACTCCTCATCTATAGAAGAATGTGGTGAACGTGCTGCTGCACATTTAGAAAGAGTTATCAAATTTGAAAACCCTGACGCTGTTGCTGCCATTATATTTGAAGGAGAATCAGGTTCTTCAGGATGTATCAAATACCCGCCAATGTACTTAAAAAAGGTACGAGCTATTTGTGATAAATATGGCATTTTAATGATCGATGATGAAGTAATGAGTGGTTTCGGTAGAACCGGGAAAATGTTCGGTGTAGACCATCATAATGTAGTGCCTGATATTATGTGTATGGCAAAAGGATTGACTTCAGGATACTTGCCATTAGGCGCTATGACAGTTACTGATACTATTGCCAATCATTTTAATGAGAATCCGATGGTATTAGGATTGACCTATTCTGCGCATGCTGTTGCTTGTGCGGCTGCTATAGAAAACCTCAACATTATCAAAGAAGACGATCTGGTAAACAAAGCAGCTCAAATGGGAATCTATATTGAAGAAAAAGTACGAGATCTCTCCTATCAACATCCATCAATTGGTGATTTTAGAAATACCGGATTATTAGGTTGTATTGAATTAGTTAAAAATAGAGAGTCTAAAGAACCAATAACCGTCTGGAATGCCAAGCCAAATCAAATGGAAGTAACCCTAAAAATGGCTGCTAAAATTAGAGAATCGGGTATGTTTACTTTTGTTCGATGGAATTATATTTTTATCGCACCACCTTTAAACGTAAGTAAAGAAGAAGTTGATGAGGGATTAAAAATTATATCTGAAGCGATAGCGATAGCTGATAAATATTGTTATTAAATAGAACGCTGATGACGCAGGTTTTTTATGATTCAAAAATGATTTTCTCGTTGAGAATACAAAGCTTAATTTTATTTTAAAAACTATAATAAATCATATTTATCATAACAATCCGCGTCATCTGCGTTCCATAAAAAAATAAAGAAAATCATAATTAATCATATAGATCCGCGTCATCTGTGTTCCATAAAAATAAATCATGAGCAAAGACATCATAGAATTACACGAAGACGTCTCACAATCACCTCTATATAGTGAAGACCTTGCTCCTGTCCTTCCTTCAAACAGAACATGGAACAAATGGAATCTTGCCGCAATTTGGGTAGGTATGGCAGTTTGTATTCCTACGTATTTACTGGCTTCCTATATGATTAAAACAGGTCTAAATTGGTATGAAGCCTTGATTATTATTGGTTTGGCAAATTTAATTATTACCATTCCTATGATACTAAATGGTCATGCAGGTGTAAAATATGGCATTCCTTTTCCGGTTATCGGCCGTGCTGCATTTGGTACTAAAGGAATCCATATTGCCTCAGTAACCAGAGGTATTATTGCTTGTGGTTGGTTTGGTGTTCAAACATGGATTGGCGGATTGGCCATCTACGCTATTTTCAACGCCATTACAGGTTCAACAGGAGAACTGGGTTTATCTATTGGTAAGTTCGTTGGCTTTGCCATTTTTTGGTGTATCAATATTTACTTTATCTGGAAAGGAACCGAAAGTATCAAATGGCTCGAAACCTATTCTGCTCCTATACTTATCATCATGGGTATCGCTTTAATTTGGTGGAGTTACGCTAAAGCGGATGGATTCTCAATTGTATTAGACCAAAGTCAACAATTGGAAAAAACTGCTGCTACATTAACCGAAAAAGACAATGCATTATTTTTAAACCTTAATACGCTAAAAGATAAAGAAGGAAATCTAAAAGCCAATGAATATCAAATAACAACTGCTGATACAAAAAGTGAATGGATATCAATTTCTGATAAAGCTATAAATGTTTCTAAACTCATTACAGTAAATGAAGTCAATAATAGTGACAAAGCATTGCGAGTACAATTTAGAAACTCAGCCTCTGACCCAATTATTGAATCGAGCGTTGTAACTGCATCATTGATAAATCCCACTGAAAAAACAGCTTCTAAACTGTGGAGCTATTTGCTTTGGCTAACCGCCATGGTTGGATTTTGGGCAACGATGTCTATCAGTATTGCCGATATTACCCGATATGCTTCAACACAAAAAGATCAAGTTGCAGGGCAATTTATTGGTTTACCGGGCACAATGATGCTCTACTCTTTTGTTGGAATTTTTGTTACTTGTGCTGCAGTCATTAATTTTCAAGATGTCTTAATTGCCGATGATGCTCCTTGGGACCCTGTCTCATTGATCGCTAAACTTAAAAATCCTACAGTTGTTATTATTGCTCAAATTTTTATGATCATCGCAACTTTAAGCACTAATATTGCTGCTAATGTAATTGCTCCTGCAAACGCATTTTCTAATCTAATGCCTAAAAAAATAAGTTTTAGAATGGGCGGATTAATTACTGGAATTATAGGAATACTCATTGCTCCTTGGTGGTTATTAAATGAAATATCAGGCTTCCTTATTTTTGTAAGCGGACTCTTAGGTCCGGTATTAGGAATCTTAATAACCGATTATTTTTTGATCAGAAAAAAACATATAGAATTAGCAGAATTGTACAAAGAAAACGGACTTTATTCTTATAAAAATACCGGTTTTAACAGTGCCGCGATCATTGCATTATTTGTAGGTGTATTTTTAGCATTGATCGGCTATTGGGTGCCTGCTCTAAATTTCTTATATTCGTTATCTTGGTTTACAGGATTTATTATTTCATCAATTATTTATTATTTGATGATGAAAAACGATAAAGTATCATTTAAAATCACGAATTAAAATGTCAATTTTAATAAAAAACGGTCATGTTATAACAGCTTCTGAAAGCTATATTGCCGATGTATATACCAAAGGTGAAAAGATAGTTGCAATTGGTAAAAACTTAGATTATAAGGCTGAAAAAGTTATTGATGCAACCGATAAATTGGTTTTCCCCGGAGGAATAGATCCTCATGTGCATTTAGATATGCCGTTTATGGGTACCTATTCAAGCGATGATTATGAAACCGGAACCAGAGCCGCACTTCATGGTGGAACAACTATGGTCATTGACTTTATTTTACAAACACAAGGAGATACCTTACACAATGCCTTAAAAACATGGCAGCTAAAATCGCAAGGAAAAGCCATTGGAGATTATTCGTATCACATGGCAGTAACTGATTTTAATGATAATGTTGCTAAAGAAGTGGTACAAATGATAGAAGAAGAAGGCATCTCTTCTTTTAAAACTTTTATGGCATACAAAGGTGCTTTGATGATTGATGATGGACAAATGGTACAACTCATGAAAGTAGTTAAAAAACATGGCGGACTAGTAACCGTACATGCTACCAATGGTGATATGATTGATTCATTGATTGCAAAAAACAGGGCTGAAGGAAACCTATCTCCATTATATCATTATTTATCTCAACCCGAAGTGACAGAAGCTGAAGCGTCTGCTCGATTTACAGATATGTTGCATTATACAGATTGTCCCGGTTATATCGTTCATATGACTTGTGAAGGTGCATTGAACGCAGTTCGAAAATCGACGCAACGCAATCAAAAAGTATTTGTAGAGACCTGTACGCAATACCTAGTGTTAGATGCTTCTTTATATTCAACAGATTTTGAAGGTGCCAAATGGGTCATGAGTCCACCTTTACGGGAAAAGAAAGACCAAAAAGCATTATGGTCAGGCATCAATCAAGGATTGATACAAGTGGTTGGCACAGATCATTGTCCTTTTAATTGGAATCAAAAATTAATGGGAAAAGATGATTTTTCTAAAATCCCGAATGGTCATCCGGCCATAGAACATCGTATGGAATTATTATATTCAGAAGGTGTTCATCAAAATAAAATATCATTGACAAAATATGTTGAATTGACTTCAACCAATGCAGCAAAAATTTTCGGGATGTATCCCAGAAAGGGTACAATTGCTATTGAAAGTGATGCTGATATTGTTATTTTTGACCCTAAAAAGGAACATACAATTTCTGTAAAAACACATCATATGAATTGTGATTATTCAGCTTATGAAGGTCGAAAAGTAACAGGAAAAACAGAAACCGTTATCTTACGAGGACAAATTGCCATTGAAAATGAGGAATGTAGGTTAAAAGCAGGTTTTGGGCAGTTTATTCCACGTAGTAAAACGTCAAAAACTATAATCTAAATAATGGAATGCAGATGATGCAGATTTGGCAGGTTTTCGCTGATAAAAAAATAAAAAATAACCCCTTTAAAACATATTATTAAGAACACATAAAGAATTATTACACAGAGATACACAAAGAATGCACAGAGTTTCACAGAGAAAATTCTTTGCGCCTTTTGCGCCTTTGCGAGAAAAAATAACAAGTAAAATGTCAGGTCGAGCGCAGTCGAGACCTATTTAAAATATATAATTATGTCAAGAAAAGTAAAATCAGGATTAATACAAATGAGCCTTCCAATGACTGAAGGCGAAGGCAGTATTCAAGAAATTATGGATGCAATGTACGATAAGCACATTCCTTATATTGAAAATGCAGGAAAACAAGGAGTTCAAATTTTATGTCTTCAGGAAATTTTCAACACTCCTTATTTTTGTCCCGGTCAAGATAATAAATGGTATGCTTCTGCCGAAGCAGTACCGGGTCCAACCATAGAAAAAATGCAAGCTTATGCCAAGAAGTATAATATGGTAATAATTGTTCCTATCTATGAAAAAGAACAGGCAGGCATATTATATAATACTGCTGCAGTGATTGATGCTGACGGAAAATACTTAGGTAAATATCGTAAAAATCATATTCCGCATACTACCGGTTTTTGGGAAAAATATTTCTTTAAACCCGGTAATTTAGGATACCCTGTTTTTCAAACAAAATATGCCAAAGTTGGCGTGTATATCTGTTATGACAGACATTTCCCTGACGGCGCAAGAGTATTAGGTTTAAACGGAGCAGAAATTGTGTATAATCCTTCTGCTACAGTTGCAGGCTTAAGCGAATATCTCTGGAAATTAGAACAGCCTGCACATGCTGCTGCTAACGGATACTTTATGGGTTGTATCAACCGTGTAGGTGAAGAAAAACCATGGGATTTAGGTAAGTTCTACGGACAGTCTTATTTTGTGGATCCACGCGGACAAATATTCGCAGAAGCTTCACGTGATAATGATGAATTATTGATTGCAGAATTTGACTTAGATCTGATTGATGAAGTACGCTCTACTTGGCAATTTTATAGAGATAGACGCCCAGAGACCTATGGAAAAATTACAGAATTATAGACGAAAATAGAGAAGATAAGTCAGGGTTTCACTTTGAGTGAAACCCTGACTAGAACTAGAAAAATCAGCAAACCTTTACTGAGCCTTTCGACTGTCGCTCAAGACAGGCTAGTCGAAGTATCAGCGTTCAAATAAAAACATTAAATGAATGGCAGAATATAAAAAACCAACTTCCGAAAAGGAATTTCAAAAAAATTTCAAGCAAAAAAAGCCTTTAATGAATGCTACAGAAGCATACTATGAAGCTTCGCGTTGTTTGTTTTGTTATGATGCGCCTTGTATTCAAGCTTGCCCTACACATATAGATATTCCATTGTTTATCAAGCAGATTCACACAGATAATGTTACAGGCTCGGCTAAAACAATTTTTGATGCCAATTGGATAGGTAATGCTTGCGGTGTTGTTTGTCCAACAGGAGTATTATGCGAAGGTGCCTGTGTGTATAATCATCAAGATGTGCCTCCGATACAAATTGGACGATTGCAAAACTATGCAACAAATACAACAATTGAAGCCCAAAAAGATATCTTTAAAATAGGAAAAAGTAATGGAAAGAAAATAGCTATTATTGGTGCAGGTCCGGCAGGAATCGCCTGTGCTTGTGAAGCGAGAACTTTAGGATATGAAGTAGATATTTTTGAAGCAAAAGACAAACCATCCGGATTAACCGTGCATGGTATCGCTCCTTATAAAATTACCAACGAAGAAGTGTTAAAAGAAATTAAATATTTACAGGATCAGTTAAAATTTGACATCAAATACAATTCAGCAATCACTTCTAAAGAACAATTACAAAAAATAGAAAAAGAGTATGATGCCATATTTTTAGGAGTCGGACTAGGAAAAACAGCAACATTAAGTTTAGAAGGTGAAGATAAAAAAGGTGTTGTTGGTGCTGTTGAGTTTATTGAAGAACTCCGTATGAAACATCATAAAACAAATGTTCCTAAAAAAGTGGTGGTAATCGGAGGCGGAAATACCGCAATGGATGCCGCTTCTGAAGCTGCAAGAATGGGAGCAAGAAAAACGGTGTTAGCGTACAGAAGATCAAAAGAAGAAATGGGAGCTTATGGTTTTGAATACGATTTAGCCATTAGTGCAGGTGTTGATAGTTTGTTTAATGCAACACCCATTGCTATTGTTGGAAATGGAAAAGTTGAAGGTGTAAAATTTGCTAAAACCGAAATAATTGAAGGGAAACTACAAACCAACATGAATAATGTATTTATTGTGAGATGTGACATGGTTATCAAAGCTACCGGGCAAGCCAAACAAGGCAGTTTTTATCAATTAATTGATGATTTAGAAATTGATACTAAAACCAGAATTGTTGTAAATGAGGAAACATTTCAAACCTCAAATAAAAAATATTTTGCCGGTGGTGATGCCATAAATGGCGGTGCTGAAGTTGTGAATGCAGCATATGATGGTAAAATGGCAGCGCAAGGAATAAATCAATGGCTTTTAAAGTAGGCAGTTTTCAGTAAAATAAAATATAAAAATAGAACGCAGATAACGCAGATTTTTTATGATAAAAAATGATTTAATTTTAGTTAAAAACAAATCAGCAAAATCAGTGTCATCAGCGTTCTATTAAAAAAGGAATGTCTGGTCGAGCGCAGTCGAGACCTATTAAAAATTTAAAATAAATTAAATGAGATTCCTGCCTTCGCTGGAATGACAAAAAGATAAAAAAATGATCGATTTATCAGTAAATTTTGCAGGTATTAAAGCCCCTAATCCGTTTTGGTTAGCTTCTGCTCCTCCAACAAATTCAGGATATCAAATTATGAAAGCTTTTGAAGCAGGTTGGGGTGGTGCTGTATGGAAAACATTAGGTGTACCGGTAGTAAATGTATCGAGCAGATACGGTTCTGTAAATTATAGAAATACTAGAATGATGGGCTTTAATAATATTGAATTAATTACAGATAGACCCTTAGCAGATAATCTTAGGGAGATTGAAGAAGTTAAAAAATATTTTCCTGATCATGCAGTGATAGCATCCTTGATGGTGGAAAGTAAAAAAGAGTGGCATCAAATAATAAAAGACGTAGAAAATGCAGGTGCAGACGGAATAGAATTAAATTTTGGTTGCCCCCATGGGATGTGTGAACGCGGTATGGGCTCAGCAGTTGGTCAAGAGCCAGAAGTGTTGAAAACTATCGTAGAATGGGTTAAAGAAGCCGCAACTATTCCAGTGATTACAAAACTATCACCAAATATCTCGCATATAGTCGACCCGGGTTTGGCAGCCGTTCAAGGCGGAACCGATTCAATATCATTGATCAACACTATAAAAAGTATCGTCGGTATTGATTTAGATAGTTATGCGCCTTATCCGATTGTTGACGGTAAAAGTACTAATGGCGGTTATTGTGGTCCTGCTGTTAAGCCAATAGCCATGAACATGTTAAAAGATTTGGCACAGCATCCTGAAATTTCTAAAGTTCCTATTTCGGGTATTGGTGGTATAGAAACCTGGCGTGATGTGGTTGAATTTATTTTATTAGGGGCGACTTCAGTACAAGTGTGTACTGCTGTAATGCATTATGGCTTCGGTATTGTTAGAGAAATGGAAACCGGTTTACGTCAGTTTATGGAAGAAAAAAATTATAAAACCATTTATGATTTTGCAGGAAAAGCCTTGCCAAACATTACCGAATGGAAACATTTGAATTTAAAACACAAAGTGGTTGCAGAAATTAACGCTGATAAATGTATTGGTTGTGATCTATGTTATATAGCTTGTGACGATGGTGCACATCAAGCTATTTCTTTACCTAAAGAAGCCGAGAATAGAATACCGAGCATTATTGAAGAAAATTGTGTAGGTTGTAATTTATGTGCTTTGGTTTGTCCTGTTGAGGATTGTATTACCATGGTTAAAAAAGATGATGGTACAGAACATATTACATGGCATGAACGAACCATGAATAATGATGTACCAACAACTTTTGATGACGACAGAGCTGGTGGTAAAGGGCATTTTGTACCCAAGCCAACGGACGCTTTGAAGTAGGATTAGTTTGGCAAATAATAAATAAGCTACTTAATATTTTTTACTGCCATCTTGAGCGTCCCGAGAATTCGGGAGAAGGGTAGTAAAATAGCCTGTGCTGTCCCGAAGCTTAGGGAGTTTCAGTATGGTAGTCTCCCATTAAAAAGATCATTTCCTATGAATGAGGCATTTTAAAATTAACATGTCCTCCTGAGCGTCCCGAAACTTCGGAAGAAGGGCTTTTATATTGATACTTCTAAGCATTTCGACTGCGCTCAATGTGACATTTAGGTAAATCTTATTTTTAAAATTATTCAATGCCATTAGTCTAGGAAATAACCATTAAAAAGAGGTTGCCACAGTCGTCCCGATAGCTATCCGGGACTCCTTCGCAAAGACGCAAACAACTAATTCAGGTTATTTTAAAAACTTTCCTTAACCCGTATTATTCATGGGTTTTCGTTATGAAAAGTCAAAATACCAATAAATAAGGGAAGCACAGGAGTTTTTATAAGAGGAATTGTTTACTCAATTTTGGGTTATAAAAATTTTGAGCATTTCCTTAGATTGCAGGTAGTTTGGCTTTGGAATAGAACATCCGTGAATAATACGGGTTAATAGTCAATTTTTAAAACAGTTTCATTAAAATCCCGTTTTTAATTTCTTAAAAACGGGAAATTGCTATGAAAAAAGAGGTGAAAAGTTCACCACCCTTAATATGTCGTAATCATTTGAATAACCTTACAATTATTCAGGTTTATGTTTATATGTTCCTTGGGTAATACCTGTACCATTTACATATTCATTATTAAAATATCTACCACCAATATTTACGCTTTCTTTATAATAAAAATTAGCGATACCATGTTTTAAATTACTTTGCCAAGTGCCTTCATAGATCGTGCCATTGGTATAGTAATAAATACCATAACCACTTCTTACACCGTGACTATAATGACCTTTATATCTAGAACCATCACCCCAAATATATATGCCTTCACCATGTCTTTTATCTTCAAACCAAGTGCCATTATACGTATCACCATTATTCCAAGTAAATTTTCCTTGACCATAACGAAGTCCATTTTTCCATTGACCTTTATAGGTGCCACTTCGGTAGTTCATAGTGCCTTGACCATCTTTACAATTGCCAAAAATACATACAGGAGTAGTTGTTTGCTTAACTTTTTGTACTGTAGCAGTCACAGCGTCAGCTGCTGCTTTTTTAATCATTTCTAGGTCATTCTGAGTTTTTTCCGCTTGATTACTAATAGAATCTTGGGCTTTTTCAGGTTCAGATTTAGTATCTTCTGATTGAGCGATCAATCCTAAAGGGAAAAACAATAATAATAAGTAAATCTTTTTCATAAAGAAGTGTTTTAAGGGGGCTATTAAATATATTTAATAACGTTCTAAAAACAAAAATAGTATTATCTGTTGAAAATTAATACGTTAAAGTTAAATTTTTTATAAAATTATTTTTTTAACAGTTATTAGTAATTTCTTTATTTATTTTTGGTAAAATGCATCTTGCAAATAATGAAAAATATTTTATTCTTATTGTTAATAGTTATCTACTCCTGTAAAAAGGAAGTAAAAGTTATCATTTCTTCAAACGAAAATGAAGTCATTGAGGTTTATAATTATTCAGAATTAGAACTAATTTTAAATACTATTGATGATAATACATATGTCATTAATTTTTGGGCTACATGGTGTGCCCCTTGTGTTAAAGAGTTACCTTATTTTCAGGAGTTACACAATACTTATGATAAAGGAAATGTAAAAGTTATTTTGGTAAGTTTAGACTTTCCTGACAAACTTGAAAGTCAGCTAATTCCTTTTGTTGTAAAGAAAAACATAACAGCTCAAGTAATATTATTAGATGATCCGAACGAAAATATCTGGATTCCGAAAATAGACAAATCATGGTCAGGTGCGTTACCTGCTACACTTATTTATAATAAAAATAAAAGAGTTTTTTATGAGCAATCTTTTACGAAAGAATTATTATTTAAAGAAATAGAAAAATTTATTTAACTTAAGAACAAGAATTATGAAAAGTTTAAAAATTATTTTATTGGTATTGATAATTACTGCTTTTACCCCAGTTAACAAAGAAAATTTTAACATTGGTGATGCTTATAAAGTGGGAGATATTGCAACTGATTTTTTGCTAAAAAATATTGATGAAAAAATGGTTTCTTTAGCAGATTTTAAAGAAGCCAAAGGTTTTATTATCATTTTTACATGTAATACCTGCCCTGTGTCTGTTCGTAATGAGGACAGAATACTTGCTTTAGATAAAAAATTATGACTATCCGATAGTTTGCACATTCCTCTTCCATTTACAAGACACAGAGGCGATTACGACTCTATCGAATACCGAATCGAAGTATCTCCTGTTGAACTTGTAGCAATATTCATCGAGATAGCTTTGTAGATACTCATCACCAATGGAATGATGTATATCCAATAAAAGTCTTTTAGCGT
>JAKISU010000173.1 GCA_021648445.1 Flavobacteriaceae bacterium
AATCTTTTAATTTTCCCCCAACTTCTTCCTTAGCTTTTTCTCGTTTGGCTTCTTCAGTCATTTTTGCAGCTTCTATAGGGTTTTCGTGATACTCCACCCTATAAAACTTTTGTTCACCTGTTTTTTTAATACGTTCCCAGATGGTATCATTACCTAAACCATCATTAAAGTCTTTCGATTTACGATTTACGATTGATGATTTACGATTTACGATTTTTTTCGGTTGACTGAAATACTGAAAACTACTACTGATCACAATCCCAATCCCAATCCCGATCCCGATCCCGATAGCTATCGGGACTATCGGGACTGCCTACTTTCTCTGCTTCTTAACCCAAGCCTTATATTCTTCACTCTCTACTGACTTTTCTTTATCAATAACTTTATAACCTTCTGTATCTCTTTTATATACAATTAAGCTATAACGCTGTTGTGGTTGGGTTGGGTCTTTGGGTCGTATTACATACATACCTGCTACTTGCTCCATATGTACAGGGTTCGGTTTTTGTACTATAAAAAGCACATCGTACCTGCCGTCATAGGCACCGGGTATTTTATACAGTCTTAGTTCCGGGTCTTGAAAGTAGCTATAGCGTTTAATTTTTATAGTATCGCCTAAGGGCATATAGATTTCTAAATACCACCAACCTGCTGAATATTTAAAACTATCTAAGCCTTTTTTTTCTTCATAATAGGTAGACTCATAATCTATTTTTTTGATTAAGCTTGTATCTAATTCTTTTGGTGGTGCATAATAATGTACCGGACTCATATCTTGCAATTCTACCATACGTATATCTTGGTCTTCTTTGGCAGGGTAGTGTTCTTCTAAATCACTTGGACTTTCCTCTAAAATATCATCCATTAAATACCATTTATTTTCTATTTTAAAATAATAAAAACTTATATCTATATATATATATATATATTGGGCTTCGGCGTACAATTCTTTAAATTTTTTAAACCATTTTTCAAAGTTTTTTTCTTTGGCTGTAAACTTATAAGGATTGTCTATTTCTTGGTTTGAAAAAGGGTCTAAGTATTTGTGTTTGGTGGTATCGCCGTTGATTATCCAATTGACATAAAATGAATTTCTCCATAAAGTACCATCATTTAGTCTTCTATATGAATGATTATATTTTTCTAATTCATTTCCAAGAATAGAAATACGTTTCAAAAAAGTCACTTTTGTTTCATTTAATATATCTTTTTTATAGCCTGAGACTATTAAACCTTGTTTTACTTTATCAACTAATATATATTGCCCTACATTATTTTTTTTATTAATTAATTCAATCACCTCATAATTTTCACTGCCCTTATGTTTATGCAGTTCTTTAAATTCACTATGGTCTATTTTATTTTGTGGTCTCATGGTGCAGTTTGTAAGTGTTAGAAAAACACCTAGTATCAGTATGTTTTTCATATTATGGTTTTTTTATAATTGGTTTTACTACCCGAGTATTGTCTTGTTTTACCTGTATCTCTTTAAGCAGCTCCTCTTGGTATTTTTTAATGTCCACGCCCAGCATTTTTTGTATTTTTTCCATTTTTTTGTCAGAAAATACAGGCTCTTTGTACAATTGCTCTTCGGCATTTGTATCGCCATGTACATAAGCTTTGATGACGTTGCTGATATAAGGGGTATCGGCAATGCTTGTATTGATTAAGTGTTTTTGACCTTTCGTCCCCTCAACATATTTCTTTGCTTTTTTCCGTTTTGCTTCTTCGGTCATTTCATCATCATCATCAGTTTCATATTCCACTCGATAAAACTTTTGTTCGCCGGTTTTTTTAATCCTTTCCCAGATGTTTTCGTTACCTAAGCCATCATTAAAATCTTTGGTTTTTAAAATCTTATCGTTATTAATCAAACCTACGGGGCTAAAATGTGCATAGATGTCTGCCACTTGAATTCTACCATAATGGAATAACATAGCTCTCCTCCAAGGGATAATTTTCAAATTTTTTACTTTAGATTTAATAATCGTACTTGCTGGAAACAAGACATCTTTCCAAGTTAATTTATGTTTTTTTAAAAGTTGTTTATACATACTAAATGCATTTGCCCAGTCTAAGGCAATACTGCGATAATCTTTCCAAGGCACTAGTTTTTCTTCTCCGGTTTCTTTATCTTTTTCAACTTCTATACGTGGTATAGCAGCATAAGAGGGTATCACCAATTGCCCGCCATTTTTAACAGAAATAATTTCTTTGCCTTGTTTACTGCCATATCTTTCCGGGGCTTTGTTTGAAAAATACTCTACACTGTATAAGGTTGTGTCTCGTTTGGGGCGGCATGCACTATCTATACCCGGTATATCACCATCTCTACAGGTTAAGTCTGGTCTGTCATTGCTAAATGTAAACTGAACGGAACGTTCTTTTAAAGCATCAAAACCGGTGATGGCTTGCAAATGTTCGTATATACCTCTCTTACTACGTAGTTTATGATGTTTAGGGTCAAATAGATCTGAAAGCGCATTGGAAAATTTAAAATGTACATCTTTGTCCCTTTTTAAAAGTATAGACCAGGGTACACCATCCCAAAAATCTTTATTTACACCATAATATTTTACCTTGGCATTGATAAACTTTTCATACTCGTCTTCCCATAAATTTTGAGGTTGGTGTACTCCTAAAAATATTAAATTTAATGGTATTTGCTCCCAGCCTAATTCATTGGCATATTTCATAGCACCCAAAGCAAAACCTACCCCCGGTGCATTGCCCTGACTGTGCATAACTATAGTAATGGGTTTATAGGCAGGCGAATATGTTTTTATATAGGGTACTTTTTCTTTGGTATCATCAACTTCTTCTTTGGGTATAATACCCCATTGAAACTCAGCCCAATGGTAACCTTGTGCAATACCATGATCTATACGGTGTGCCGCATTTGAGCCTAAACCATGAGAACCGTTTAAAAAGTTTTGGTTTCTGCCGGCATTAAAATGGTTTGCATAGGTATTTGAACCTTCTAGTTTATTTCTAGTATCGTTCCAATAACCCCAAAAAGTACTTTTTATATCTTTTGGTGAAAACCATGGAACGGATTTTAATGCTGAGGGTACATCAAAACCAGTCTTTTTTGTTTTTATTTTTGGTATTTTGACCTTTAAAGGAGCTAATTTCGGTATCATTGGAGACATACCCATTGGAAACGGTATCATTACTTCTTCAAATTCTACTGTTGGGTAATAAATAGAAATATCTTTAACATTGTTGTTTTTATTTTCTTCAATTTGCGCTTCAATTTGCGCTAACCGTCTATGGGTAATCAGATCTTGATCACTTATTTTATCATCTTTATCTACATTCTTGCCACGCCATCTTCCGATATTATTTTTATCGGGATTGACATCGTAAAGTGCATTTATAATTCCGCCCAATGATTCACTAAAATACCCATTTGCAAAAATAATCTCACCTTGAAACTTGGCATATTTTTTATCTAATTCAGGTTCATCTTTACCTGTTCCTACCAAAGTTTGCCCTACATCTTTTACTGTAACCATACCGCCTTTACTACATTGTATTTGTGAATTTTTCATCACAAAAGTTTTGTCGCCCATTCGGCTTTTTTTACTGGTTTTTTTCCATTCTTGTAATACAGGTGAACACGGACTGTTATTGGCACAAGCGCAAGAACCAAAAAAAGGAGGTTTAAAGGTCTTATCTTCGCTGGTGGCTTTGTATTTGCCTTGTATTTTTACTTTTTGCTGTGAAGTAACAATTATTTCACCCAAAGCAGAACCCTTGTCACATTGTAGCTTACCACCTTCTACTAAATAATGTCTTCTTGCCATTTTGATTTATGATTGATTCTGTTTTTGACTTACGACTTACGATTTTTAATTTACTCTATTTTCTATACTAACTACTCAATACTCTATACTCACTACTAATCTCCATAATCAACATCTTCTGCACTCTGCACCGTTACCTTACCTTTACCATCTATCAACATTTTACCTTCATTGGTTTGCATGGTTAGCTCACCGGATACTTGCTCCAACTTTTTACCAATGGTAATGTCTTTATTCTTGAAAATTTGCTCGGTACTGTTTTTAGCCGAAATTTCTACCTTTTCTTTTATGGATTCAGTTTTGTTTTTGCCGATATCAAAATCCATATCTTCTTGTACATTAAAACGTACATTTTTAGCATTAAATTCCATATCGCCCAATGCCGTAAATACCATTTTTCCTTCAGAAGTGTTGATATGCATACTATTACCATTTTTATCAGTTATGGTTATCATTTCCCCTCCGTTTGTGTCATTGAGTTCTATGGTATTACCACTACGGGTACGTATTGCCTTGATATTATTATCAGGATCTGCAAAAGAACTATTCGCTGTTTTGTTAAAACCTGCACTGAGTACAAAGGGTCTTTCGGCATTACCACCTTCAAAACCTACCAATACCTCTTCATCAACTTCCGGAATAAAATAGAAACCTTTGTCAGCTCCTGCATAAGGAGTTGCCATCTTAATCCATGGTGTGGTTCTGTCGC
>JAKISU010000026.1 GCA_021648445.1 Flavobacteriaceae bacterium
TTCCGTTTTCAAAAGAGTAAAATTGTTGTAAAATTTGACCCAAGGTACTTTTACCACTACCACTTTCTCCAACAACGGCAATAAATTCTCCTTTTTGTACTTTTAGGCTTATATTTTTCAATAATTGACTTCTCCCGGCAAACCGAAATGATACATTTTTAATTTCTAATGATTTAAAATTATCTAATTGTATAGAACCTTGTTCTTCTTTTTGAATGGATGCAAATTCAAACATTCTGTTAAAAGCAATTTTTGCTTCTTGTACTTCAATATTTGCCATTGCCAAATTTGAAGTAGATTGCATTAACATACCTGTCATTTGTATAACGGCAATAATCACACCGCTTGTTATATCTCCTTTTAAAACCAAATAAATACTAAAACTTAAAGTTCCTGTGATAAATAAACTTGATATAATCTGGTTAAAAATATTGTAAGAAACTCCCAATTTACCTAAATTAAAAATGGAAGTTTGAAAAGAAGTATAAATATTTTTAGTTAAATTAGTAAAAATAGACTGTTTGTTATTTGCTTTTATAGTTTCAATGCCCTGTATGGTACTAATATAATTACTTTCATTTTCCGCATAGGCTTGCATTACTAATCTTTGGGTTTTACTAATCTTAGGATTAAAATAATATACCAATAATGCATAAATAGGTATCCATGTCAACGTAATAAATCCTAAGTTTTTATCATAACTAAAAATAGCTATTGAAGTAACAAAAATCATTAAAACATCAATAATACTACTACCAATAATTTTAGAGATAGTTCTTTGAATTCTACTAGTATCATTCATTCTTGCAACCATATCTCCAATTTTACGCGTATCAAAAAAAGATTTTGGTAGCTTTAATAAGCTACTATAAAAAAAGTCAATAATACGGATATTGAAATCTTTACTTTGTCTAATTAAAAATAGGCTTCTAAGATAACCAAAAAAAATATTAATTAGAAAAAGAAATAAGAGCAAAAATAAACTTGCTGTAATTTTAAACATTTCTTTTGATGGTAATAAAACATCAATTAATTTTTGAGAATAAATGGCTGTAGCTAGGCTCAAAACAGCAATTAAAATACCAAGAATTAAGGACATTGATAAAGTGTTTGAATCTTCTTTAACTAAAGAAACTAACCATTTTCTTTTTAATTTCTTAGTATCTTTAGTAATTAATAAATTTTTGGTTGGTTTAAATAATATTAAGGCTTTAGATTTCCATATTTTATCTAACTCTTTAGGCGATATATGTGTTATTTTTGAGTTTGCAGGGTTACTCATTATAAAAACATCTTTGTTTTTATCATAACCAAAGCACACTATATAATGCTGTAAGCTCTCGTCAATAACAATATGTAAAATGGCAATTTGTTTATTTTCTTTTAAGGTGTCAATAGTGGCTTCAAAACCCTTAACATCTAAGCCTATTTTTTTAGCACACTGTATCAATCCAAGCATTGTTGTACCTGTTATACTTGTACCACTATACTCACGTAGTTTTTCTAAAGATAAATCACCTTTAAAAGACTTTAATACCGTTTTTAAGCATACCACACCGCAATCAGAGATATCAAGTTGTTGTTGATGTAGTTTTTGATAATTAATCTTCATAAACAGCTAACTCTAATTGAATTGCTAAATAAATTTCTTTTTTTAAATGAAATATTTCTGGCTTCATTTCTTTCCATTTATTAGAAAACTTCTCCTTGTAAAACAGTTTTGAGATTGAAAAGTCTCTGCTTTTCTTATCCGTAAATCTAATCCCTGGTAGTGATGTTTTTTTGTTAATAACACCCCCTTCAGGATTTGTTTCGCCAACTATTTCTATTACTAAAAAGATACCATTACTGTCAAATTTTATATAATCTTCTGAGATATCTACATTAATGTAATTTTCAGAATCTTGATTGCATTTAATAATTATAGGAGTTTCAAGTAAAGATTCATAGGGTGAATCATTTTTATTAGAAAAAAGAGATACTTTTAGAATACTTAAAAAGTCCCTTTTCTTTTCTCCAATGATTGATTTCTTAATTGGAATTAATATATTATTAATAAAAGTATTCTCATAATATTCAATTGGTTTAATCAAGAGTCCAAATTGTAAGCTTGAACCTGTATGAAAATTAAAATTTCCTTTTTTAAAACCAACTTTTTTGAGTGTCGGTCGGCTAGAATAAACTATTATTTCATCTAGTTTTTCCGTCTTTGGTTTTAAAAAAATACTATCTTTTAAATTTCTTACTTTACTCGTAACTGTATCATACCCTAAACATGATATTTGTATACTATCATTTAACTTATTGTCTAATTTAAATTTCCCTTTTTGATTACTATAAAACCCTTTGTTTGTATTAATGAATTTAATATTTGTATAAGGAATTGGTTCTTTTGTGATAGAGTCAACAATCACATAGCTTTGAGAAAGGCAATAATTAGAAAGAAATAGAATGATTAAATATTTTAATTTCATAATTAAATAGAAATTTAAGGTGTTGATATGATTTTACCAACACCTTTTTTAAAGTTAAAAAAATAAATCTCTACGGCTACTAACAATCTGCCGTCCAAGGGTCTCCTATTCGCACCCAAAAAAGACGGAAGGTACATACTTTAAAGCAAGTTCCTCCTGGAAGAGTAATGTTCTCTCCACATGATCTTCCAAACCCACGACCTCCTCCTTCAAGGGTTTCTAATTTTTCTAAAGATAATTCTTTCATAATTTTTAAAATTTAAATTAATATTAAAGTTTTCTTATTTTTTGTTAAGGTTAAATAAGTAAACCTTTTCTATCTAGGCTTAAATGATAGCTAACTAAAATTCATTTCCATAATCATGGCAAATACAAACCATAAAAGCATTCCTGTACCATAAGTTTTAATTGTAAATAGAAAGGCTTTATTATAATTGCTCTTTATTAAAACACGTATACTAAAAGTTAAAAACAGTATAATAAGAAACTGAGTTAAATTAATTGTTTGCAATGGTAAAAGTAACCATATTGCAACTGAATCAGTATTAGCATAATACGTAATATTTAACTTTTCTTCAAAGCTCATTATGCTACCCATTGTAAATGTCATATTACTAAACTTAACAATCGTAATTATTGATAACTGTACAATAATTAAAGCTATAAAACTTTTTAAAACTAGTTTAATAACATCTTTAATTGGTATTTTATAATTAAAATACAGAAATCCTATATTTAAGCATATAACACTACCAATAAATTGTAAAAAAACAGTCACTCCTTTTTGTATAATATATATGTAAAATAATTTATTTTCTTCACTTATAACAATCTTTTTCACCTCTTCATTAGCATATTTAAACATTTCTTCAATATAGATGATTGCCAAAGTATATTGTAATAAAAAGACACCAATAATCAAAAAAGGAATAAGCCATAAAATAGAAATATTTTTTATAACGCTCATATAATACAAAATTGTACCATAAAACCATACCAGTCAACACTCCAACAGTTCTAAATTAGAACTTTTTTAGTATCCATAAACTAGGTAGCATCTATTGGTTTTTAGGAGGTTTTAAAATTCATAATTTTGCTATACGTATATTTTACATTAAAAAAATAAGTTAGGTTGGCTAACCATAGCAATTAATTCCCCACATATAAAAAGCGTAAACCTTGTTCTCTCCTTAAGAATTTTAAGATTATTAACTTTTACCCTTATTAATTAACTCAAAACTAAGAATTTATATTTTACATCATTATTCAAAATTCGGGTATTGTTACCCTATTTTTACATAAGGGTAAATTTTAGTAAGTTTGTACTACAATAAAATTAGAGATTCTTCGCCTCCCGATAGCTATCGGGACTGTCAAGAATGACAAAAAACAAATATGTATGAATACAGTTGTCGGTGCAAAAATTAAACGTTTACGTAAAGAAAAAGGCTTATCGCAAGAGCAGGTAGCAGATCATTTACATGTATCACAGTCAACTTATGCCCGTATTGAAAGTGGTGAGAGTAGTTCTTGGGCAAGTTATATAGAACCCATTAGTGAATTGTTTGAAATTCAACCTGAAGAATTGATTAAACAAGAGTCTGTAATCATTAATCATGATCAAAAAGGAGGAGGAGGCTATATTCAAATCAACCAACTTTCCGAAAAATTAATGGAGCAATTTGAGTTGCGTATAGCAGATAAAGAGAGGATGATAAAACTACTGCAAGAAACTAATGCGAGTTTATTGGCTTTGGTTGAGACGTTGAAGGGTTAGGGTGTTTTGGGGTTAAATCACAAAATCAATAAAATTATCTCTATCTATAATTTGAGTTTTGGCATCATAAGCTTCAATAAATTTTTTAGAAATTTTTGTTTTACTTTTCTTATTCCACTTAAATTCATAAGCAGAAATAATACCGTTTTTTTCTTCTATCCAATCAATTTCTTGTTGTTGTTTAGTTCTCCAAAAATAATAATTACTATAGATATGATGATAATGTAGATGCTTTATACGTTCAGAAATTAAAAAATTCTCCCATAATACGCCTTTGTCGTTTCTTAATTCAATACTATTAAAATTTGTAATAATTGCATTGCGAATTCCATTATCATAAAAATATATTTTTTTGTTAAACTTAATCTCATTTCTAAGATTTCTACTAAATGATTTTAATCTAAAAACAACAAAAGCTTTTTCAAGAAGTTCAATATAATTACCTATTGTTTCTTTGTTTACCCCAAGTAATCGAGCCAATTCATTATAAGAAACTTCAGAACCCATTTGATAGGCAAGTGCTTGAACTAATTTTTCTAATATCTCAGGTTTTTTTATAGTTGTTAATGATAAAATATCTTTATATAAATAACTATTCGTCAATGTTTTTAAAACCTCTATTTCGTCGCCTGCATTATTAATAACATCAGGGTACATACCGTAGATTAATCGGTCATTTAATTGTTGAAATGAATTTACATACCCTTGATTTTCTTGATATTCTTCCCAAGAAATAGGAAATAATGTATATTCCCATTTTCTACCTGTTAAACTTTCACTTATTTTATTATTCAAATCAAATGCTGAAGAACCGCTTAATATTAACTGAACTTGTTTAAATTGATCATTAATAATCTTAGCTGTTAAGCCAATATAATTTATCCTTTGAGCTTCATCTATAAAAACTATCTTATACTTTCCTATAACTCTTTTTAACTGTTGTGTATTTATATTTTCGAGTAATTGACGTGTAGAAATATCATCACCATCTAAGAATAAGTAATCATCAAAATCGGTTAAAATACTTTTAATTAAAGTTGTTTTTCCTGTTTGACGTGGTCCAATTAAAACAATTGTTTTTCCTTTTAAAAATTTGGTTTTAATATCTGAAGAAATAATTCTATTTATTTCCATAAGGGTTTTTATTAATTATACAAAGGCTTAGGTATATGGCAAAAATTTAAAACCTCTCCCTAACTCTCTCCACAGGAGAGGAAAATATCCTCCTTGGAGGGTTAGGGAGTCACAGTATAGGATTATAAATTCTTGTTATGTACTAACAAAGATATAAAAATAATCTCAATCGTCCAAAAGTTATGCTTTTCAGGCGCTTTAACGTCTGAAAGTCATTTTTTTTTGGATGATAGAATAAAAAATTTCTTAAAACCGACTATCTCCGAGGCCCGCCCGTGCCGGTCGGGCACGTCGGGGAATTCTTTTGATTAACTAACCTTCTTCTTTTGCTAAAAAGAATAGAAAAACCTACAAATCATAATTATAAAATCAAAAATCTAATTTATCTTTGCCACAATCTTAAAAGGGGTGCTTTTTTAAGTTATGAGTTCAGAGTTATGAGTTCAGAATTAAAAGGGCTGAGATTACACCCATTGAACCTGAGCAGGTAATGTTGCTAAGGAATATTAAAATGTCATGCTGATTCCGAGGCTTCGGGAGAAGCATCTCATCAAAAATCTAAAACCAAAGAATAATTACCTCTTTTTATTCGATTATAAACATATAATCGTATGAAATCGCCTTTCAAAAAATTATTCAACAACCTGTCATTCCTGCCTTTCGGCTTCGCTCAAGATAAACTTCGGCAGGAATCTCATTCTTTCTTAACTATTTTTTCTTTTATTCTATTTTCAGTTAGCATTTTTTCTCAAGAAAAAAAGCATCCCGACAGCTATCGAGATACTACAAAAATCAAAAAATTAGAAGAAGTTATAGTCAAAGCGGTTAGAGTAAGTGCTACATCACCCATCACGCATTCCAACATCTCAAAAAAAGAGTTGTCAAAAAGAAATCTCGGTCAAGATATTCCTATTTTAATGAACTTTTTACCGTCAGTTGTAACAACCAGTGACGCCGGTGCAGGTGTTGGTTATACCGGTATTCGTGTGAGAGGTGTAAGTGCACAGTCAACCAATATTACCATTAACGGAATCCCTTACAATGATGCAGAGTCGTTAGGTACTTTTTGGGTTGATCTACCCGATTTTGCTTCTTCAGTAGAAAATCTACAACTACAAAGAGGTGTCGGTTCTTCTACTAATGGAGCTGGCGCATTTGGTGCAAGTCTTAATTTATTGACTGATGCTATTTCTGAAAAAGCTAATGGAGAAATTAGCAATTCATTCGGTTCTTTTAATACCAGAAAACATACACTAAAATTCAGTACAGGAAAACTCAATAATAGTACTGAGCGTAGCCGAAGTATTGAAATTGCAGGGAGATTCTCTAGAATTAAATCAGATGGATATATTGACAGAGCAACATCCGATTTAAATTCGTACTTTTTACAAGCTTCTTATGTTGATGATAATACCTTAATTAAAGGATTGGTTTTTGGCGGTCATGAAATCACCTATCAGGCTTGGAACGGTGTAAGTCAAGGCCAAATTGATACATTTGGAAGAACTTATAACCCTTCCGGGGAATATACTGATGAAAACGGCATTACACAATTTTATGATAATGAGGTCGATAATTACAAACAAGACCATTATCAATTACATTGGAATGAACGTTTTAACAATCATTGGTCAACTAATATCGGTTTAAACTATACCTATGGAAGAGGCTTTTTTGAACAATATAAAGAAAATCAAAATTTTGATGATTATGATTTTTCAGAAATTGTCATTGGTGGAGAAACCATAAACACAACCGATTTGATTCGCAGACGGTGGTTAGACAATGATTTTTATGTAGTAAATGCAAATGCAACCTATAAAAAAGATGATCTGAATATAATTTTTGGAGGCTCATACAGTAACTATAAAGGTGACCATTTCGGAGAAGTTATATGGGTACAATTTGCCGGTAATAGTGAAATCAGAGACCGTTATTACGATAGTAAAAGTGATAAAACCGACTTCAGTTTATTTGCAAAAACTACTTATAAAATTAATGACAACATAAGCTTGTTTGGCGATATTCAGTTGCGTCTGGTTGATTATAAAACGAATGGATTAACTTCTGATAGAAAACTTATAAATGTTGATGAAAGTTATTCATTTTTCAATCCAAAAGCAGGAATTACCTACACCTTAAACACCTTTAATCATCTCTATTTTTCATATGCAAGAGCTAATAGAGAACCTAACAGAACAGATTTTGAAAACGGGAATCCGAAACCTGAAAGATTAAACGATTTTGAATTAGGGTGGCGTTTGCGAAAAAATAAGCTTCAATTCAGTGCAAATATCTATTATATGAAATATCAAGATCAATTAATCTTAACCGGAGAAATTGACGATGTCGGCTCTCCAATAAGAGAAAATAGTGGTAAAAGTTATCGTTTGGGTATAGAAGTTGACGCTGCAATTCAATTATCGAATAAATTCTCCCTACGTCCAAATATTACCCTAAGTTCAAATAAAAATATAGATTTTATTAGTTCTATTGATGGTGTATTCGTTAATTTAGGAAATACTAACATCTCTTTTTCTCCAACAATAGTTGCTGCAAATCAATTACAATTCAACCCAACTACTCAACTTCAAATCTCCCTTTTATCTAAATATGTAGGCGAACAATATTTGGGTAATGTTGATTCTGATTTTTCAAAATTAGAAGCTTATTTTGTAAATGACATTTCTGTTAACTATGAAATTAAAACGAAATCTATTTTTAAATCAATTATCATAACCGGATTGATAAATAATATTTTTAATAAAAAATATATCTCAAATGGGTATTATTTTACTTATGATGATACTTTTACTAATCCCGGGACAATAACAACTATTGAAGGTGCAGGCTATTATCCTCAAGCAACAACTAATTTTTTGGTTGGAGTTAGCTTAAAGTTTTAAAGTGGAAAGTGAGGGTTTCACTTAATTGTTGGTGGCAACATCACCAAAAGGCAAATTTTACTCTTTAGCTTTCAATGTATTCATTCCTGTTGCTAACCATATTGGGCAAGTTCCAACAAAAGCAGTTAAAACCATAATTGCAGCTACGGCATATAGTACGTAATTCCACGGGCTTGCTACTTGATGCGTATAAGCTGCCCAAATTGCTACTGCAGCTATAATAAAACGAACTACCTTATCAATACTTCCTACATTTTTTTTCATGTGATTATATTTATTGGTTTTTATTGGAGGCTTCTGAATTAACCTACTCATTTCATAATTATGAGTTTTTAAAGTTGATATTATTTTACAGTTCCTAAACTATTTTTTTTCCAATTGACAAAGCCTCCTTTTAGGTTATATATCTTAGTAAACCCTTGCTCTTTCAATTTTTTAGCTGCTCTGCCACTTCTACTACCACTTCTACAATAGATATAAATTTCTTTATCTTTATCTAGCTTTGACATTTGATCAAAAAAATTATCATCAAAAAAATTGATATTGACAGCATCTTTAATATGCCCTTCTGTATATTCCTTAGGTGTACGAACATCAATTAATTGAATGTCACCCAATTTTGAATTTAAATCAGTAGAACTAATCAATTCAACTATTGGTTGTTTTTGAATAGTTTTTGTATCTGTACTTTTTTCTTCTTTTTTTGATGCGTTTTGTGCACAATTAGAGAGAGTAACACTCACTATAATAGCTGCTACTACCAATTTTATGTTCTTTAATTTCATAGTTATTTTGTTTTTATATAAAAAGGCACAAAAAAGTGTACTTTTTTAGTCGTTTATTTTCTTTATTCTTACAATAAAGTTGTTGGACAAACATACTCTGTTAAAGGAGCTTTCGTTTCTTTAAGATCTTTAAAACCGCCTCTAACATCAGTAACCTTCTCTACGCCATTTGCTTTAAATATTGATGCTGCAATTAAAGAACGGTATCCACTTGCACAGTGTAAAAAATATTCCTTGTTTACATCTATTTCAGGAAAATTAGCATTGATATTATCTAGTGGAAAATTATCAACACCTACAACGTGTTCAGATAAATATTCAGATTCTTTACGAACATCAACAGGTTTTTCCATAGACCCTTCTGCTAATCTTTCAGCAAATTTAGCAGCAGACATTGAGCCTATTTTATCAACTTCTAAACCATGGTTTTTCCAGTTTGAAATACCCCCTTCTAAATACCCTAAAGTATTGTCATAGCCAACTCTTGAAAAACGAGTCACAATCTCATTGATACGTGCTTCGTCTCCAATAAAAATAATTTTTTGATCTATATTAGTAACTAAGGCACCTACCCAAGGAGCAAAACTGCCATCAATGCCAATAAACCAAGCCCCCAGCACAGTTCCTTCTTCTGTATAAGCTTCTTTTGTGCGTGTATCAATTACCAACACATCTTTTTGTTCACTCATTTCTTTAAATGTAGCAGGGTCGATAGGTGTTGTTCCCTTATGTAAAACTTCATCAATACTTGTATTGATCGATTTGTTCATTCTCACATTGTTAGGAAAATATTGTGGTGGTGGTTTTAAACCTGTTGTAACTTCCACAATAAACTCTTCCTTGGTCATATCTGCTCTCAAAGCATAATTCGTTTTCTTTTGATTACCTAAAGTATCAAAAGTTTCAGAACTCATATTCTTACCACAAGCTGAACCTGCACCATGATTAGGGTATACAATAATATCGTCTGGTAAAGGCATAATTTTATTACGTAACGAATCAAACAAGTGACCTGCTAAATCGGCTTCTGTAATACTACCTGATTTAACCGCTAGATCCGGGCGACCAACATCACCAATAAATAATGCATCTCCTGTGCATATATAAGGAGTATTACCTTCTTCGTCTGTAATTAAATAGGATGATGATTCCATAGTATGACCAGGAGTATGTAATAATGTTATTTTACCTCCTCCTAAAGGAAACTCTTCTCCATCCTTACCATTATAAATATCATATTCAGCTGTTGCATTAGGTCCAAAGACTATTTTTGCGCCGGTTTTTTGCGCCAAATCGTATTGTCCAGACACGAAATCTGCATGAAAATGTGTTAAAAATATGTATTTAATTTTAGCACCATCAGCTTCAGCCATTCTTAAGTATGGTTCAGTCTCTCTTAATGGATCTATAATTGCAGCTTCTCCATTAGATTCAATATAATAAGCCATTTCTGCAAGGCATCCTGTAAATAATTGTTCAACTTTCATAATATTAATATTTATTGTTTTTTATTTGGTATATGGAACATTCAAAATAATCATTCAATTAAAAATTATATTTCTTCAATCATGAATGTTTCATATTATTTATATTTTAGTCTTTCAAAGTTAGTTAAAATTACATTTTTATATGTAACTCATGTTACACTGTATTGATTTGTAAGGTTTTATTTCCCTTCCCTGAGGGAAGGGAATAAATATGGAATCAATTAGTTTGTTTGATATATTTCTGAAATTTCTTTTCTACTGGTTGCCCATTACACATAGATTCATAACTATCAACTGCTTCTTGAATACTCATAAAACAATGGTCAAAACTAATTTTATCAATAACACCTCCTTTACGCATTGCATCACGCACAGATCCTTTCATTCCTGAAAAAGAAATTTCTATCCCTTTAGATTGATAGAGATCAATTACATCTAACAAAGCATGAACGCCTGAACTATCTAAATTGTTCATGCTTTCTCCATCAATGATGATCAGTTTGAGCTTATCACCTTTTTCTGCAACCAATTCTTCTAATTTATCTTTAAAAAAAGTAGTGTTTGCAAAATATAATTGTGCATCAAAGCGGACAATCAATATATCTTCTTTAAGAATAACATCTTCTCCAAATCGAATAACATTTCTATAAAAATGTGTACCATGAATATTTGCTAATACAGCAACATGCGGTCTTGTGGTTTTTAAAATTACCGTTACTAATGATAAAATTACACCTAAACCTATTCCTTTTTCAATTCCGATAGTTAATGTTGCAATAAATGTAATTACTAATAAGAAAAAATCAGTTCTATTGCTTTTCCATAAATGGATAGCCTCTTTATAATCTATCAAGCCAAAAACAGCAACCATAATAACGGAAGCTAAAATTGCCTTAGGTAAATTGTAAAATAAAGGTGTTAAAAACAATAATGTAATAATAATTAATATCGCACTAATTATTGCTGCTAAACTTGTTTTAGCTCCGGCTTGATCATTAACTGCAGTTCTCGAAAACCCTCCTGTTGTAGGAAACGATTGAAAAAACGAACCAAAAACATTTGCCAAGCCTAAAGATATTAACTCTTGATTAGGCAACACTTTATAATCTCTATGTTTAGTTTGTATTGCCTTTGCAACCGCAATACTTTCCATAAAACTTACCAAAGCAATGGTCAGTGCCATTGGAATTAATAATTGGATAATTTCTAAATCAAAAAGAGGTATCTGAAATTTGGGCAACGTATTTGGTATATCTTTAATTATTTTTATAGCATAACCTCCTTCTCCTAAATTAAATATAGGCACTATAGCTATACCGAAAATTACTGCAAAAAGTTGGCTTGGTAAAGATTTGTTGATTTTTTTGATTCCTAATATTATTAATATTCCTACGACACCAATGGTAAAAGCAATCCAATTAATTTCATCAAATTTATTAAACGCGTTTAGTAGTATTTCATTTATATGATGACTACGTGGAATGTCGATACCTAGTAAACTTTTTAGTTGACTCAAACCAATTATCAACGCTGCTGCAGATGTAAAGCCACTTACTACAGGATGAGATAAAAAATTAACTAAAAAGCCTAATCGGAATAATCCTAGTAAAAACTGAATAGCTCCCACTAAGAATGCTAATAAAATAGCGTACAAAATATAATCTGATGCAGATAAACCTTCAAAAGAACCGATAGCTGTCGCTGTAAGTAGAGACACCATTGCAACAGGACCCACAGCTAGTTGCCTAGAAGTACCTAATATCGCATATATAATAATAGGAACAATAGATGCATACAACCCATATACTGCTGGCATTCCCGCAATAGTAGCATACGCCATACCTTGAGGTATCAGCATAACACCTACAGTTAAACCAGCACCAATATCACCTTTAAGCCATTCTTTTTTATAATTAGGCAACCAATCTAATATTGGAAAAATCGATTTGAAATTCATCAAGTATTGATTATTTTAGTTCTGCAAAGGTAATAAGTAATGTGATTTAGTGTGTGATTTAGGTTACTTAACGTTTTCGTTTATCTCTTACGGAAGAGAAGTTGTTATTAAAATATGATCCTTCGACTGCGCTCAGGGGGGCATTTTCGACTTTAGCAACTGTGATGATATGAGAATAATCGTAAATTACTTAATTGCATTCCTCAAAAGCTTTCACTTTACAAGGTTGATCTATTTTTTTATGAATTTCGGCAATTGCTGTTTTTTTGTCTTTAAAGAAAATTTCTTGTCCCATTTTTTTGATAAATCCGCCCTTTTTAAGTACGTCTTGACTTATAATTTTTAAGCCTGCTATATAAATTCCGCCTCTATTTTTCTGCCATTTTAATATTTCATTGCTAAGCCATTCTGCCGCAGCTAAATCAATGAAGTTGATACCATCACCGGCAATTAAAACATGTTGAATGTTGTTTTCTTCATACACATTTGATAAATAATCTGATATTTTTTCAATAGAACCAAAATAAAGCGAACCGTCAATACGGACTATCTTCATATTAGAACACTCTAGTGCTTTATTATCTCTTATTCTATTTATGAGTCTTTTTTGCTTATTTACTGCAAGTACTGCAATATTAGGTTTTGAAGTACGCTCCAAATAAAAGAAAAAAGAAGCAAAAATACCTGCCAACAAGGCAAATTCAAGATCAAAAAATAGTGTTCCAAATAAGGTAATACCTAATACAATTAATTCTCTCCCACTACTTTTAAAAACTTGTTTTATATGATGAAAATCAATCAAGTTATACCCTACCAATAATATGATTCCACCCATTACTGCCTTTGGTAAAAAAGATGCATATTTAGCAAACAATAATAAAACAACCATTAAAAATAATGATGCAAATATTGCCGACATCGGTGTTTTCGCACCTGCTTGATGATTAACTCCTGATCGAGTAAACGACCCAGAACCTGCATAACTTGAAAAGAAACTTGCTATTAAGTTTGATAAGCCTTGACCTATAAATTCTTGATTTCCATCAATTTTTTGATGTGTATGTAAGCCAATTGCTCTAGCTATTGCAACTGCCTCAATTAAACCAAGTAAAGCTAAGACCATGGCTCCAGAACTTAATTTATTAATATTTTCATAGGATAGATCAGGCATTCTAAATGGTGGAAGGGTTGAAGGTATTTTACCGATAGTCTGAATTCCGTTTGTATCACCTCCTAATACAATTGCTAACACACTTCCCAATATCATTGCAATGAGCATATAATATCTCGATAATGGCTTAATTAAAAATTTAATAATCAAAGCAATAGCTAAAGTTCCGATAGCAACCAAAAAGACATACCAATTTGTCTCTGAAATGTGTTTGCCTATATAAATTACAATTTCTACGATTGTACTTCCTTGCGGAACTTTAATTCCGAAAACATGCTTTAATTGTTTAAATGCAATTAAAATTCCTGCTCCGGCAGTAAAGCCAATGATAACTGAATGTGAAACAAAATTTACCAATTTACCCATACGAGCTAATCCCATTGCAAATTGAAATAATCCTGTTAAAAATGTGAGTACCAATGCTAATGAAATAAACGCTTCAATATCAGTCTCAGGATTTACAAACTTTACCAATGTAGAATACACAACTATTGAAATAGCTGTAGTAGGTCCTGAAATTAAATGATATGAAGATCCAAACAATGCAGCAATAATTGGCGTAATCATAGCTGTATAAAATCCGTAAATAGGGGGTAAACCAGCAATCATTGCAAAAGCTACTGCTTGCGGAATGACAATGATTGTCCCGGTTATACCTGCAATTAAATCATCTTTCCATGATTTTTTTGCTAGTGGCAACCAATTTATGAATGGGAATATTTTTTGCAACATTTGCAAGTTCTGTTTTTGAAACCCTTCTAGAGTTTAAAACTCAGGAAGAGTTGATTTATATCACTTCTTATCTTTATCAAACTCAATACCCATTCCTACCATTCGCATTTCTCCATAGGTAAATTTATCATCTACTTTATTTTTAAGGTCAGTAAACCCTTCAAAATCTGTAGTTTTCATGATTTTTTTAAGTTCTAAATATTTTTCTTTTGGCATAATATCTTCAACCTTTATGTCACCACTTAAAATATATTGCGATAGATGCCCTTCAATAGTGCCAGTTACAAAACCTCTTTCTTTAGCAATTTCTTGAATCGTCAATCCACTTTTAAATAATTCATACGATTTTTGCTGTGTTTCTCCTTTTTTTGGTTTTTTAGCATTGAAGGTTTCACTTTGAGTTAAATTCTCACTTGAATTTGTTTCAATATCATTTTCATCTACATATTTTAGAATAATTTCTAAAACTTCTTCACCATATTTTTTTACTCTTACTTTTCCCATACCATTAATAGTTCTTAATTGACTTGGTGTGGTTGGTAAATATTCACACATTTCATATAAAGATTTTTGAGTAAATATTTGATAATGATTTACATTTTCAGAATGTGCAATGGTATGACGTAATTCTCTTAGTTCTTCAAATAATTTTGGGTGATTTGTTGATGTTATTTCCGTTCTTTTTTTCTTAAGGCTTTGTGATGGTTTTTCTGATTTTTGTAAAACAGATTTTGCCCGTAACTCTAAATAGTTAACTACAGAAAAATTTTCGGTTAAACCATTTAGACAATAGGTTTTAGTTGATATTAGATTTTCTAGTTGGTCTAATTGTTTGTTTAAATCTTTTTTAACTTGTTTGTTATCTGTTGTAAAGCTTACTATTTCGAAAGGTTGTTTAATTTTTTCATTAGTAAAATCTATAAAATAAGTAATCGCTTTATGAAGTCTTTCTTGTAATTTTTCATCTTCTTCTACATTTGATACAGAAGTACTTAACTGATCTAATTGATTTTTAAATGTAGTACTGATCTTTAGTAAGCTTGTTACATCATCTTTAATATCTGTAGCTACATCAATGATATTACCTTCTAAACTCGTTTTGTTTTTATAATAGATATCAATAATTCGCTTTAGCGGATAGATAAATTCATAATAATTAAACAAATCGTTAATCAAATTTAATTGATATTTTTTTTGCGATGTGTCTAAAATAGAATGATTGGGTTGATTATTTTCAACTTCTTTAGTAAATGAATCTACTTTGATATCACTGATAATACTACTATCTCTAATTTGTGTTTTTAATACGATCCCTTCTAAAGATTTACATCTGCTTAATGCTACATAAGTTTGTCCGTGAGCAAAGGAAGCTTCTGCATCAATAATGGCTTTTTCAAAGGTTAACCCTTGACTTTTATGGATGGTAATTGCCCAAGCCAATCGCAATGGAATCTGAGAAAATGAACCTGATGTTTTTTCCTTTATCTCTTTGGTTTCTTCATCAATTGAATAAGATATATTTTCCCAAACTTCTGGTGTTACTTCTATTTCATGCTCATCATCAGGGCATTGTACTGTAATACTATCTTTATCTAAAAATGTAATTTTCCCTATTTTCCCATTATAATAACGCTTATCTAATGAACTGTCGTTTTTAATGAACATCACTTGTGAATCTTCTTTTAATTCTAAATTTTCATATGTAGGATATGCATATTCATTAAATTTACCTTCAATCTGAGCTTTATAAAAATAACTGTTGCTTTTTAATGTATTTAATTCTTGTTCATTAATCGCATTTGCTCTGTCATTATGTGTTGTTAATGTAATATATCCGGCATCTTTGGGGGGAACAAAATTCGGTTGGTATCTCTTATTTAGAACTTCTGCTGATTTTGGAGTCAATGTATCATTTCTAACTTCATTAAGAATAGCAATAAACTTTTCATCTTCTTGCCTGTAAATGTGTTTTAACTCAATTGAAATTGCATCACATTCTTTAAAAGAATTTGAGCTAAAAAAGAAGGCATTATCATAGTGTTTTTTAAGCAATTTCCATTCATACGGTTTTACAACAGGTGAGAGTTGTTGCAGATCACCAATCATTAATACTTGTACACCGCCAAAAACTTTATCTCTGTCTTTATGACGTCTTAATACTTGGTCTATTCCATCCAGTAAATCGGCTCTAACCATACTAATTTCATCGATAATCAACAAATCTAATGACCTGATTATATCAATTTTAGTCTTACTAAATTTATGCTTAAACCCTGATTTATTTTGTTCAACTCCAGGAACAATAGGTCCGAAAGGCATCTGAAAAAAGGAATGTATGGTAACACCTTTTGCATTTATAGCCGCAACTCCTGTAGGAGCAACTACAACCAATCTTTTTAGTGATTCACTTTTTATTTTATGTAAAAAAGTAGTTTTTCCAGTTCCTGCCTTTCCTGTCAAAAAAATATTTCTATCAGTTTTTTCAACAAAATTTAAGGCTAATTCTAGTTCTGGATTTTTGAGCATATACAAATGTAATAATTTTAGTGATATTTAGTAGTGATACGATGACTCAAAGTCATCATATCACTTTATATCTATATATTCAAAAGCAACTTCTTTATTTACCAATTTTCCTTCTTTTAAATTAGCATAATTTTTTGCCGAGGAAAACTCCCAATCCGTTTCATTTTTAACAAGATTTGCTTTCACAGGGTTTTGATGAATGTAATTAAAACATACTTGTGGGTATTGTTTTTCTGTGATAAGATGACTTTGAGTCATCTTATCACTCTCTAAAGAAAGTTCCTCCTCCTTAACCAAAACCATTAAATGAAAATGATTTGGCATTAGACACCAAGCCAAAATATCTGCATAAGGTAAAATATACGTTTTAATTTTTTCTGAGAAGAATAGATAATTTTCTCTCTTATAAAATATCTTTCTTTGATTATTGCCTTGATTGTAGATATGGTATATGTAACCTTTTTCTAATTGCATATTTTCTTTATTTATTATTATTAAGTCATTAGATGACTTTGAGTCATCTAATGACTGGTATTTAAAAGTGATACGATGACTTGAAGTTATCGTATCACTCAATTACTCTTTAATATAATAACAACCACCTTCAGATTTATCAGGAGTAAAGGCTCGTTTAAACCAAAGTGGTCTTCTTTCACCGTTTGGTCCCGGAGCCGGACGTGTCATAGCCATCCATTCTTTATATATCTCATGCGATTTATTAGTATCTACAAAAATATCACCATATTTTTCTTCTGCAGCCGGTTTTTCTATTCTAACACGTTGATGCCAACAATGCATTCCACTTATCGGATCAGGATGCACGGCATGTGTAATATTTTGATGTACACCACCATCTTTCCAGAAAATACGTTTTGAATCACTATCGCTAGATTCAAAAGGTTTAATTCCTGAAATGGTATTCATTTTCCAGCCACCTTTTCCATCACCTTCAATATTCACCGTATTGGTTGCCCAACGATTACCTGTTTTGTCTTGCGGTCTTCTCCATCTACCAATATGGTGTGAACAAGCAACCGTGCCTGGTTTCATACCTTGAGTAACCCAAACCTTATCAATAAAATAACCAATATCAGTATTCATTTTTACCAGATCGCCTGTTTTAAATCCCCATTTTGCAGCATCATCAGGATGCATCCAAATCGGATTTCTATTAGAGATTTCAACCAACCATTTTGCATTACCCGAACGTGAGTGAATTAATGTTGGTAATCTAAATGTGGGAATCAATACATATTCTCCTTTTGATTTGTCTAATGTATCATTATGAATGTGACTTTTTATATAAGTTGGTGTCGCATATTCAGGCCATTTCCAGTCTACCATTGTTTGTGAATAAAACTCATTTTTACGCGATGGTGTAGGAAAGCCAACTACGGCTTTTCCATTAACCATGACACCAATATCTTTTCCGTCTTTACGGATTACATTATTAACCGAATCAACTACCGAACCTTCTAGTTTGTCTTCAGAAACAGGTCTTTCATTCATTTTATATGATTCTCCTTTTTCTATTTCAAAAGAGCCATACTTCTGCATATATTCTAGTTCGGTTAAACCTTCTTTTTTTGCTGCTTCAGGTAATCCTTTTACGCGCTCAAAAATATATTGATAGTATTCTCCAATTTTTATTTTTTCTCCAGGTCTGTAAGGCGATTCAAAATGTTTGCGAATTCCCATACTTCCATCCGGATCAATACGCCATGAAAGTTCAATCCAAAATTCATCTTCTTCCCATACTTCACCGGGATTTGCCTGATATGTATACTCAACCGGATTTCCATTACGTCTTGCGGCTTCTCTCAATACCGGCTGACGGAAAGCCACCCAAGTACCACCATGTGTTGCATAACTATTAATATCATGTCGCTCTGAAGCTAAGCCCATTGGTAGTACAAAATCAGCATAAAAAGCAGTTTCATTCCATGTTGGGGTTAATGCAGTGTGTAATCCGAATTTTGATTCGTCTTGAAACATTTCCATCCATGTAAATCCGTCAGGATAGGTCCAAACAGGATTAAATACTCGTGAAAAATATACATCCATAAAGCCTCTTCCCTCTTTTAAGAAATGTGGTAGTAATTGACTCATCTCAAAAAATGCCAACGGGTACTCTTTCGGAAAATGTAATTCGTTCCAAACTTTTTGCGGTTTTGGTGGATTCGGTTGTGTAGGTGAAAATTTATTCCATGAATTTGGTGAAGTTCCTCCTTTTGCTCCTACAGCTCCTGTTAACACCGTTAAGAAATGTAAACAACGTGCAACTGCCCATCCGCCAAGGTTTGAGGCACCAGCTGCTCTCCAGTTATGAGAAGCAAAACGTTCTCCGGCTTCACCAATTAAACGTGCGATCTCAATAGTAGTTTCTGCTTTTACACCTGATTCTTTTTCCGCAAATTCAGGAGTAAACTCTTTGTACTCTTCAATCATTGCAGCAATATAATTTTCGAAAGTTACTTCTTTATCACTATGGCGTGCTTTGAGATATTCTTGCCAGTTTGTCCAATTTTCAAGATACTCTCTATTGTATAAGCCTTCTTCTAAAATAATCAACGCCATTGCTAATAATACCGCCGCTTCTGTTCCCGGATAAGTAGGCAACCAATAGTCTGACATTGATGCTGTATTCGATAAACGAGGATCCATAGTGGCTAACTTAGCTCCTTTCATTTTACCTTCAATGATACGTTGTGCATGCGGATTAAAATAGTGACCCGATTCTAAATGTGCAGAGATCAATAAAATGAATTTTGCATTGGCATGATCTGGTGATGGTCTGTCATATCCATACCAAATATTATAACCAAAACGAGCTCCTGAAGAACAAATATTAGTATGCGAATTATGACCGTCAATTCCCCATCCTTGTAAGATCCAATTGATAAACTTTTCATGACCGGGGCGTCCAACATGATATGCAATTTCGTTATGGCGTTTTTCCATAATTGCTTTGCGGATTCTTGCCGAGATAGTATCTAAGGCTTCATCCCAGGTGATACGTTCCCATTCACCCTCACCACGTTTTCCTTTTCGTTTTAACGGAAATAATATCCTATCCGGATCATTAACTTGGTTGATCGTTGCTGGTCCTTTGGCACAATTACGACCTCTACTCCCCGGATGATACGGATTCCCTTCAAACTTTTTTACTTCTTGTGTTTCTTTATCAATAAACGCAGTTAAACCACAAGCAGATTCACAATTAAAACAAGTAGTAGGCACAATTTGATAAGTAGTTTTCTTCTTTTTAGGCCAAACTTTCGGATCGTATTCTACCCAATTATCCCATTTTTCAGGAGGTGGAAAATTTTCATACATCTGAGCAACTTCTTCATCAGTAAAATGACGCATATCCTGATCAAATTCTTGGTAGTTCTCTTTGTGTAAATTAGGAATCAATCCTATTCTTTCTGCTATGTTTTCTATAAATGATGCTTTTTTATATCCCATCTTTTGATTTATAATT
Source organism: Flavobacteriaceae bacterium (assembly GCA_021648445.1). GTDB lineage: Bacteria > Bacteroidota > Bacteroidia > Flavobacteriales > Flavobacteriaceae > Aureibaculum. The sequence goes on from JAKISU010000026.1 coordinate 20,434, forward strand.
TATGATTTTGGATTTATAATTGCCAATCATTATCCTGAAAATCATTCTTTCTGTTGGTTTATTCTTTTCTACAACTGTATGTACTGCTGTCTATCTTTATTATTTTACTACTATTTTTTTTGTTATATTAAGATTGTCAACATATATTCTTAGAAAGTAAACACCTTTTGATAAGCCTTCAATTTGTATTGAATCTTCGCTAAAATTTATTTTTTTATCCAAAACTATTCTACCTAATTGGTCAATAATTTCAATAGTATCAATATTTAGTTCTCCTTCAAGGATAATATGTATCTTATTGTTTGCTGGATTAGGATATACTTTTAATTTATTTGACAATTCGTTTTCTTCAACCGAAAGTGCATCTTCTACCACAAATTGTCCCATCATTCCTCCATCTTCATGTATAAGCATATGACAATGGTACATATAAGGAACTGTAGATGAAAAATCCTCAAACTTTGCAATAAAACGAATGGTCTCTTGCGCTTTAACCAATACTACATCTTTTCTACCTTGTTCATTTTGTGGTGGTGCATTACCATCTCTATCCAATATATAAAACTGTACATCGTGTATATGAAAAGGATGGGCTATTGCTGAATTGTTAGTGATAGTCCAAATTTCTGTATTATCAAGAGGTACGGTTTCATTGATTACATTCATGTCAAATAAAACATCGTTGAGATAAAAGTTACCATTTAATTGATTTTGACCTGTTGTAACCGGACTCATAGTTATGGTTCTCGACATATCAGAATTTGCTTCGGGAATTGGAGTTACTGTTACTAACGGACTTGCAATGGTTGTTACTGGAGTTGCTGTAGTGGTTCCAACATTAAACTGCATAATGTCAAAATCTGTACCGTTTAACGGATTTGGATTATATCCTGTTAAGGTCATCCCTGCTCCCATTCCAGGATTGGTTGCTCCATAAATTCCGTTAGAAAACTCAGATGCATAACTCTTTAGAAAAACGGTTTGCCCATTCATGCCAGAAAAATTGACTAAAATTTCTGCACGCTCTCCTGAAGCAAGTTGTAGTCTTGTTAAAGGTAGATTATCAGATAACAACCCACCATCTGAAGCAATTTGGTAAAATGTTTTGTTTCCACTTAATCCTATATTAAATACTCGCATTGATGATCCGTTAAGGATTCTAAACCGAACTACTTGTTCAGGAACTATCAAAGCAGCATCAATTGTTGCATTTACCATAATTATATCATCGGAGTTTGAAGGAGATACTATCTGACTATTCGCATCAAAATCTTTGGTTTGTATAATTAATGGAAAATCATCTACGCCATAATTTCTAGGTAAGTTTAATGCAGTTGCTTCTGCATCTTTTACAATAATTAAACCTGAAATTCCTTTAGAGACATGCTCATTGGTTTTTTCATGTAAATGTGGGTGATACCAATAACTTGATGCTTTGTCAAGTATGGTGAAACTAGGATTCCAAGTAGTATTAGGAGCAATGGTTGTATGTGGTCCGCCATCGTTTTCTGGTGATACATGTAAACCGTGCCAATGAATGGTCGTGGTTTCTGCTAATTGGTTATTTACTGTAAAATTCACAAAATCTCCATTATTTAATATAAGAGTGGGACCAAGTATATTTCCATTTGCACCCATAGTGTTTGTATCAATTCCGTTATAAAATTGATGTGTTCCATTTTGGAGAGTTAAATTAATATCTGTGCCTGATAAAGTACTCGGAATTAACAATGAGTTTTGAGCAATTGCTGCTTGTACAATTAACATTGTGATTAAGAAAAACTTGTTCATGTCTTTTTTTAGTTGATTGGTTATTAATAAATACATTTACGCAAGTGGTATTCTCTGTGGTGCTTCAATCCATATTTTTTCAGTTGCATATATTCCGATAAGAACTAATGCAGCTGAAACTAAAATTAAACTTTCAGGTAATCCCGTTATCTCAGGTACAATTCCTGTTTTTAACCCTAAAATAAATATTAATGGTAAAATATTTCCCAGTAAAACAACAACAAACCAAAATAAATTTTTGTACCTACCTTTAGTTATCATTTCAACAACTGTATGTGCTGCTGTAGATGGATGTGTTATGGTTAATTCGGTTATCATTGTAAATAAGTTTACTACTAACGCAATAATTAAAGTTGTAATTAGAAACGGAAAGTGAATTTCTCCAATAAAAAAAGAAACCAAAATAAATATTGCTGCTCCTGCCATCACGCTATGTACTAACATGTGTAGTGCTAATGACGGACTTTGCCAAAAATCACGTCCTTTTGCTTGCGCGAATAAGAATGCTGTATAAATGGCTAACATTATTGCGAAGAAAGCAGTAATCCAAGAAATAACTGTTTCCCCTACTTTAATTTCAAAATAGGTCATTACTCCCAAAATTGTTGCCAATAATCCGAAAATGGTAATAATATAACCTCCTTTTACCAACCATGATTTCCATTGTGGCCGTAATAGAACGTTTAAGAAACGGTCTGGTCTGTCTAGATCCATTACTAAGAATAATCCTGTTAAGGATAAGAAAACAAGTGATAATCCTGCTGACCACAGCTTGGTTGTATCTGAAACTTCATAACCCAATAGCATTGCTAAAAACGGAATTAAAAATGCGCCTGCTGCAATCGCTTTTGTCATTACATAAGCAGAAACTTCCCAACCCCAAAGTATGCCTTTGTCCGGCGTATCATACACTCTTCGAGCTTTTCCGTTAAGGACATCTATATAGTTTGGGTTCTCAGAAGTTTTCTTTTGATAGGCTGCTTGCATATTATTATCAATGGTCATTTGTAATAAGTTGACATCATCATTTGTGTGCATCATTTTTTCTGCTGCTTTCGCAAAATGACCCACACCTCGCGCTTGAGAATTCCATAAAAAATCACCTGATCTATCAGTTGCTTCAGGGTTTAACGAAGAAAAATCTCCATCGATATAAAATAAATTCGGATTTGTTCCTTTTTCAGGTTTTCGGACAGTTACTTGTTGCGATGCCAATAATTGTGAGATCTCAGTAGCCGGATTTTCCATATCACCTGCTATAATTGCGTGTTCAGGACAAACCGTAACACAGGCCGGTTCTCTCCCTACATCAACTCTGTGCGCACAATAATTACATTTTGCTGCAGTATTGGTTTCAGGATCAATATATAATGCATCGTAAGGACATGCCTGCATACATGATTTACAACCAATACAACGATTGTTATCAAAGTCAACAATACCGTCTTCACGAGTGTATAATGCTTCTACCGGACAAATTTCAACACATGGAGCATCTGTACAATGATTGCAACGCATTACCGAAAAAATTCTTCGGGTATCCGGGAACTCTCCCTTTTCAACTTGCTTGACGTAAGTTCTATTTACACCAATAGCCACATCATGTTCTGATTTACAGGCTGTTGTACAAGCATGACAACCAATACATTTACGATTGTCAATAATAAAGCCGTACTTCATTTGTTTTAGTATGTTTTATTTTGATTGATTATTCTAGTGTTAAGTTAAGCATACTTTAGCCAAACCAAGTCTTTTTCTTTTTGCCCCATACTTCTTTAAAAAATACTTGCGTAACTATGGATAGGCGCATATTTTTTGCATCGCCTGAGACAAAAATACCTGCAACTTATACGACACCGTACACTTAACTTAACACTAGCTAGATTTTCAAAGTTAAACAAAATCTCTGTTTGACTTGTAACTTTTGTTACTTAGGCTCTTGAAAGTTACTGATCTTACAACTAAACCAATTATATTTGTAGTTATGAATATTACTGTTTTACTTTTCGGAATTCTTAAAGATATTATAGAGGAAAATTCTCTTAAACTACAAATAGAAAATGATACTACCATAGATGATTTAAAAGAGCACTTATTAAAAGAGTATGATAAATTAAATAGCTTTAGTAATTTTTCTGTTGCAGTAAATGAGGAATATGTAGACCTTAATTATATTTTAAAAAATAATGATATTGTAGCATTAGTTCCGCCTGTTAGTGGGGGATAAAAGCCCATCCCTAACCCTTCCCAAAGGGAAGGGAAAATAAATGATAATTTTCCCCTTTGGGGAAATGTCCGCCATAAGCGGACAATGGGGATTAATTTCGTAAATATTTTCTATCAATATAAAACGTTCCAAAAGGTATAATTGAAGCAATTAGTACGCTCCAAAAAGTTTTAGATTCCCATTCTAATTCGTACTTCAACATGATTGCTAGAATTACATAGGCTACAAAAAGTAAACCATGCGGCATACCCAGCATTTTTACATAGGTTTCATTTTCTCCAAAATATTTGATTGGAACTGCAACAAAAAGAAGTAATAAATAGGAAATTCCTTCTAAAAAACTAATCAATCTAAATGCTTTCTTCATATTAATGATCTTTATTGTAAAGTTGGCAAAGATATGTTTTGATTCACTAAATTTGCAATCATTTTAGTTAAAAAATAATGCAAGAAAATTCATCTATAAAAATAACATCTAAAAAATTGAATTTACAAGACTGTTATGACTTTGTACAAGATGCTTCTTGTGGTGGCATTTCTTTATTTGTAGGAACGGTAAGAAATAAAACACAAAATAAAACGGTAACCTTACTTGATTTTTCGACATACCAAGCTATGGCAATTAAAGAAATGCAAAAAATTGCAGATAAAGCCTTAACTGATTTTAATATTCAAAAAATTGCTATCCACCATGCTGAAGGAAAATTGCAAATAGGCGATATTCCAGTAATTATTGCTGTCTCTTCTGCCCATAGAAAAGCTGCCTTTGTAGCCTGTCAATTTGCTATTGACACTTTAAAAAAAACTGTACCTATTTGGAAAAAAGAACATTTTATCGATGGCGATGTTTGGGTAAATGCGCATCCTTAAATCCTTCCCTTAGAGAAAGACTTTTTTTAACATAAGAAGGGGATAACAGAATGCATGACAAATTTCACTTGAAAATATGAAATGGAACGCTGATAACACTGATTGAGCAGACCTGCCTGCCGGCAAAGGCAGGTTTTCGCTGATCTATTAAAAAATATCTGTGATAAATCATAAAAAGTCAGCGTCATCTGTGTTCTATAAGGAAATTTATCATGCACCCATTTTAACATACCCCAAACATATATTTAACAAATTTTTTTAGCTTTGCTTTTTTGTAAGTATTTATGTTTGTGGTTTAATTTTTGATATAAAACACTAAACCAAATACTTTATGAAATACAAACTACTTCTAATTGCATTTCTTAGTATAAAGTCTTTCTCACAAATAACAGGTTCTATAACCGATAAAAATAAAGAACCCTTACCTTTTGTCAATGTATATCTTAAAGACACTTATAAAGGAACCACAACTAACAATGATGGCAATTATATACTAAACCTTAAAAAAACAGGAAGCTATACGCTCATTTTTCAATATCTGGGATATAAAACGATTAAAAAAAATGTTACCATTTCAAGTTTTCCTCACACATTAAATATAACACTATTAGAAGATGCTGTTACATTAAATGAAGTTGTGGTCAGTTCTAAAGAGAATCCAGCCAATAGAATAATCAGAAGTGCAATTGCTGACAGAAAAGTAAACCGATTGAAAACTGAAAATTTTACAGCTGATTTTTATTCACGTGGAATTTATCGAATAAAAGATGCTCCTGAAAAAATTCTTGGTCAAAGTTTGGGTGATTTAGGTGGTGGCTTAGATTCCACCAGAAGTGGTGTTGTTTATCTTTCAGAAACCATTTCGAAGATAACGAAGAGTCCAAAGAAATTTAAAGAGCGAATCATTGCATCAAAAGTAAGTGGAAATGATAATGGGTTTAGCTTTAATCAAGCTTCAAGTGTTAATTTTAATTTTTACGCCAATCTTGTAGAGTTGGGAGAAAGTATTATTTCGCCCATAGCAAGTTATGCTTTTACCTATTATAATTACAATTTAATAAATAGTTATTATGAGGATGATCACTTAATTAATAAAATAAAAATAACTCCAAAACGAGCGACTGATAATGCTTTTGAGGGCTTTATTTATATTGTTGAAAATACTTGGGAAATCTATGCTGTTGATCTTTCAATTAGTGGGAAACGAATACAAATACCTCAGGTTGATAAATTATACTTAAAACAAAATTATTCATATTCTGCTAAGGATGATTTATGGTCTTTGTTTTCGCAAAGTATTGATTTTAAGTTTGGAATGTTCGGAATCAATATTGATGGAAGGTTTACCTCTGTATATAGCGATTATAATTTTAAACCAACAATTACTAAAAAAACCTTTACCAATGAGGTATTATCCTTTGAGGATAAAGCCAATAAAAAAGATACTGTTTTTTGGAACACAATCCGCCCTGTGCCACTTACTTTTGAGGAAACTAAAGATTATAAATTAAAGGATAGTATCAAAGTTATCAGAAAATCAAAAAAATATTTAGATTCGGTTGATTTAAAACGAAATAAGTTTAAAATCAACAGTTTGCTATTGGGTTACAACTATAAAAATTCATATAAAGATTGGAATCTAAATATCGGTTCACCCATATTAAATTCAATGTTCAATACAGTTCAGGGTTGGCACACCAATATGGATGTTTCTTTTTACAAAAACTATAAAGAAAAACATCAAAAACTTTGGATAAATACTGTTTTAGATTATGGGCTATCCGATAAACAATTTAGAGCGAGTGGCAAAATAACCTATCAATTCAATCAGAAAACAAAACCGTTTCTTTCGGTTGCCGGTGGGAGAAAAATTATGCAGTTCAACGCTTCTGAACCTATTTCGGCTGTTATTAATGCAGCGAGTTCGCTGTTTTTTGAACGAAATTATGCCAAATTTTATGATAAAACTTTTGCTGAAATAAATTATGGAAGAGAAATTATTAACGGATTTCGATTTAATTCTTCTTTATCATACGAAAACCGAAAACCTGTTTTTAATACAACAGATTATGTCATTTTAAACAGAGATAATGTAATTTATAGCTCAAATAATCCTTTAGAACCTAATAATTTTACAACCTCGGCTTTTGAGAAACATCACATTTATAAATTTTCATTAAGTACAGCTATTCGTTTTGGACAAGAATATATATCCTTGCCTGATAGAAAAGTGAATTTATGGAATAAATATCCTAAAATTAATTTGGGTTATACTAAAGGGTTTGCTGCTAGTGATTCCAAGTATAATTACGATTTAATTCAAGCGCGTGTTTTTCAAAATGTTACACTTGGTAACAAAGGTTATTTTGACTATAATATTAAAGTGGGTAAATTTTTATCTGCTGATGAAATATCATTTATAGATTATAAACATTTTAACGGAAACCAAACGCATGTTAATTTGGATGGTGATTATACTAATTCATTTAGTCTATTGCCATATTATGATTTGAGCACAAGTAGCGAATATGCTGAATTTCATACGCAACATAATTTTGATGGATATTTGTTGCGAAAAATACCTTTGGTAAATAAATTACAATTCAAATTGGTTCTTGGTGCTAAGGCTTTGTTAATGAAAGAAAACAAACCTTATACGGAATATTCTGTTGGACTGGATAATATAGGTTTTGGTAAATTTCGTTTTTTGCGAGTAGATTATGTTCGTTCTAATTTTAATGGTGTCAACAGTGATGGTTTTATGTTTGGATTGAGTTTTTAGCCTAACCTCCCAAAGGGAAGAGAATTAATCCCTAATATACTCAAACCATTTAGCTTTTCGGGAGTCAAAAATTCCATCACCTAAATTATCGTATTAATTGATTAATAATCAGTTATTTATATGTTATTAGTTTGGTGTTTTGAATACTATTTAGTATCTT
>JAKISU010000027.1 GCA_021648445.1 Flavobacteriaceae bacterium
CTATTTTTTAAGAATATTAGTGAAAAATGCAGGTGCTTTTTTAACTCTACTTTATCTAAAAATAAAAATTGTTATCAAACTGCTTGAAAAATGAATTTTAACTTCTTGTAAAATCAGCAAGCCCTAATTACAATCTACAAAGTTATTAGGGGTAAATCCATCACACAATGCTAAACAAGCATTTTGATATTCAACAACTCCTTCATTTTGCGTTTCAACACAAACAGGATCAATATCTGTTGAGCAGTCGCTACAATCTTGCTGGTTTTCTCCACAACTTGCTAATAAATTAGTTAAATCTTCATACTTTTCTAAAGTAATAGTTCGAGTATTTTGCACATCACCATTTATTTCTTGTGTTACATCTAAAGGAAAAACAAACTCAAAAGTAACATTAGAAAACATTGCCGTTTCAAATTCTTCCTTATTATTAATTACAATTTCATCACCTCCATCATCTATAATACTAAAAGGATAGACAAACTCAAAACAATTATCATAATTCCCGTTTGAAGGATTACTATTATCACATTCTACTAAATCATTTTGGGTAAACCCTTCACGTTCAGCATAACACATGTTAGGAAATTCCATTATAAAACTTCCACCTTCATTAGGTGTTTGAATTTCAACACAAACCGGAACGTATTCTTCTGTACAGACAACAGGGTCATCGCCATCTATAGAACAATTTTCTAGTAACACACGAAACTCATCTTCAGAATTAATCGTTTGCGTTACAACTGCACCATTCTCAACTAATTCTACATCAAACGGGAAGGCTATCCCATCAATAAACAAAGCGTCTGTCATATTTACTAACACCTCTGTCAGCTCATTGAAGTTTTGCACAATAACCTCAGTACCATTGTTATATGATAAGGTTACAGGGTAGACAAATTCAAAACAAAAATCAAACAGGATGTTACCAATAGGATTATTTGTATCATTTAGAGCTCCATCTTGATTAAAATGTGTTTTTAAAGCCTCCATAGATTTCTCTACAGCAGCACTTTTTGTAGTATTATTTGGAACATCTATAATAGCATCATTATTTTTACACGAAGTAAACAAAACAAGTGCTACTATAAATGTGCTTAAGATTAGTTTTAAGTTTTTAGATTTCATAAAATTTTATTTAAAAAGTTATTATTGATTTTATATAAAACAGTTGACTTGATAAATACCCTCCATTTTTAACTAATTATTTTTTTATACTTTTGAATTTTTGACTAATCAATTAATTTTTAATGCCTGAAAATAAAAAAAATGTTTGTGATGAAAAAGTATTTAAAGAACTTTATCTCAAATATGCCAAAGAACTAAAACAGTTCTTATATTTTAAATTTGGTAATTTAACAATAGCAGAAGACCTAGTTCACGATGCATATATTTCTTTATGGAACAATTGTCAAAAGGTAATCTTTAATAAAGCAAAAAATTATTTATTTACTGTTGTAAACAATGCATTTATCAATATTAAAAAACATGAACAAATAGTACATAAGCATCAAGAAAAAGTAATAAAAATTAATCGGAGCTCAACATTTGAAACCCCAGAATATCTTTTACAAGAAAAAGAATTTCACGATAAACTTAAAAATGCAATTGATAGCCTTAAAGACAATCAAAAGGAAGTGTTTTTATTAAGCAGAATTGAAAAATTGACCTATAAAAAAATTGCAGAAAAATTAAATATTTCAGTAAAAGTAGTAGAAAAAAGAATGCATAATGCCTTGGTCATTTTAAGAGAAAAAATTGGAAATATTTAATATTTTATTTTATGTAATATTATCCAACTTATAAGTTTTACAATCAAAGTGTAGGGTATTTTCTAAGTCAACTGTTTTAATATAGTATAAGAATGAATAAAAAAGAAACACACATAACCGACAACACTTTTTTGGCCAAATGGATAGCCAATGAAATTACAGATAATCAACTTAAAAAGTTAGTGTCTGAAAAAGATTTTATTGCCTACAAGGAGCTACAACAAGGAGTTTCTCTATATGAAAATTTAGAAGGCATTAATGAGGATACCTATACTATATTAAAAACAAAGCTACCAACTAAAAATAAAACGAAAGTTAGAAACCTACTTTACAAATGGGCAATTCCTGCTGCTGCTGCCATTCTAGTTTTTATAACAATTACAACTACTTATTTTTCAGACAAAACTACCTTAAACAAAACTGATTATGGTCAAAACAGTACTATTGCTTTGTTAGATGGTTCTGAAATTATTATTAATGCAAAATCAGAAATTAGCTATCAAAAAGACAATTGGAAAACTAAAAGAGAGGTTTTTCTAATTGGCGAAGCATTTTTTAAAGTAAAAAAAGGAAGTACATTTACAGTAAATACAAAAAACGGTTCAATAACTGTTTTAGGCACACAATTTAATGTAAAATCTACTTCAGGTTATTTTGAAGTAATTTGCTATTCAGGAAAAGTAAAAGTAACTAATAATAATAAAGAGTATATTTTAAACCCTACTCAAGGTTATAGAAAAATGAATGGCAATTTGTTTGAGGACATCAATGAAAGTGATATAAGACCAAACTGGTTATCAGATGAAACTTCATATAAAAGTGTGCCATTAAAATATGTTTTAAAAGATGTTGAGAATCAATTTGACGTTGTTTTTAATACAAAAAGTATTAACATAGACATACTCTTTACCGGTAGCTTTACACACAAAAATAAAGAAGTTGCATTTAAAACTATTTTTAAAGCAATGGAGCTAGATTATAAAATAATAAACAACAAACAAGTAGTACTTTCTAAAAAATAATGAAGCTACCATTTAGCATTTATTTTATCTTTTTTTATTCTTTTTTATGTTTTGCTCAAAGTCCAATAAAACATAATTTAAAATATACTGATGTTAGTTTGTCATATCTGTTAGAAGAAATAGAAAATAAATACAAAGTTCGATTCTCTTACCAAGATAATTTAATACAAAATAAAAAAATAAGTATTGATGAAAAGAATATTTCCTTAAATCATTTATTATCTAAAATAAGTAACAAAGTTTTTATACAATTTGAAAAAGTTAATACAACTTACTACGTATTACGTAATCCGTTTAAAACAAAAAAGAGAGTTGTATTAGATACCATCTCTTTAAATCAATATTTAACAAAAGGGATTTCAAAAAACAGTATAGGTAATTTTACAGTTTTACCTAAATCACTTGAAATCATTGCAGGTTTAACTGAAGCAGATGTTTTAGAAACACTACAGCAATTACCTGGTATTGTAAGCCCAAATGAAACTGCAACCGGCCTTGTGGTTAGAGGCGGTAAACTAGATCAAAACAGGCTTCTTTATGATGGTATGAACATCTATCACAATGGTCACTTTTTTGGAATGCTCTCAGCATTTAACCCTAATATGATCGATAAAGTAACTTTTTACAATAAAGGTACACACCCTAAATATGACGAGCGTGCTTCTAGTGTAATTGCCATGCAAACCAGTGATGAAATTGTCTCTAAACCAACATTCTCTTTTGGATTAAACGGAATAAATGCAAGTGCAAAAATAAACATTCCTATTAGTAAAGATAAATTAAGTGTCATTGCATCGTCTCGGCGTTCATATAAGGAAATTTACGAATCTTTTACCTTGTCAAATATTGCCGATAAAGTATTCCAAAATAGTATTGTTACGAATAATCAAGGAGACCTAAATCAATTTTACTTTTACGATTATGCATTAAAAATCAACTATAAACCTACACAGAAAAATTACTTTTATTTTAGCCTATTAAGTATTAAAAATCAACTAGAATATCAACAAAATCAATCCTTGCCCTTTCAAAACTCTAAAGATATTTTAAATATTAAAAACAATGGATATAGCATAGGATGGTCTAAAATTTGGAATACCAATTTAAAACAAAACTCCTCCTTAAGTTTTTCTAAATACAACTTTAATTACAATTTTGTCATTACCGAAAGTGATAATGTAATTTCTGATTTTGACAAAAGGAACGCCATTTACGACACTAATTTTAATACTGAATTTTCTTTAAAATTAAAACAAACTAAAATTGATTTTGGATATCAATACACCTTTAAAGATGTGAGTTATTCTTTTTTAAATACAGGAAATATTAACTTGATTTTAGACAGAGCACAAAATAGAGTTGGTACACATGCAATTTTCACTAATTACAGTATTACTAAACCTGATAATTTTACAATTAATGCAGGGGTTCGTATTAATTTTTACCCTGAGTTAAATGTGATGAAGTTAGCCCCTAGAATTATTTTTAACAAAATATTACACCCAAATTTAACTGCACAAATAACTTTTGAAACTAAAAATCAAGCAATTCATAAAATCGACGAAACTGTTTTAAGTAATTTATCTCTAGAAAATGAATTATGGCGTTTGGCAGATAATAAGACTTTTCCAATAATCATAAGTAATCAGTTCTCTAGCGGATTAAATTATAAAAAAAACAATTGGCAAATAGATACCGATTTTTATTTTAGAAAACAAAAAGGTATCACAGCATTGTCTCTTGGTTTTTTAAATCCTGATAATCCAAATTTTAATATAGGTGAACAAACTATTTACGGATTAGACCTCTTTATAAACAAAAAGATTGGTCCGTTTAATCATTGGGTAAGCTACTCGTATATAGACGCTAAAAACAAATACAACTCATTAAATAACAATTTATATTTTACAGCAAATAATGCCATAAGACACAATATGACTTTTTCTACCTCTTATAAAAACAAAGGCTTTCAAACTGCAATAGCATTTCATTTACGTAGTGGAAAGCCTTTCACAAGGTCAATTATAGAAGATGATAAAATAATTTTCAAAGATATAAATACCGAAAATTTGCCTGTTTACCATCGTTTAGACATTTCATCTAATTATCAATTCTGGCTTACTGAAAAAAAACTTTCTAAAATAACACTTGGGCTTTCTTTACGAAATCTGTACAATCAAAAAAATCAAATTAGCAAAGAGTATTTTGGTAATAACTCACCTAGTGATCCAATAAGAGTTATTGATAAATTTGGATTAGGGTTTACACCTAATTTTTTAGTGAATGTACGTTGGTAAAAATTTATATTACAACTAACTATCGCTTTAACTTTAAAAATTTCTCCTGAATAATTTCATCAACGGGTCTATTTTCTATTTTACTTTCTAACCAAGATAAAATATCTAAGTATAAAAAAGCTCTACGCTCAAAAGGATCATCTTCGAAGGTTTTTAGTTTTGCGTGTAGTTTTACAAACTCCTTTTTTAACTGATGTGGATAAATATCGCCTAAACTCCTTAAGAATTTTATCATTTCTTTTTGTACTTCATGCAGATCATTCATTTTAATTAAAAATTTGTAAGTACTTTTTAGCTGAACATCTAAATGATAATCTAAGCCCACTTCATAATGCGCCACCAAACTTAAAATTCTAGAAAAACACAATAGATCTTCTCGCATTTGCAATGACCTATTATTGATGATCTTCTCTAAATATTCAATACATTTCCTACTGTCACCGGCTCCAAAATACAAGCTGGCTATTTTATAATAAAGCACCATAATATGATGTTCATCTATCCTATTTGGATACTGTTTAATTCCTTTTAAAATCTCATCTACTAATGGTAAACCTTCCTTAAAACTACCTTCTAAAAAGTGTAAATTCAATTTATTATTAGCTACATATAAAAAACTAAGTACAGAAACATTATCTTCACTTGGCAATAAATTACTTTGATAAATTATATGCTCTAGTTTTTCTAATGTTTCCTTAAATTTTGAATGATATTTTATAAAAAAAAGTGATTCTAATAAGTAATTATTCCCTTTCAAGAAGAATACAGGGTTTAAGGTTATCATGTTTTCATTACTGTAAAACATTGCTACCCATTTGTCAGCATACTTATAACACGATAAAAAATCTTGAATCAAAAAACTGTACCATAAGTGCGATTTATACAACCATAATTTTTCTCGAAACCCAAACTCTTCTAGCTTAAACTTAGGCATTCTATCATTAAAATAGGTCGTTATAGATCTATATTCTTCATCGTTTTTTATATAGCCTGTTTTTAATAAAATTCCATACAGTTGTAGCGATAAATTAGACAATTTACTGGCAATAGTATTTTGTATACTCAGCCATTTTGCTTGTTCGGTCAACTCATCAGCTCGACTACTGATACTTCTTGTAATATATTGAGATTCAATAACTTTTTCCAATTCTACAATTTCAAAAGCTATGTTTTTTTCCTCATTATTAATAGCCATATTTTTGGCCTTATCTAAAATTTTTAAACTTTGTTTATATAATCCTTTATGATATAAAATAGTTGCAAAATCTAATTGTTCTCTTACTTGTACTCTTATATTTTGATGTAAGGGGTTTAAGCGCAAACTAATTAATAGCTGTTTATACAAATGAGCTTTTAAATTAGATAATTGTGCTTTTTTTACAATCCCACTTTTTAAAATAGAAGCTTCATCATATTTATTTAATTTCTCTAACAAATTAAACAATGCTAAAAATTTAGAATCAGTATTACCACCTAACCTTCCTACATACAATTTGAATTGCCTTTTTTCAGATTTAGAAAGCGACTTTACTAAAACAAATAAATTATCTTTTTGCTGGTTTGTCATTGTAACAAAAATTGAATTAACTATCTAATTATCAATTAAATAAATTATAAAAAATACTGTTAAGCATTGTAAATATGAATTACATAAGATGCCTTAAAAGTAAACCAAAATATAAATTCGTAGTACAATAAAGAAATATTATTTTAAATAAATGAATAAAAATAACGTTCACATATTTGACACCACCTTAAGAGATGGAGAGCAAGTGCCTGGTTGTAAGCTAAATACAAAGCAAAAAGTAATTATCGCGAACAAGCTAGATGAATTAGGTGTAGATGTAATTGAAGCTGGCTTTCCTATTTCGAGTCCGGGTGATTTTAATTCCGTTCATGAAATTTCAAAAGTTGTTAAAAATGCTACCGTTTGCGGATTGACAAGATCAGTAAAGAAAGATATTGGAGTTGCTGCTCAAGCGTTAAAATACGCTAAAAAACCAAGAATACATACCGGTATTGGCACTTCAGATTCTCATATCATCCACAAATTTAATGCAACCAGAGAACAAATTATTGAACGCGCAATAGGTGCCGTAAAATATGCAAAAACTTTTGTTGAAGATGTTGAGTTTTACGCTGAAGATGCAGGAAGAACAGATAATGAATTCTTAGCTCAAGTCTGCGAAGCAGTTATCAAAGCAGGTGCTACCGTATTAAATATTCCTGACACAACCGGCTATTGTTTACCCGAAGAATATGGTGCAAAAATGAAATATCTTAGAGAGAATGTAAAAGGCATAGATAAAGCTATTTTATCTTGCCATTGCCATAATGATCTAGGTTTAGCTACTGCCAATTCGATTGCCGGAGTTGTCAATGGAGCACGTCAAATTGAATGCACCATTAACGGTGTGGGCGAACGCGCCGGAAATACTTCATTAGAAGAGGTTGTTATGGTGTTAAAGCAACATCCTTATCTCAATTTAGATACTAATATCAATACACAACTTTTATATAGCACCAGTCAATTGGTATCTGAAAGTATGGGTATGTTTGTACAGCCTAATAAAGCGATTGTTGGCGCAAATGCATTTTCACATAGTTCGGGTATTCATCAAGATGGTGTCATTAAAAACCGTGAAACTTATGAAATTATAAACCCTAAAGATGTAGGTGTAACAGAATCTTCAATTGTTTTAACTGCCAGAAGCGGAAGAGCAGCTTTGGCATACAGAGCAAAAAAAGTAGGTTATGAGCTTACAAAGATTCAGTTAGACAAAGTATATAGTTCATTCTTAAGCTTTGCTGATGTGAAAAAAGAAGTTTGTGATGATGATATTCATGCAATTATCAAATCAAGTGAAATAGGTAATTCAATTTTCGCTTAAGATGGGAAAAACATTATTTGATAAGGTTTGGGATGCTCATGTGGTCGACACTATTGAAAACGGACCACAGGTTCTCTATATTGATAAACATTTAATTCATGAAGTTACGAGTCCGCAAGCATTTCAAGAACTGGAAGAACGCGGTATTACTATTGCAAGACCCAATCAAATTATAGCTACTGCCGATCACAATACACCAACTATAGATCAGCATTTACCTATAAAAGATGCGCTATCAAGAAAGCAATTGCAACAGCTTACAGAAAACTGCAGAAAAAATAATATTACACTCTATGATCTAGGTCATAAATATAATGGCATTATACATGTCATCGCCCCTGAATTAGGTATTACACAGCCGGGAATGACTATGGTTTGTGGCGATAGTCACACCTCTACTCATGGAGCTTTTGGTACTATTGCTTTCGGTATTGGTACCAGCCAAGTAGCTCAAGTTTTTGTAAGTCAATGTTTATTGATGCAAAAACCAAAAAAATTACGAGTAAATGTCAATGGTAAGCTTCCCAAGAATGTATTACCTAAAGATGTGATATTGTATATTATTTCTAAGTTAGGTACAAATTCCGGTACAGGTTATTTCTGTGAATATGCCGGTAATGTATTTGAAGAAATGTCTATGGAAGGTAGAATGACCGTTTGCAATATGAGTATTGAAATGGGTGCTAGAGGCGGAATGATCGCTCCTGACGAAACAACATTTAATTATATTAAAGGAAGGGAATTTGCTCCTAAAGGCGATAACTTTGATAAAAAAATTGCCTATTGGAAAACCTTAAAAACAGATACTGATGCTGTTTTTGATCTAGAGTATTCTTTCGATGCATCAGATATTGAACCGATGATTACCTATGGTACAAATCCGGGAATGGGAATTAAAATTTCTGAAACCATACCGGAAATTAACAATGCAACCTTTGAAAAATCATTAGCTTATATGGGCTTTAACAAAGGAGAACAATTGCTAGAAAAAGAAATTAATTATGTCTTTATAGGTAGTTGTACCAACTCAAGAATTGAAGATTTTAGAATTGCGGCTAACTACATAAAAGGCAAGCAAAAAGCTGCGAATGTAACTGCTTGGTTAGTGCCGGGTTCACAACAAGTTGCAAAACAAATTACCGAAGAAGGCTTACAAGAAATTTTTGAAGAAGCAGGGTTTAAACTACGTCAACCGGGTTGTTCTGCGTGCTTAGCTATGAATGATGATAAAATTCCTGAAGGTGAATATTGTGTTTCCACTTCAAACAGAAATTTTGAAGGCCGTCAGGGACAAGGTTCAAAAACAATCTTAGCAAGTCCGTTAACAGCCGCTGCAACAGCAATAGCCGGAAAAATTGTAAATATATCAAAAGAAATTAAAGAACCGGAATTGGTATAAATACTATGGAAAAATTTATAACATTCACATCAACTGCTATTCCACTGCCAACTGAAAATGTTGACACCGATCAGATTATTCCTGCTCGCTTTTTAAAAGCTACAGACAAACAAGGTTTTGGTGAAAATGTATTTAGAGATTGGCGTTTTAATAAAGACGGAAGTACAAACAATGATTTCGTGTTAAACAATGCTGATTTTCGAGGAAGCATACTCGTTGCAGGCAATAACTTCGGATGTGGATCAAGTCGTGAACATGCTGCTTGGGCATTATCAGATTATGGTTTTAAAGTAATTATCAGTAGTTTTTTTGCAGATATTTTTAAAGGTAATGCCTTAAATAACGGATTGCTTCCTATTCAGGTTTCAGAAGATTATTTAAACGAATTATTGACCAAGACAACTGAAAACCCATCTATAGAATTGACAATAGACCTTGAACAACAAATATTAAAAACACCTGTAGGAAAAGTTTCTTTTAAAATCGATTCTTATAAAAAAATGTGTCTGATCAATGGTTATGATGATATCGACTTTTTAATCAGCAAAAAAGAGAAAATAGAAACTTTTGAAGCGGAAATTAACTATTAGAAAAAGTATTATTAATTAAATAAAATTAGAAAAACTGAATGTTATAAACTTATTGTCTAGATCTAAACAAAAGAACACCTTCCGACTTCGGTCATCGGTCTTCCAACCATTAATTCCTAGGTTTTGAAAAATTCAAATAAGTTTATAATTACTAGAAATAAAAATACTATGAAACTAACAATAGCAGTATTACCGGGTGACGGTATTGGTCCTGAAGTAACAAAACAAGCTAAAAAAGTATTGGAAGCTATTGCGCATCAATTTGACCATACTTTTATTTTTAAAGAAGCATTAGTTGGTGCTATTGCCATCGATAAAACTGGCGAACCTTTACCTGAAAAAACATTAGATCTATGCTTAGATTCTGATGCCATTTTATTCGGCGCCATCGGTGATCCTAAATATGATAATGATCCTTCTGCTAAGGTAAGACCTGAACAAGGTTTATTACAACTTAGAAAATCATTAGGTTTATTTACCAATATTCGTCCGGTAAAAGCTTTTGATCAACTCATAGACAAGTCTCCACTAAAAAAAGAGATCATTAAAGGTGTTGATTTTACTATTTATAGAGAACTTACGGGAGGCATTTATTTTGGTGAAAAGAAACTAAGTAAAGATGGTAAAACCGCCTCTGATCTATGTACCTATACAGAAGAAGAAATTGAGCGTATTGCACATTTAGCTTTTAAAGCTGCACAAAACAGCAAAAAAAAATTGACCTTGGTCGATAAAGCTAACGTCTTAGAATCTTCGAGGTTATGGAGGAAAGTGGTTACCAACATTGGTAAAAAATACAGTGATGTTGCTTTAGACTTTTTGTTTGTTGACAATGCTGCCATGCAAATTATATTAAATCCAAAACAGTTTGACGTTATATTAACCGAAAATATGTTTGGCGATATTATTTCTGATGAAGCCAGTGTCATTGGAGGTTCTATAGGTTTACTAGCCTCAGCATCTACAGGAAAAAAATATGCAATGTTTGAACCTATTCATGGTTCTTACCCACAAGGAAAAGGAAAAGGCATTGCCAATCCTATAGCTTCCATTTTATCTGCTGCCATGTTATTAGAGCATTTTGGATTGTTTGAAGAAGCTGAATTGATTCATAAAGGTGTAGAAAAATCATTAGCTCTTAAAATTTCTACTCCAGATATAAATACTGAACATACAAATATTACAACCAGTAAAGTAGGTGATTTTATTGCTGATTATATTCAATATCCAGAAGATAGTAATTTAAATTTTCACAATATTCACATTGGGCAGTCAACTATTATTTGAGTTAATTTAGTTAATTGCTAAGCCTGCCTTTTAGGCAGGTTTTTTTTATCTTTATAACCAAAAAAAACTTCTTAGAGAAAAATTCTCTTATTTTACTGTAACAAACAGTACCTTAATAACGTCTATTACCTTAAGTCCTCAAGTGTTTTCGTTGCGAAAAGCTAAAATGTATGCTAGTGTTGACGTAGCACAGGAAAAAGTAACGCAAGTATATCACTAGTGTCATGTCATGCCTCAAATGGTGGATAAGTCGCAGTTATTTTTTGAATTTTGCGAAATGATAAAAAATAAGCATAGCCGTAGCTAAGCGAGTTTTTTTTATGATGAGTAAAAACGAAAAAGAACAAGATTTGGTGCGTCATTTGAGATGTGACACGACACTAGATATAGTGAGTAAGTTTTTTTGAGCATTCTCAACAATGGCGTGCAATTTGACTTTGTAGTAGAAAACACTTGCGGATTTAAGGTATTATAAAACTAGTTAAATTATATTCTTCAAAACCACACTAAATGTTCGACCTCGACCGTTGGCAAGAGATATTTGATACCATTCGTAAAAACAAGCTACGCACGTTTCTTACCGGGCTATCTGTAGCATCAGGTATCTTTATTTTGGTTATTTTATTGGGCTTCGGACAAGGCTTTCAAAACGGTATTCGTAAAGAATTTGAAAATGATGCTACTAATCGTATTTGGGTGTGGACACGAGTTACTACTAAAGAACATGATGGACTAAACCCCGGTAGACGTATACAATTGCGCAATTCAAATTATGAATATTCTATTAGTGCTTTTGCGGATGACTTAGAATATAAATCTAGAGTGTTTAGAGTACGGGGCGTATCTATTAATTACAAGAAAGAGTCTGGCGCCTATGGCATACAAGGTGTAAGTCCTGATTATCAAAAAATTGAAAATACAAAAATGGTCACTGGTCGTTTTCTGAATCAGTTAGATATGGACAAATTGCACAAAGTGGTCATCATAAGTAAAAAGATAAAACGTGAATTAATGAAAGAGGTTGAAGACCCTTTAAATGAGTATCTTCAATTATCAGGCATTAATTTTAAAATCGTAGGTGTCTATACTGATGAAGGAGGTGAGCGAGAAGAAAATCGTATTTATATCCCTACAACAACCGCTCAAAGCGTTTTTAATGGTCAAAATAAAGTGGCAAATATGTCATTTACCTTAGCGCTCAAAGAAAATTTTGATGAGACTGTGTTTGCATCTAAAAAATTTACAACTAACCTAAAACAATATTTACAAAATGCACATCAGGTTGCACCTGATGATGATAATGCAATTGGTGTTTTTAGTGCACTGGAAGAAGCTAAAAGGTATTATACCTTAACCAATAACATTTCATTATTCTTTTGGTTTGTTGGTATTTGCACCATTATTGCAGGTATTGTTGGTGTTAGTAATATCATGCTTATTATTGTTAAAGAACGTACCAAAGAAATCGGAATTAGAAAAGCATTAGGCGCAAAACCTTGGTCTATTATCGGAATGATCTTGCACGAAGCTATTTTTGTAACAGCTGTTGCAGGTTTTGCAGGTTTAATATTTAGTATGGGTTTATTAGAAATTATAGGTCCTAGCATTGAGGTTGACTATATTTCAAATCCCACAGTAAACTTTTCGATTGCAATGACTATGGTTTTTTTATTGATCTTGGCGGGAGCACTGGCAGGTTTTTTTCCGGCTTGGCGCGCAGCAAAAATACAACCTATAGAAGCCTTGAGGGGTGAGTAAGAATAAGTTTGAGGTTTGAGTCCCAATAGCTATCGGGATGAGGTTTGAGGAGAATAAATAATAATCTTGTCAATAATCTGGATTAACAGTAAAAATCACACCTTCTAAGAAGGTGGCTTTGGATTGCCCCTAAAAGGGGCCAAAAGACTTGGTTCAAAAATCAAACTTCTGTTGATTATCTTCAACCCTCTTTTCTTCCTTTTCTTGATGTTTTACATATTTTCTTATCATTTCCTCATCTAATCCAACTGTGCTTACAAAATATCCTCTTGCCCAAAAATGATTCCCCCAGTAAGGCTTTTGCTTTAGAATAGGGTAACTATTGAATAATTTTATTGCTATCTTTCCTTTTAAAACTCCCATTAATTTTGAAATTGAAACCTTGGGTGGTACAGAAATAAGTAAATGAACATGGTCTTCTTGAACATTTAACTCTTGAACTTCACAACTCTTCCAATCACATAACAAACCAATATCTCGTTCAACTAATGTTTTTATTTCTCCTTTTAATATTCGTAATCTATATTTTGGAACCCAAACAATATGATAATCACATTTATAGATCACATGGCTAAGTTTCTTATATTTGCTCATAATACAAATATAGGCATAGCCCTTAGAACATGACCACCTGCAAAGCAGGTGGTTTTATAAGATGAAATAAAAGTTAAAATTAGTTGAGAAATAAAATATGTTTAGTAGAGATAGGTGGTTAGAAATATTAGAAGTGCTTTCCAGTAATTGGTTTAGAACTCTGCTGACTGCCTTTGGCGTATTTTGGGGTATTTTTATCCTGATTATTTTATTAGCCGCCGGTAAAGGATTTGAGAATGGTATCAATATGGAGTTTGGTGATGGTGCAACAAACACGGTGTTTATGTGGACACGTACTGCCACTAAAGCCTATCAGGGCATGCCAAAAGATAGACGTTTTAATTATAATACAAATGATATAGAAGATATTCGACAACAAATTCCTAATTTAAGATTTATCTCACCTAGAAATCAATTGAACGGATTTAATGGTTCTAATAATGTGGTAAGAGGAATAAATACCGGAGCTTATGATGTTTATGGTGATTACCCTGAGATTATTCAACAAGAACCAATGAATATTACCTCTGGAAGGTTTATCAATTATAACGATATTAATGCTAAACGAAAAGTTGCTGTTATAGGTGTAGGCGTAAAAAATGGTTTGTATGATAAAGATGAGGGTACTTTAGGAACCTATATCAAAATTCAAGGTGTTAATTTTATGGTAGTTGGCACTTATAAAAAAAGATCTTCCGGTGGTAATAGTGAAGAAGATCAAAAACAAATATATGTACCCTTTACTGCCTTTTCCCAGGCTTTCAATATGGGCGATAAAGTCGGATGGATGGCTATAACAGCCATTGATGATACACCTATAACAACTATCAAAGAAAAGATCTTTAATATTGTCAAAAAAAATCATAAGATACATCCAAAAGATGAAAGAGCCGTTGGGCATTTTGATCTATACCAAGAATACAATAAAGTACAAGGTCTTTTTGTTGCGATAAAACTACTTGCCTATTTTGTAGGAATAATGGTATTATTATCAGGTATCATTGGTGTAAGTAATATCATGCTTATTGTAGTAAAAGAACGTACCAAAGAAATAGGAATTAGAAGAGCATTAGGTGCTTCTCCCTGGAACATTAGAAGTCAAGTACTTACAGAGTCTGTATTTTTAACCATCATATCCGGTATGGCAGGAATCGTTTTTTCATCACTGCTAATCTATCTCATAAATCTTGCTCTTGATAATATTGGACCTGTAGATATGTTTGCAAACCCCAGTGTTAATTTGGGTGTAGTAACTATTGCATTGACCATTTTAATTCTATCAGGACTATTTGCAGGCTTTATTCCTGCACAAAATGCAATTAAACTAAAACCTGTAGAGGCACTAAGGACAGAATAATTAAAAATAAGAAACACAAATAAAACGAGCATGTTAAAATTTTTCACCCCCCAGGGGAGTGATTAATAGCGAACAGCATGTGACCGTTAAAAAACAATAAATACAAACACATGAAAAAATCAGTAACCATTTTTATCTTAGCTTTTATAGTCATCACTTTTTCTGCAGCGATGTACTATTTATATTCAAAAAATGCTGAAGATCCTGTCGTTTATAAAACTGAAAAACCTTCCACGAAAACTATTATTAAAAAAACAGTGGCTACCGGTAGTATTCTTCCTGTAGAAGAAGTATTTATCAAACCTAATATCTCAGGTATTATTCAAGAGATATATGTAAAAGGTGGTGATATTATAAAGAAAGGTGATCTGATCGCTAAGATTAAAGTAATTCCCAATTTATCTTCGTTAAATAATGCTAAAAACGGAATTCAAACCAATAAGATTGCTTTAGATGATCAAAAGCGTAATTATGATCGTCAGAAATCACTATTTGATAAAGGTGTTATTTCAAAACAAGACTTAGAAAAGGCTGAAGTATCTTATCAACAAGCACAGCAATCTTACAATGCAGCCAATAGGAATTATGATATTGTAAGAACCGGTTCAACCAGAGGCTTAGGTAATACTGCTAATACATTGATCAGATCAACAATATCAGGAATGGTATTAGATGTACCAATAGAAGTAGGTAATCAAGTTATAGAAAGTAATAATTTTAATGAAGGCACAACTATAGCTTCATTGGCTGATGTCAATAAATTGATCTTTAAAGGTAAAGTTGATGAATCTGATGTTGGCAAAATTAAAGAAGGATTACCCTTAAAAATTACTGTTGGAGCGGTAGAGAATTCAACTTTTGATGCTACACTAGATTATATTGCACCTAAAGGGAAGTTAGAAAATGGTGCCATTCAATTTGAAATAGAAGGCACTTTAAAAAAACAGAACACTACCTTTATTAGAGTTGGTTTAAGTGCCAATGCCTCTATTATCTTGGCAAAGGTTGACAGTGTGTTGTCAATTAAAGAAGCTTTGGTGCAATTTGATTCAAAAACGAAAGCACCTTTTGTAGAAATTAAAACCGGTGATAAACAATTTGACCGAAAAGATATTACATTGGGTGTAAGCGATGGTATCAATGTAGAGGTTAAAGAGGGTCTAAGTTTAGATGATGAGATTAAAATATGGAATAAGATTAAAGAAGATGAAGATGACAATTAATGTAATCAGGGTTTCACTTCAAGTGAAACCCTGACTAATAATGATTCTGAGCATCTTAGCTTCGCTCTATATAAACTCCGTCGAAAGACAGGAATGACAACTAACATATTTTTAGCATTAAAAACCATCTTTCCATTTTTTTTGCTCAGCCTCAGTTAAAAATGTCCAAGCAATAATTCGTGTAATTTTATTTCCTTGATGCATAGGAATCATTTTAACCTCTGTTGCTTTTAGTTTCTTTAAGAGAACTTTTATAGGTCTTATATTTTCTTTTTTAGAAACCAACGTACTAAACCAACAGCATTGTTTTTTAAATAAAGAACTTTCATAAATATAATTATGAATAAATGCTTTTTCGCCACCTTTATACCACAACTCATTATGTTTACCTCCAAAGTTTCTGATAAAGATTGTCTCTTTTCCTAATCCTTTTAATTTACGTTTAGTAGCTGTTGTAGCGGTCTCATCAGAATCATGAAATGGCGGATTACACATTGCAATGTCAAATCTATCCGTTGCTGACAAAACTCCTTTTAAGATATTTGATCTATCAGGTTGGAGCCGTAAACTGATATTTTTGAAAAGGTTATTTTCATCAATAATATGCTGAGCACTATCAAGTGTTTTTTTATCAATATCTGTCCCTACAAATTGCCAATTATATTCAGCATTTCCCAATAACGGATAAATACAACTAGCACCTGTACCAATATCTAAAATTCTTGCATTCTTATCTATAGAAGATGATTTTAATAAGTCTGCTAAATGATGAATATAATCAACTCTTCCGGGAATGGGTGGACATAAATTATCATCAGGAAAATTCCAATACGTAATTTTATAATGTAAAAATAGCAATGCTGTATTCAATGCTTTTATCGCTTTAGGGTCAGAGAAATCTATGGTTGTTGTTTGATATTTATTTTCAAAAACAAATTCGCTTAAAAGCGGATATACCTTGTATAATTTATAAAAATCATATCCCTTTTGGTGTTTGTTATTTAGATGAAATTTGGATTTAGAAGGTTTCACTTTTAATTCACAGAAATAAGACCAATATCAAAAATAATTACAGCACCACCGGGAATAGCAGTTACGCCGTCATTCCCATATGCTAATCGTGATGGAATTAAAAGAATACCATTACCTCCTTCTTTAAAATAAGTTATTCCTTCTGCAAAACCAGATATTAATTGTTGCATATCAAAAGTAGCCTCATCATTTTGATCAAAAACTGAACCGTCAGTAAGGTATCCTCTATAAGATACAGTTACATTAGAGGTCATAGTAGGTTGTGATCCCGTTCCAAGTTCGTCAATTACATAATACAATCCTGATTGACTTTTTTGCGCAACTAAATTATTATCTGATATGTAACCTAAAATTTCTTGTTCATTTTCGGCAGTAAAATCTACTATTATCTCCGGATCATTGTTGTCACTAGAACAAGAAATGAATAGAGCAAAAACTAAGACTACTAAAGAGTATTTCATAATTATCGATTTTTTATAAGCAACAAATTTAAACTTATAATTTGTTTTGTTAATCTCTTTATAAAAAATTTAAGTTAATTTAAAAAGCCCATCCAAACACAAAACCAGTATTTTTTTTACAAAATATAATCAGTACTCATAAAGTTAGATTTACCTGAAGCTAATAAGTCTTCTAAAATCGCATTGTTATATGGATTGTCTTTTGAAGCTACAAAAGTTCTAATAGAAAAAGAACGTAGTGCATCATGAACGCTCAAAGTAGCAACTGCAGAATCTTTACGACCCGTAAACGGAAAAACATCTGGTCCACGTTGACAAGAACTGTTTAAATTCACTCTACACACTAAATTTACTAGCGTATCAATTAAAGGTGACAATGAATCAACACTTTTACCAAATAGGCTTACTTGCTGTCCGTAATTAGAATCTGAAATGTGATCTAAAGGTTCATTGATATCTGTAAAAGAAATAATCGGGACTACGGGACCAAATTGTTCTTCTTCATAAACTCTCATGTTTTTCTTTACAGGATATAATACCGCAGGGAAAATAAAATTCTCAGTAGTTTCTCCTCCTTTTTTATTGATCACTTTTGCGCCTTTATCCAAAGCATCATCAATCAATTCTTGAATATATTCCGTTTTATTTAGCTCAGGCAATGGTGTTAGTTTTACGCCATCATCCCAAGGGTTTCCAAAAGGTAAAGTATCAACTTTTTCTGCAAATCGTTTTATAAATTCATCCTTAACATCTTCATGAACATAAATCAGTTTTAAGGCGGTACAACGTTGTCCGTTAAACGATAATGATCCGGCAAGACATTCATTAATGGTTAAGTCTAAATCGGCATCCGGTAAAATAATAGCCGGATTTTTAGCTTCCAACCCTAATACCAATCTCAATCTATTCTTATTTGGATGTTCATCTTGCAATGCTACTGCAGATTTACTATTCCCAATCAATGCCAACACATCTATTCTACCCGATTGCATAATTGGCGTAGCCACCTGACGCCCTCTACCATAGATGATATTCACAACTCCTTTCGGGAAACTTTCTTGAAAAGCTTCCAATAAAGGTGATATTAGCAATACACCATGTTTTGCCGGTTTAAAAATGGTAGTATTCCCCATAATCAAGGCAGGAATTAACAAGGCAAATGTTTCATTTAAAGGATAATTATAAGGTCCCAAACACAAGACCACACCTAAAGGTCCTCGACGAATATGCGCATAAATACCTCCTTCTTTAGAGAATTTTGCACTGTCTCTATCAATTTCTTTATACTCTTCAATAGTATCATATATATAATCTATTGTTCTATCAAATTCTTTTTGAGAATCCGGTAATGATTTACCAATTTCCCACATCAAATATTTTACAACTTCATCTCTTTTGGTTTTCATTATAGAGGTAAACTTCTCCATGCAAACTATTCGATCAGCCACTTTCATTGTTGGCCAAAGTCCTTGTCCTTTATCATAAGCATCACAAGCCGCAGTTAAAGCCTTCATAGCAGTTTCTTTTTCCATATATGGGATTGAACCCAACAATGTCGGCTTATAGTTAACTGTTGAAGAAATTACGGAATGGACTTCGGAGGTTTTACCAGTCCATGTTTTTAACTCTCCATTCAATAGATATGTTTTTTGATGGATAGGTTTAGTTATTTGGTATTGAGTTGGGATGTTCATTTAAATACGTTTTTGTTGTAAAAATAAGTTTTTTATTAAAGGTTTAAGTAACAAATACTATATTTTAGTAATGCATTTCAAATCTTTTTTCTCTTTTCATTTTTTTTGCTTCTCCAACCTTTCGACCCCGATAGCTATCCGGGACGATTCTAACTATTTAGAATAAATATATACTCTAAAACTCCTCTCCTACTAAACCTCGGGACTGAATGACAAAAATCCTTAACTTAATGATATTGACCTCTCGACTGCGCTCAAGGTGGTATAGCGGATCAAAAAAAGGAGTCTTCTTCAAAGTAATTTTAATCTAAAAAAAGAGGCAGATTATCTATCATACCAAAAATTGAAACAAATCCGGTTTATTATTCAAATATTCTCCAAAAAAATTATGCTCCTTCATTCTCGAGATCAAAGGTTCAAAATCTTCAGTGTTTTTTAATTCTACACCTACCACAGCAACATCAGTATTTCTATTTGCTTTTTTTGTGTACTGAAAATGTGTAATATCATCATCAGGACCTAAAATTTCTGCTACAAATTCTTTTAAAGCACCTACTCGTTGTGGAAAGCGAACAATAAAATAATGCTTTAAATTGGCATATAATAAGGCTCTTTCCTTTATTTCGGGAGTTCTAGTAATATCATTATTGCTACCACTTACAATACATATTACGGTTTTACCTTTAATTTCATCTTTTAAAAGATCTAATGCAGCGGTCGTTAAGGCTCCGGCTGGCTCTACAACGATGGCATCTTTATTATACAACTCTAAAATAGTTTGACACACCTTACCTTCCGGAACGGTTATCATGTCAGCTAAGTTCTCTTTACAGATTTCAAATGTTTTATCACCTACCCTTTGCACCGCAGCTCCATCAACAAACTTTTCGATGCTATCTAATGTTACAACCTTCCCTTTCTCAATAGCCGTTTTCATTGACGGTGCTCCTTCAGGTTCAATACCAATAATTTTTGTTTCAGGTGACAACATTTTAAAAACTGAAGACAATCCGGATGCTAATCCACCTCCACCAACAGGAACAATTACATAATCTATTGGCTGTTTGGTTTGTTCTAAAATTTCTAAACCAATAGTAGCCTGACCTTCAATTACTTTTTCATCATCAAACGGATGCACAAATGTCTTACCTAGTTTATCACATTCTTGCTTAGCTGCTTTATAAGCATCATCAAACGTATCGCCAATTAGTATAATTTCAATAGTATCACCACCAAACATTTGTACTTGTTCAATTTTTTGTTTTGGAGTAGGTGAAGGCATAAAAATTGTACCTTTTATTTTTAAATTACTACAAGCATAAGCTACACCTTGTGCGTGATTACCAGCACTTGCACATACAATTCCTTTATTCTTTTCTGATTCTGAAAGGCTGCTTATTTTATTAAATGCACCTCTAATTTTATAAGATCGCACTTGCTGTAAATCTTCTCTTTTCAACAAAATAGTTGCATTGTATTTACTAGAATAGTTTGCGTTTTTTATCAAAGGTGTAACCGAAGTAACTTCCTTTAATACATGTGCCGCTTTTCTGACATCTTTTATGTTTGGGTAATATGTTGTGGCAACTTCCATAGTTTTAAATGTTTCTCGCAAAGACGCAAAAGGCGCTGAGCTTTGTTTTTGCAAGCCTGCCTGTATGGCAGTCAAGGACAAAGGACAGCCTATGCTGTCTCGACGGTTCAGGAGTTTCAGTATGGCTATCTTCTTTAATCAGAAAGATTGCTTCGTCGTTATCACTCCTCGCAATGACATCTACACTATTTTTATCATAGCCGTCATAGAATCTCTTAGACTAGCTCCTATTTTTTCTACCGGATGCTGACGAATACTTTTATTAATCGCTATTAGTTCTTGATTATCTACTCCGTTATCTTTTCCTGATCCGTATGCTTTTCCGATAACATCTGTATCTATAGTTGACATAAAATTCGCTAATAATGGTTTACAAGCATGGTCAAAAAGATAACAACCGTATTCAGCTGTATCAGAAATAATACTGTTCATTTCATACAGCTTTTTTCTTGCAATGGTATTCGCAATTAATGGTGTTTCATGTAAAGATTCATAATAAGCAGACTCTTGCTTGATACCTGCTTCTGTCATTGTTTCAAAAGCCAATTCTACGCCTGATTTTACAAAAGCAATCATTAAAACAGCATTGTCAAAATATTCTTGTTCGGCTATATCTGCTGAAGTTGCTGCTGTTTTTTCAAATGCAGTTTCGCCTGTAGCTTCACGCCAAGACAATAAATTCTTATCATTATTAGCCCAATCTTCCATCATGGTTTTAGAAAAATGACCTCTCATAATATCATCCATGTGTTTTTGGAATAAAGGTCTCATGATCTGTTTTAATTCTTCAGCTAAATTGAATGCTTTTATTTTTGCAGGATTTGACAGACGATCCATCATATTGGTAATGCCTCCATGCTTCAATGCTTCTGTTATGGTTTCCCAACCGTATTGGATTAGTTTTGAAGCATAAGCCGATTCAATTCCTTCAGCTACCATTTTATCAAATGAAAGGATAGAACCTGTTTGTAACAACCCACAAAGAATGGTTTGTTCACCCATTAAATCTGACTTAACCTCAGCTACAAATGATGAATGCAACACTCCCGCTCTATCTCCACCTGTAGCAGCAGCATAGGCTTTTGCTTGTTCAAAACCATCTCCATTCGGATCGTTTTCAGGATGTACAGCTATCAATGTTGGCACACCAAATCCTCTTTTATATTCTTCTCTCACCTCAGAACCCGGGCATTTAGGTGCAATCATTATTACAGTGATGTCTTTACGGATTTCCATACCTTCTTCTACAATATTAAAACCGTGAGAATATGATAGTGTTGCGTCTTTTTTCATCAAAGGCATTACTGCATTTACTACAGAAGTATGTTGTTTATCCGGTGTTAGATTTGAAACTAGATCAGCCGTTGGAATCATTTCTTTATAAGTACCCACTTTGAATCCGTTTTCAGTAGCATTCATATATGATGCTCTTTTTTCTGTAATAGCACCTTCTCTTAAAGCATAAGAAATGTCTAAGCCTGAATCACGCATATTCAATCCTTGATTAAGACCTTGAGCGCCACAACCAATAATTACTATTTTTTTACCTTTTAGTTTGTTTACACCTTCACCAAATGCTGATGCATCCATAAAGTCACAAGTACCTAATTGTTCTAATTGTAAACGTAATGGAAGTGTGTTAAAATAATTTGTCATTTTT
The DNA here is from genome assembly GCA_021648445.1 of Flavobacteriaceae bacterium. Lineage (GTDB taxonomy): Bacteria > Bacteroidota > Bacteroidia > Flavobacteriales > Flavobacteriaceae > Aureibaculum. The sequence goes on from JAKISU010000027.1 coordinate 22,632, forward strand.
TTGTTCTTTATTAATATTTTTTTTAATAATCAGGATTTATAACCCCTCCGCCCTCTATCATTTAGTAAGCCTTAACCATTGTTTTTGGACACCTCCCCTTGAAAAAAGAGGAGGAGCTTTTACTTTTAGTTTTCCTTAAAATTCTACTAATTAATTTCTTGTAATAGTTCTGAAATTGCCATTTTAGGTCTTGTAATTGCAATACGCCCTGAACGAACAAACTGCATCAATCCATAGGGTTTCAACTTGTTATATAATCTATCAATATCTTCTTTTAATCCGGAAGCTTCAAGAACGAAAAAATGTTCTGTAATGGTTACTATATTGGCTCTTCTAAATTTTAACCTCCCTTGTATTTCTTCATCATATAGATGCTCTGTAGAAACCTTAAACAAAGCTGTTTCTTGATATATTATTTCATCTTCTGTATGATAAAATGCTCTAATTACTTCAATTTGTTTTTCTAATTGACCGATAATTTTTCGAGCTCTTGTTTCAGAAAGTTTAACAACAAATGTAAATCTATGTACATTGTCAATTTCCGATTTAGAAACCGTCATACTTTCAATATTTATATGACGCTTTAGAAATATTGCTGATAAGCGATTTAAAATACCTACATTATTTTCGGTATAAATCGATATTGTATATATTTGTTTTTCCTCCATAATTAACTTAATCTTACATCTGAAACACTTGCTCCAGTTGGTATCATTGGGAATACATTATCTTCCTGCTCAATTACAACTTCCAAAAAATATGAATTTTCTGAAGCGACCATTGTTTTAATTGCATTTGCTAAATCTTCACGTTTTGAAACGCTGGTTGCTTCAATACCATAGCCTTCAGCTATTTTTACAAAATCAGGATTTTTCATCACGGTAGAGGCATATCTTCTATCAAAGAATAATTCCTGCCACTGCCGTACCATTCCTAAAAAACTATTGTTTAAAACCACTATTTTAACGGCTATATCTGTTTGAAGTATGGTGCCTAATTCTTGAATGGTCATTTGATAACCACCGTCACCAATAATAGCAATTACTTCTCTATCGGGCACACCCATTTTAGCTCCAATAGCAGCAGGCAAAGCAAAGCCCATTGTACCTAAACCACCTGATGTTACATTACTTCTTGTCTTTATAAAATCCGCATAACGGCAAGCAAACATTTGGTGCTGACCAACATCTGAAACAATGACTGCATCTCCTTTGGTTTCTTTATTAATTCCTCCCAATACTTCACCCATGGTCAATCCTTTTTTTGTAGGATTCAATTGGTCATTGATCACCTTTTCAAGTTCAATGTCATATAGTTTTTGAAACTCTTGTAACCATTCTTTATGATTGCCTATAGTTACTAAAGACAATATTTCGCTTAGCGTTTCTTTTACATCTCCTAAAACGGCGACATCTGTTTTTACATTTTTATCAATCTCTGACGGATCAATTTCAAAATGTATCACTTTTGCTTGCTTCGCATAGGTTTCTAAATTACCTGTTACACGATCATCAAATCGCATACCGATAGCAATCAACAGATCACATTCATTGGTTAACTTATTAGGTGCATAATGACCATGCATACCAACCAAACCAACATTCAAACGATGTTTTGATTCTAAAGCAGACAAACCTAATAATGTAGAAGCTGAAGGGATATCAGCCTTTTCTATAAATGCTTTAAATTCTTTTTCTGCCTGACCTAAAATAACACCTTGACCAAAAACAATAAATGGTTTTTTTGCATTATTAATCAACTCAGCTACTTCTTTTATCTTGTCAATATTAAATTCAGGAACTGCTTTATAGCTCCTAACATTTTCACATTTTTTGTAAGAAAAATCTACTTCGCCAAACTGTGCATCTTTGGTAATATCAATTAAAACCGGTCCCGGTCTTCCAGAACGTGCTAAATAAAATGCTTTCGCCATTATTTCAGGGATTTCTGAGGCTTTGGTAATCTGATAATTCCATTTTGTTACCGGTGTAGAGATACCAATAATATCTGTTTCTTGAAAAGCATCTGAACCTAATAAGTGGCTTGCTACCTGACCGGTAATACAAACCATTGGTGTAGAATCTATCTGCGCATCGGCAATACCTGTTACTAAATTTGTAGCTCCCGGGCCTGAAGTTGCCATAGCAACCCCAACTCTACCGGTAACTCTGGCATAGCCCTGCGCTGCATGTGCAGCACCTTGTTCATGACGTGTCAATACATGATGCAATTTGTCTTGAAATTTATACAGCTCATCATAAATTGGCATGATTGCTCCGCCCGGATAGCCGTAAAGCAAGTCAACTCCTTCAGCTAATAAACATTTGATCACAGCTTCAGCGCCTGAAATTGATTCAGTTTTAATTGAACTTGGTTTTTTCCCGATATCTATCGGGACTGTTTGTGTTTGTGTGTTCATACTCTTGTTTTTATTCCCATCCCAACCCTTCCCAGAGGGAAGGGCTTTAATTATTTATTAAAACTCATCAGTAACGCAACCTTGTGATGCTGATGAAACTGTTTTGGCATATTTATACAATACACCTTTATTAAATTTTAATGCCGGTTGTTTCCAAGTAACTTTTCGTTCTTTTAATACTGCATCAGATAGATTAACCGATATGGTATTTGTTTCTGCATTAATGGTAATCTCATCTCCATCTTTAAGTAATGCTATTGCACCTCCTTCTTGTGCTTCGGGAGTGATATGCCCAACTACAAAACCATGCGTACCACCTGAAAATCGACCATCAGTAATCAAGGCTACATCTTTACCTAGACCTGCGCCCATAATAGCTGCTGTTGGTTTTAACATTTCGGGCATTCCCGGCCCTCCTTTCGGACCTTCGTATCTGATGACTATTACATCTCCTTTTTCAACTTTTCCATCACGAATACCATCATTTGCAGCAAATTCTCCTTCAAAAATTTTGGCTTTACCTATAAAGACCAATCCCTCTTTACCTGTTATTTTAGCTACAGAACCATTTGGAGCAAGATTACCATATAACATTCGTAAATGTCCGGTAACTTTAATAGGGTTTTCTAAGGGTTTGATAACTTTTTGATTTTCAGTCAACTCAGGAACATTTTCAAGATTCTCTGCTAATGTTTTTCCTGTAACGGTCAGACAATCTCCATGTAATAATCCCTTTTGTAATAGATATTTTAATACTGCCGGAATACCTCCTATTTCATGGACATCTTCCATTAAATATTGTCCACTAGGTTTTAAATCGGCTAAAAACGGAGTAGTATCACTAATTCTCTGAAAATCTGTCAAAGTAAATTTAATATCAGCAGCTCTTGCAATTGCCAAGATATGGAGTACCGCATTGGTTGAGCCACCTAAAATGGTAATCAGTCTTACAGCGTTTTCCAATGATTTTTTAGTAACAATATCTAAGGGTTTAATATCTTTTTCTAAGAGTTGTCGTATGGCTTTGCCTGCAAAAATACTCTCTGTCTCTTTTTCCCAACCTTGAGCCGGATTAGAAGAGTTGTATGGCAATGCCATTCCCATAGTTTCAATTGCTGATGCCATTGTATTTGCAGTGTACATGCCTCCACAAGCCCCGGCACCATTGCATGCTTTTTTAACTATATTTTTATAATCTATCTCTGGCATCGTTCCTGCAACTCTACTTCCCCAAGCTTCAAAAGCTGAAACAATATCTAACTTTTCACCTTTGTAAGAACCTGACGCAATCGTACCTCCATAAACCAAAATAGAAGGTCTATTCAAACGCAACATAGCTATTAAGGCTCCCGGCATATTTTTATCGCATCCTACAACGGTTATCAATCCGTCATAAGACATCGCTTGCACTACTGTCTCCATAGAATCAGCAATAATATCACGAGAAGGTAATGAGTAACGCATACCCGGTGTACCCATTGAAATACCATCACTAACACCAATGGTATTAAAAATCAAACCTACTAAATCAGTTTCTTGCGTTCCTTTTTTCACCAACTTCGCTAAATCATTTAAATGCATATTACACGGATTCCCTTCATAACCAGTACTTGCAATACCTACAAAAGCTTTTTGAAAATCTTCTTCTGTGAGTCCGAGTGCGTACAACATGGCTTGTGCAGCGGGTTGGGTTGAATCTTGTGTTACCGTTTTGCTATATTTATTTATCATTATCACTTTTTATTATTATCCTTGTATTTTAGAGATGACCCTTCGACTGCGCTCAGGGAGACATTTTCTATTAATTCTAATATCATTCTACTGGATAAATTATTTTCAACTTACGAAACTAATTTTTTACCTTGTTTTTATTAAAATTCTTTAGAGTTACTTATTAAATTCAAAATTTTAATTATAACATAACTATTTTAATATCAGATTATTAATTGTATTTTATTATTACAGCCAACTCATAAAAAAACCCGTATCATAGTTGATACAGGTTTATTAATTGTAATAATTATCTGTATCAACTCGGTGGTGAGCTAATAATGACAATAATTATGATATTATTATTTTTAAACATATTGAAAAAAAAGCTTTCCGTTTAAGGAAAGCTTTCATTTATAATTTAATAAAATAACATTCCCTAGTTCTGTGATCTTCTAATCACGACAGTAATAATAGAAATGATATTTTGTATACTTTTATTCATTGTTATGACTACAAATATTTAAAAAACTTTTCAGATAAACAAATCTTATCCCTTAATTTTAATTTTTTGTAGCTTTATCGTTAATGTATAACAAATGAAAAGATTAAAATATTTATTGGTTTTTATATTACCTATTGCCGCATATATTTCATTTACATCAAAAGGTATTTTAACTTATCTGCCTGTATTAATAGCGTTTGTTTTGATACCTATTCTAGAATTATTTTTTAAAGTTGACAGTAAAAATTTTGACAAAGAAACGGCTAAATTAGAAAAGGAAAACAGTCTCTATAGTTGGATATTATATGTAACTGTACCTGTACAATTGGGAATGCTTATTTTCTTTTTTTATGCAATACAAGACCCATTAACAACTACTGAGTATATTGGAAGAATTTCATCTATGGGTGTATTATGTGGAATTTTAGGAATCAATGTAGGACATGAATTAGGGCATCGACTTAACAATACTGAACAATTTTTAGGAGAATTAATGTTACTTTCTTCATTGAATACTCACTTTTTACCTTATCATAATGGAGGGCATCATTTTAATGTAGCCACTCCGAATGACGCTGCAACCGCAAGAAAAAATGAACCTCTTTATGTTTTTTGGATTCGCTCACATTTTTCAAGTTATATACAAGCCTGGCAATTAGAAAATAAACGATTGCGTAATGATAACAAGAATAATTTCTCTTTACAAAACAAAATGGTAGTTTATACAATTGCCAATATTATATTATTATCTGTAATTTATTACTTTTTTGGATGGTTTGTGTTATTGAGTTTTATATTGGTTGCAGTATACTCAAACCATTTAGCTTTTCGGGAGTCAAAAATTCCATCACCTAAATTATCGTATTAATTGATTAATAATCAGTTATTTATATGTTATTAGTTTGGTGTTTTGAATACTATTTAGTATCTTTA
>JAKISU010000174.1 GCA_021648445.1 Flavobacteriaceae bacterium
ATTCTGCAACTCTAAACCGTATCTCCTCTTGAGCATATTGATTCTTTCGCTTCTTTACCTTTGTTTTCATACTGTAAAGATAGAAAATATATTTAAAATAAGAACTATATTATGCTCTTATTAATAAGTATCAAAAATTAAGAATTACAATTTGTATTATTCACTATAAATTTCTATATTAGCTTACAATTAAGGGGAGAGAGATTACTTGAATTATAAAATTTTTAGAAAAAAACTTTTTTGAGTTAATATTTCCTTTGATTCCAATTAGATTGGGAATTAACTGCACTCTTGTCTATTTTTATCAAAAAATGGACATGTTGGCTAAGCCAAAATTTAAAAAAAATACAACTAATTAAAACAATTGCTATGTCCAAAAATTCATCTAAGGTCTTTATAGACGGTTCAGAAGTATTAGCAGATGCTACTTTTCAGGTAGAGATCACTCAAGTTATGGGAACGCATAATCATTTTGCTGTAAGCTTCCCTACAAGTTCAAAAGAGGGATATGGAGCATCCTTGATGGATGATTCTATCAATTATATTGGTAAAAAGATCAGTATCTCTTATGAAGATAGCTTAGAGTTTACAGGTTTGGTCAATGACGTCCAATTACATAAGAACAATGCAGCCACAGGAGTGATTACTATTAGCGGTTTTAGTTCAGATATCGTATTGTCACAACGCTATGATTGTATGAGTTTTGAAGAAGGTTTTACCTTACAAGATGTAATAAGTGAAGCCATAGGTGACCATAGTGATCTAAAAAAGAATTTCGGTCATCAAATGGGTACAACCCTTCCATATACTGTACAATATAATGAAAGTGATTATAACTTTGTATATCGTATGTGTTCACGCTATGGTAAATGGTTATATAATAACGGTAAAGAATTCTGTATTGGTAGAATAGGCGAAAGAACAGTAGAAGGTACTTATGGAAAAGAACTCAGAACTTTCGGATTGCATAGTTCATTACAAGAACAAGCTTTTAGTATCAATCAACACGATTGGGTAAACAATACTCCTTTTGACGGACAGTCAAGCAGTTCGAGTCCCGCAGCAAACCATCCATATATCCAAACAGTAAAACAAAATTCAGATTTTTTATATAAAACACAAGGCTATTACAATTGGGTGCATGGTCAACCTGAATTTAGTAGTCAACAAGGCATAGATGAAGCTACCAAGGCACACACTTTGGCAAGAACCTCAAATATGTTAAAAGCAGTTGGCACCTCTATTTTATATAAATTACGATTAGCAGACACGCTAAAAATACAAGGTTTTAATTTTAGTGATGACAGTAAAAAAGATACTTATGGCAGTTATATGATCACTAAGATCACCCATCAATTTAAAAGCTCAGGTAATTATGTAAACAGTTTTGAAGGTGTACCCGAAGGCACAGAATATCCGGCTTATAGTAATGCATTTAGTTTTCCGAGAGCTGAAAGTCAAAGAGCCATAGTAAAAGACAATGCAGATCCTGAAGGATTAGGTAGAATAAAAATACAATTCCCATGGCAACAAAAAAATGGCGACAGAACCACACCATGGATAAAGATGGCAACTCCTTATGCAGGAGCTGACAAAGGTTTCTATTTTATTCCCGAGGTAGACGAAGAAGTATTGGTAGGTTTTGAAGGTGGTAATGCCGAAAGACCATTTGTACTGAGTGCAGGTTTTAATAAAACAGCGAATAGTTCTTTTGCAGACCCTGATAATAATATTAAGGCAATACGTACCCGTAGTGGTAATACCATAGAACTCAATGATACAAACGGCGGGGAAATGATTACCATTACTGATAAAAACGGAAATAGTATGCATATCAATACCTCTGAAGGAAAAATGGTATTTACGGCATTAGGTGATATGGAATTCAATGCCAAAAATATGATCTTTAATGTACAGGAAAATATGGATGTTAAAATAGGCAAAAACAAAAAAGAAGCTATAAAAGAGAATTTAGAAATATCAGCCAAAAACAGTACAGAACAGATTTTTAAGAATAAAAATATAAACATAGGCAAAAAACTCGTTCAAGAATCGGGCGAATTAACCATGCTGACCAATAAAGGGAAAATGTTGATTGATGGTAAAGGTAAAGTAACCGTATAAAGTGCAGAAAAGGTAAAAATCATTCAATAAAACGGTATAGCCATGGCAGAATTATATTGTGTAGTAGAAGGGGCACAATTACAATGCGATAAGGGTACAGTGTTGGGTAAGTTAAAAGTAAGCTCACAAAAAAAAGCATATATAGACAATAAGCTGCAAGCAACCCGAAAGGACAAACTTACTGAACCACCCTTTTTTGGTATGTGCAGTTGTACCAATAAAGCCTGCTCACCCGCATTACAAGAATGGCAGTATACCAGTAGAAAATCAAGTATTAAGGAGAATACATTACTGATGGATAATTCGAAAATACTTTGTAGTACAGGTGGTAATGTAAAAATAATAGACCCTAACCAAACCATAATGAGTACCGGGGAAGACGAACCGGAACTAGATAAGAATTATGCCGAATTACAAGGTGAAATCATTTTTGCCAATGGCTATTTAAGTTCCTCTTTAGGAGGAGCTTTAAATGCATTATTAGATCTGAACCCTGATGAACCCAACCCAAGTTTACGCAGAGGTTTGAATGCAAATGAAGAAGATAAAACAGATAATGATGGTATGTTGTCAGCAAGTGAGGTACAAGAAAATAAAGCAATGTCTAAAGCAGAAAAAAATGCTGAAACAGATGCTAAAAAAATGGAGATAAAATTTAGGTATCCTATATTAATGATGCCTCCAATACCAAGATTACCATCAATACCTATTACTATAAAAGTAAAAAACCCAACTGTTTTAAAAGATGTACCTGAAATGACTTTGCAAGAAAAGGTTGATACTTTTTATGGGTATTGGAATGAAATAGGTACTTATAAAGAAGGTTCAAATACCTATGCCAAGCATTTTAATGCCGGCAGAAACCAACATTTTTTTAAACGGTTCTCATGGTTTAGCTTCAAATGCAGCACACCGTTTAGACCATGGCTTGGCACAAGGTTACCATTGGGCAGAATACCGATGGCAAATTAAAACCTTTGATGAAGTAGAACAAGCCAAAGAAAAAACACCCTATATAAAAAGTTATTCCCCGGCATATAAACCCGTAACCATAGTCATGCACAGTCAAGGCAATGCACCCGGAGTAGGTTTTGCTCTGGGCGTGATGAAATATGCCAATGAACAAGGCTGGGAACAAATACCTTTAAATATGATATTTTTAGGCGTACACCAACCCAAAAATTTATGGGGAGAAGAATATGAAAAATTTATCAATGCCAAAGTAAAACATTATATAGCCGATAGTGATTTTTGGGACACCATTTCAAATTTTGAAAAGACTGCATTTATGGTGGGAAATAAATATATTAAAGGCGCAGTAATTTTAAAACAATATCTTTCTAATAAAGAAGATAGAGATATTTATAAATATTTGAATGGTATTTCAGAACTGTTTAGCCCTAAACATCATAAATTACGTAACAAGCGTGGAATTTACGAACATTTACAGGCCATTACCAGTTTTAGCGCTCTACAAAAACGTTCGGTACAATTTACATTTAGCAATGACAGACCAGACATAACGTGTAGAGATGGTGATATACCGGGTATAGATAGTGCATGCCGTCCTAAACGAGACACCACCTTATACAGTGTAGAGTATTTTAAAGATAAAGCACCTGAAGAGTATACAACTAAACAAGGTAAAGAAGTCATTGCTATGGAAAATGGAGGGCATTTGGCGATACCTGCCTATGCTGTTATACAACGGCTAAAAGCTGTAAAAGACAAAACAAAAAAAGATGGTGTAAGAATAGATAGTGATTGGGCTAGTTATAAAAGCATTGCTTTAGATTGGGGCAATGCTATGAGCACTTATAGAAAACAAAAAAAAGAATATGAACGGCTAACCAAACAAAAGTTAAGTTTTTTAGACTTTATCGTTCCCGGACGCTATCTTGCACGTAAAAGCACACAACTTTATACCAAATTACGTATCAACTATTGGTTTAGAAAGGTAATTTACCACTATGCACGTATTCAAATAGCGGATCTCTATGCCCATTTTTCACCGGTAGAATTTATCAACAATAAAAAAATATTAAAAATTTCGAAAGACTTTAATGATGGTTTAGGTAATGATACCATCTGGGAACGCATCAAAAAAACAGGTGAACAAAAGTTTTATAGGGTGGAGTATCACGAAAACCCTATAGAAGCTGCAAAAATGACTGAAGAAGCCAAACGAGAAAAAGCTAAGGAAGAAGTTGAGGGAAAATTAAAAGATTTGTTAATTAGGGCTTGCTGATTTTCTAAAAAAATCATTTTATATAATTGAATTTCAGTTAGATAGTCTTATTTTTTATTGATTATTTCTTGGGTAAATGCAAAGGTTTTTGTATCTTATCTGCTATAAA
>JAKISU010000175.1 GCA_021648445.1 Flavobacteriaceae bacterium
ATATTTTGTGAAAAGCATGGTATTAGGTTGATAATTTATACTTATTTTTAAATTATTATTAATTTAAAATTTAAGTATTATGAGAAAATTACAAACAGTATTAGTAGGATTAATTGTATTATTTGCTCTGCAATTTACATTAGTAAGTTGTGAAGATAATGGTGAAATAATTAAAAGTCAAGATGAACAAATTGAAATTCAAAAAACAGGACAAGGAGAAGTCGGAGACCCAGTCGACGACGACGATGAAGAGCCGGGTTAATTTAATTATTAAAACATCAATTTTTAGTGCGGTAATAGTTTCGGCTATTGCCGTTACTTTTCTTCACGAGTATTTCCCCAACTCTTCACAAGAATATTTAGAACATAAAAAAAATTACAAAAAGATAATTACAAATAGAGATATTGCTTTTGATAATTTACTAAATGAATTGGGAAATAATAATATTACAAAAGAGGGGTTTATTGTTGCATATGCTAATATTAAAACAAACTCTTCAATCAATCTAAAAGAATATAATAAAACAAAAAATAGAATTAAAGAGAATGATTCATATTTGGGTTATACATCATTTAAGAATTTTTTATTAGGTATTGGTTTTCCTATTAGTGGTATAGTATTGTCAATATTATTTTTGAATGTAGTCATCAACCATGTACAACATGAATCCCATAAAAAGTTTTATTTAATAGTTTCTTTTGCTTTTATTGCTTGCTGGGGTTATTGGGTGTCTTGGAGTTTTTTATCTTTTTCACAAGATCCTAGCAGACCTTTCGATTTTCCAAAATCATATTATAACGCAGCTTTATATATTTTACCTACACTTATTTTTATAAGTTCATTCTATTTAATGAAATACTATAAATCAATTGAAGCAAAACTCAAAAGCATTATAAATCAACTAATAGTATTTATCATTAAAAGTGATAAATATATAGAGAATAAAAGTACTAAAACCCAGCATTTAAAAGACTATTTAACAGAATTTGAAAAGATTGTAAAATAAAAAGGCATCTGACCAAAACAAATAAAAAAATATACAGATGAAAAAGAAAAGAGCAAAAAACACTATAAAAAATTTAAAAGAAAAACAATATTTGCAAGATAAAGAAATGGCAGATCTTGTTTACAATAGAATTGAAAAAGAACTTGAAAAAGAACTCGAAGAAATAGAGGAAAAAAATAAGGAATTAATCAGTATAATACACAATCATATTATTTCTTTAAGCCCAGATCTAATATAATTTCCTGTAACTTTTCATTCAGTTTCTCTGCAATCAATTTATCTATTAGTGTGCGCAAAACTTTATTTTGCATAAAAACCTCTTGATTTTCTATAAAAAATACCGCCAACTCTTTTACAGGAATCTTAACACCGTTATTTTCTAAAAAAAGTAACTTACTGTCAATATCATCATCTTCACTTTTACCAAATATTCTGTCTAATATTGGTCTTTTTGATACAGGTATTACTCCATCATTTTCATAATTCACAATTGTTCCTCTACTAACACCAAGCATATTTGCTAACTCTTCTTGTGACCAGCCTCTTTTTCTGCGTTCTCTTTTAATATTCAATTCGTTGAATTTTAGTTAGTTAATAATAAATTAAATAATATTGAGCAAATTAATTTTTATATGTATATTATTATACCTATATTTGTCACGTGTGTTTGTCAAATTTACTATAATTATTTGAAATAAATAGCGAGTAGTATATTAAAATAGACACAGAGTAATAAGGTGAGGGGTAATTTTAGCACAACCAAAAGAATAACTAGTAATTAGAATAAATGAATATAATTGAGTGTTATAATTATATAGTTGCTATGATTAATGGCATTCATTGCAAATTTAGGTTATACCGTCAACTATTTTACTAAAATATGGTTTTAAAAATTCCTTTCTCCCCTGAAAAAAAGTTTTTAAAATATAAATTAAGTAAAAAACGCAATGGATGACAACTCTATAACTTATGTGCTTTTCGGAAAAGAAGCCATATTTATATATCAAATTTCTTTAGATAAATTGTTACGAACTGAAGATATAAAATATGATATAGGAGAATTTAGTACGATTAAAAAATTTAAGGAAGAAAGTGAAAAATGGGATGATTTTATAGAGATCGAATTGGAAGATTATTTAAAAATTAAAGCTCATTTTAAAAAGAAGAATCTAATTCAAGGGCTTGCAAACAAAAAAAAATCGTTTTGGAAATTTTTTACCGGTAAAAGTTAATGGTAGAAATACGCAATTATGATAACACAATATGAACAAGTATGTAGCACTTTTTTAAAAGCCTCAGGCATGGAGTTAGAACTGATGAAAAAAAAAGTAAAAGCTCTTATAAACACTAAAAGTTCAAACAAAAAGCCGTATAAAATTGATGCCAAAAGAGTGCTTAAAGATTATAGAAAACTCAATCATGGTTGTGTAGATGAATTTTTAATAAATTATTGCTGGGGCTTTTTTATGTGCAACCCGTCCATAGATTCGCCCATTAACAGAGAAGCGTATTTTTTAGAGTTACAAGATTTTTTTAGGGAGCTTGTTTCTAAAGGTGTTATAGTCTCTGATCATTAATATACACATAGGAAACCGTTTATTAAAGAAAATGAACCATTTATACGGAAAAGTATGACACAGAAAAAAAACTTTACTAAAAAATCGAAAAACTCATGGTTTTTAAGTGTTTTTAAAAATACCCATTTTCACTATTGATTTTTTTTAAGATTATAAATAATTTGATACCGTAGAATTATGAAACGAGCATGCTAATCCCGAAGTCTCGGGATAACACCCAAAGAAATAGCCTGCCCCGTACTTGATACGGGGACTAAGCGAACCAGCCTGCGGCGGGCAGGCAGCATGTGACCAATAAATAAAAAACAATAAATTATAAACACATGAAAAAAATTTACTTTTTGTTCTTGACATCTTTTCTTTTAAGTTTTACTGCCGTTGCTCAGGGAATTCCTTGTCCCTTCCCAACTCCCGGTGCATGTAACCCACCTGGTGCATCCGGAACAATTCATTTTTCCTATGACAATGCCGGCAATCATATAAAAAGATCTTTTGCTACCTCTAAATCTGCAAATCAAATTGCAGAAGTTACCGAAACTCTTGTAGAAGAGCTTGAAGAAAAACAGGAAGATATAAGTCTGTTAGACTATTATCCCAATCCTATTGAAAATGAATTGACCATTACTTGGGCAAAAAGTATAAACACTCATGTTACTTCTGTTTTTGTGTTTAATATTAGTGGTAAGCTCGTTAAAAGTTTTAATCCTTCTCAAAAGAGTCAAGAGTTAAATTTACCATTTCAAAATATTGCCAGCGGATTATATATCATTAAAGTGTTATTTAATGATGGTAAACAAGATGTATTTAAAGTAATAAAAAAATAGAATTATGAAAAAAATACTACTTATTTTCAGTTTAGTAATAGCTATCGGATTAAATGGTCAAAATTATACAAGTAAAACAGCAGGGCAACCTACCGGAAATTCGCAAGAGGTTGGTATAACAACAGGACAACTCTCAGTATCTTTAACGGGAGGTGCAACCTACCAAGTACCTATTGCCGTGCCTCCCGGAATAAACGGCGTTGCACCTCAAATAGCATTAGCCTATAATAGCCAGAACGGAAACGGAATGGCAGGTTATGGTTGGAATATTTCAGGGATTTCTGCAATTACCAGAATGACTTCAACTAAATTTCATGATAATTTAATTGATGGAGTTGATTTTGACACCAATGACAGGTTTGCACTTGACGGACAACGACTCATATTAAAAAGTGGGGTTTATGGTAAAAACGGGGCAGTTTATGAAACTGAAAATTTTAGTACTATAAAAATACAATCTTTCGGTGATGCCGGTCAACCTGCTTCTTCTTTTAAAGTTTATTATCCGGATGGTACCATTGCTATTTATGGAGGTACAACAGACTCAAGTAATAAAAATATATGGAGTATAAAAAAGTGGTCAAACTCTCAAGATATAAGGTTGACATATTATTATACCAAAACAGACAATTCATTATATATCAATAAGATAAATTATGGAAGAAGAGCCACAGATGCAGGGTTAAACAGTATAGAATTTATCTATAAAACCAGAAACAGGTACGAACAAGCATACATTTACGGCACTAGTTTTAAAAACACTAAAATTTTAAGTGAAGTTAAAGTTAAAGGAGGTAGTTCAGGCTTTAGAAATTATCGTTTAGAACATGATATTACCAGTTTAGGGTACGAGAGGTTAACAAAAATTACAGAAAAAAGTGGTAACAATGCTAAAAGTTATAATCCTATACTATACTCAAACCATTTAGCTTTTCGGGAGTCAAAAATTCCATCACCTAAATTATCGTATTAATTGATTAATAATCAGTTATTTATATGTTATTAGTTTGGTGTTTTGAATACTATTTAGTATCT
>JAKISU010000176.1 GCA_021648445.1 Flavobacteriaceae bacterium
CATTTGACAAGGTTTTATCACGTAAGATACTAAAATCTTGTCTTTTTTGCAAACTTTATATCCCATTTATTTATGATAATATATTGTAATATAAATAGTTATGCCATTTATAAGGGTCAACTATTTATTATCTCTCCAATATAAGAAGTTTTATGCTATGTCAGCATTTTTAACCTTTCCGCTCACGCTGAAGCATGACCACCTTCCCTTAATAAGAGAACTTGATTCTAAACTATTTAGAACAAATATACGCTGGTTAAAAATTTTAACTCCACTCTCAAATTAACGAAATTTCATCAAAATGCACAACGAGGTCTACTTTATTATTGAAACAAAAATACTAACTTCTGCATTTTCAGGGTCTTGAGCCTTCTCTCCATAAACTTCAAAATCAACTATATAAGCTCTATTTAAGTCTGTTTTCCAAATTTTCACCCAACTTTCATAAACGGCTCCTTTAGTTAGATCTCCTTTTGAAATGAATTTAACATAATTGCTTTCATTAAATGATTTTCCCACCATTCCTTTCGGAATAGTATCTAAATTGGAAACCTTACATCCCAATAAAGTTGTGTAAGGCTGTGTATAATCACCATCATATTCGGTATAAAGCGAATAAATTGTATCATCTATTTTATGAGGGATTTTATCTAAAATATCTTCAGACATAAATTTCTGCCAAAGCTCGCCAATATCTTTTGCTGCTTGTCCGCTTTTATTTATTGTTCTAACTGAAATGCCAATAATATTGAATGTTGTTACTTTTTGAGTTTTCATTATATATTTATTTTATATAACAAAAATATAAAGGTATTGTGACAAAGGTGTGTCAAGGGTTCTAATTATTTTTTTCCGCGACAGTGTTAAAATAATTCATCAAGTTAAAATTACGATCATCAAATTGCTCGGCAAGTAGTTCTAATGACTGTATTTTATCTAATCTAAACTCTCTATAATTACCTCTCAATCTACACCAAGCAATCAAAATCCAATTCTCTTGTGTATGATACAGTGCATAAGGTTCTATAACTCTATTGGTAATCTCGCCCTTACTTATAGAGTGATATTTGATTTTGATCAATATTAAATTTGTAATGGCTATTTGCACTGTTGAAAGGCAGTTACTGGTGGTTTCTTCAGTGAAATTCTGCATATAGAATACTCTTTCTGAAAGTAATTCAACTTTATCTTTATTAGAGTAACGCAATACTGCTTTTACCTTAATAATTGCTTCTCTATGATTTTTTGTTAATGATCTATCCTTATTTCTTGAAATTAAATTTTCAGCTGTAATTAAAGCATTTGCTTCTTGTTCGGTGAACATTATTGGTGGCAGTGTGTAACCTTTAATCAAAGAATAACCTTTACCTTCTTCAGTAAAGATTGGTATCCCTGACTCTTCTAATGCTTTGATATCACGATAGGCAGTTCTTACACTTATATCAAATTTTTCAGCAATTTGAGGTGCAGTAACTACTCTTCTTGATTGTAATAAAGTTAGAATTGCTGTTAATCTAGATAATCTTGGTATGTGTTTATTTTTATCCAAACAATTCTTCGCTATCTATGGTAAGATTCTGAATAAAGTTTATTGTCTTTACAATATCGTCATGTAATACTTTATCTTCTTCTATAAAAGAGACTTCACTTCGGTACATTTGCACTAAAGATTCTAAAAATGGTGAAGTTTTTATAGGCTTCCTAAATTCTAATGCCTGTGCTGCATTTAATAATTCTATAGCTAATATCGTTTCTAAATTATCTACAATACGTTTTGCTTTTGTAGCTCCGTTTGCACCCATACTTACATGATCTTCTTGTCCGTTACTCGAAACAATAGAATCTACCGAGGCCGGAGTTGCCAATTGTTTATTCTGACTTACAATACTTGCTGCTGTATATTGCGGAATCATAAATCCTGAATTTAATCCGGGATTAGACACTAAAAATGATGGTAAGCCTCTTGAACCTGAAACTAGCTGAAAGGTGCGTCGTTCTGAAATATTACCTAGTTCAGCTAAAGCTATACCCAAAAAATCAAAACCCAACGCCAATGGTTGTCCGTGAAAATTACCACCTGAAATAATTTCATCAGCTTCAGCAAAAATATTAGGATTATCAGTAACCGAATTTATCTCAGTTTCTATTGTTTTTTTTACAAAATTCAAAGTGTCTTTACTAGCTCCATGAACTTGTGGTATACATCTAAATGAATATGGATCTTGTATATGCTTTTTTTCTTGTCTTATAATTTCACTGTCAGTCAGAAATTCCTTAATTCTCTTTGCTGTTTGTAATTGCCCATTATGAGGTCTTACTAAGTGAATTAAATTATTAAAAGGTTCTATTCTACCATCAAAAGCATCTAATGACAGTGCACCAAAAACATCTGTCAGATAAGATAATTTAAAGCTCTTTAGAAGTATTGAAACCCCATAAGCACTCATAAACTGCGTTCCATTTAATAATGCCAAACCTTCTTTAGCTTGCAACTCAATTTTTTGCCATCCGAACTTATCTAGAATTTCTTCACCTGAATAATTTTTATCTTCAAAAGTTACCTCTCCTTTAGCGATCAACGGTAAAGCCAGATGTGCCAATGGCGCTAAATCACCCGATGCTCCTAAAGAACCTTGAGTATAAATTACCGGCAAAATATTATGGTTGTAAAAATCTATCAATCTATTTACTGTAGCTAACTGTACACCTGAATGCCCATAACTTAAGGACTGAATTTTTAAAAACAACATTAATTTTACAATCTCATTCGGCACCTTTTCACCTGTACCACAGGCATGAGACATTACTAAGTTCTCTTGAAGTGTTGTTAAGTTTTTAGTAGATATTTTAACATTATATAAGGCTCCAAAACCGGTATTGATGCCATACATAGGCTTTTCACTCTTAGATAATTTCTCATCTAAATATCGCCTGCATTTAGCAATTCTTTTCGTTGCTTCTTCTGACAGTATCAATTGTTTATTGGTAGTCACTATTTCATTTATACTTAATAAACTTAAACTTTTGTTATCTATATAATGAGTTTCTTGCATATGAATTTGTAAAGTTCTTCAAAAATAAAAATTAACTACTATTTAAAGTAATTATTTAGGATTTAATTACGTCAATTAACTCAAATTTAAGTATTGTAGTTAAAAAATACTATACTTTTGTAAAACAAAAATTATATAAAATATAAAATGAGGAAATTACTGATTACATTAACGACATTACTAATATTAACTGCATGTAAAAATGAACCTGAAAAAAAGGATTATGTTACCCTTTCAGGGAATATCACAAATGCAACCGGTAATGAATTAAAGATTATCAATGATCTAAATCAACCTATAAAAACCATCACCGTAAACGAAGATGGTACTTTTAAAGATACTTTAAAGGTTTCTAAAGGTGTATATAATATGTTCGATGGCAACGAATATGCTGCATTATATTTAGAAAATGACTTTGATATTAATATCACATTAGATACAAAGGAGTTTGATGAAACATTGACTTTCACTGGAAATGGCAGTGATGGTAGCACATATTTAGCAAAGAAAACGTTATTGCAAGAGGAAACTTTTACTAATGTAAATGATCTATATATCTTGGATAAACCTGAATTCTTAACGGCTCTTGAAAATAAAAAAGCTGATTTTGTTAGTTTGAAGGGACAATATAAAGATTTAGACTCTACTTTAACTGTTAATGATTCTAAAGATACAGAAGGTTTGTTTAAGTTTTTAGCTGGCAGATATGATAAAATGTCAAAAATGGCTAAACTAAAGGGTAAACCTTCACCTAAATTTGTCAATTATGAAAATCATAAAGGAGGTACTACTTCACTAGATGATTTAAAAGGAAAATATGTATATGTTGACGTTTGGGCAACTTGGTGTGGACCATGTAAAAAAGAAATTCCGTTTTTAAAAGAAGTTGAAAAGGAATTTCATGGTAAAAATATTGAATTTGTAAGTGTTTCTATAGATAAAAAAGCAGCACACAAAGTATGGAAACAAATGGTAACTGAAAAAGAATTAGTAGGTATTCAACTTTTTGCCGGCGATGATCTACAGTTTGTAAATGATTATGGTATTGAGGGCATTCCTCGTTTTATTTTAATAGATGATAAAGGCAATGTTGTTAATGCTGATGCACCTAGACCATCCAATCCAAAATTGAAGGAAGTATTAAATGGTTTATTGAATTAATACTAATTAAAGTAATGAAAATTAAATAGTTAAAACAAACTATCTAAAAAGTATCGTTTTTATACCAGTTTGAGTTTTTTGACGGAGTTTATATAGGGCTTGCTGATTTTACAAGAAGTTAAAATTCATTTTTCAAGCAGTTTGATAACAATTTTTATTTTTAGATAAAGTAGAGTTAAAAAAGCACCTGCATTTTTCACTAATATTCTTAAAAAATAG
>JAKISU010000028.1 GCA_021648445.1 Flavobacteriaceae bacterium
TATATACTATAAGATAAGTAAAGTGGTGGCCATCTTGTTGATGCCCGTAAGAACAAGATGGAAAATTGAAAGAACCCGACCAGAACCGTTTCCTGACCAACTGAATCTAGGGTTCAACTAAAAAAAACGGGGGATGGCTAATTTTATTAAAGTAAAGATGAGTTCTAATTAAAAAATGTAGTTTTGCCCAAAATTTATAAATACACAAAATGAAAAAATTAGGAATAATAGCAATATTGGCAATTTCTTTGATTTCTTGTACACAAACCAAAATTGCGTATATAGATATTGAAGAAATTATGAAAGAGTATAAAGGAACAAAAGGTGCAGAGGCCGCAATAAAAGTCAAATCTGAAAAATTGAAAGCAGAATTAGACAGTTTGGTAATAGCTTGGGAAACAAAAGCGAGAGAATATCAACAAAAAGCACCAAAAATGTCTGCTAAAAATAGAGCAGAACGTGAACAAGCACTAATGCAAGAGCAACAAGCTATAGGACAACGCCAACAAGTTGTGCAACAACAAGTGCAGACTGAAGGTCAAGAGAGTTTAAAAACCTTATCTAAAGAAATCAATGATTTTGTAAAAAATTATGCAAAAGAAAAAGGTTATAATTTTGTTTTAGGAACTTCAGGTGATAGTGGGACAGTAATGTATGGAGAAGAAAAAGCGGATATTACCGATGAAATTCTAGTGCAATTGAATAAATCTTATAAGGCTAAATAGTCTATATAAAACATTAGTAATCAATTAAATAAGCTTAAAGTTAATTCTTTAAGCTTTTTTTGTTATTAACAATTAAATTTAAAAATGTTAATAACTAATACTTAAATTAGAAAAGTTACGTTAATATAAGCCTAATCAACTTAAACAGAATGAAAAACTTATTTATTTATAGCCTTATTGTATTAGCCTCATTAAAATTAATGGCTCAGACAACGCCTTCGGCAAAACATCTTATTAAATATTTAGAAATTAATACGACTCAATCAGATTATGGACTTGCGTTTTTAGATGATAATAAAGTTGTATTTGCAATGCCTATTGATAAAGAATCAAAAAAGAGTCAGTCAGACTTATTTGTTGGTGATTTTAATGACAAAGGTGAAATAAGTAATAAAGAATTGGTTAAAGGAATAAGACAACTGAAGAAGGTTTCTAAAACCGGAGTAGCTTATAGTAGCGATTTTAAAACAGTATACTTTTCTGCAAAAAAAGACAAAAGAAAAAGAAGTAAAGAAAAGGATCAATTATTTAAAGCAAATATAGACGCTTCAGGAAATTGGATAAATATTAAAAAATTACCATTTAATAATGACAAGTATTCTACAGGTCAGCCTACATTAAGTAATGATGATAAACAGTTATATTTTGTTTCCAATAGACCATCTTCAAATGGAGGTAATGATATTTTTGTAGTAACTATAAATGATGATGGTACCTATAGTAAACCAAAAAATCTTGGAAAAAACATTAATACGCATGGAGATGAAATTACACCTTATATTACAGATAATAATATGTTGTATTTTTCGTCAAACGGACGTGAAGGTAGTTTAGGAGACTTAGATGTTTATGCAAGTCAAATTATTGATAACTCACCATCAGAACCTGTTCATTTAGAAGCACCAATAAATAGTATAAATAATGATTTTGCATATATAATTAATAAAAATAATAATTCAGGATATTTTTCCTCTAACAGATTACAAGGGCAAGATAATAATGATATATATTCATTTATTCTTGAAGAACCAACACCAGAAAAATGTTTACAAGAAATTGCAGGAATTGTTAAAGATAAAGAAACGGATGTAGTATTAAATGATGCTGCTATGACATTATTTGATGAAGAAGGAAACCAAGTACAACAAATAATAACTGATAATAGTGGTGCATATAAATTCACACTAGATTGTAATCAAACATATACTTTAGTAGCGTCTAGTTTATATTATATCAAAGATGAGCATGTTATAAACACTGCGAATTATAATAACGCTCCGTCATTAGAAGCTAATAAACTCTTAACTAAAAAATCAGGTACAGAATTAGAAGAAGTAATTGCAGTTACCACAAAAGGAGAAGATACAATTACAGAAACTGAAGCAATACAAGAAGAGGAAACTTCTGTTGAAGAAACTCAAGAAGAAGAAAAGCCGGTTAAAGAAACAATAGCAGAAGAGGTAGTTAATGAATCTGAGGCAACAATTAATCCGGTATATTTCGGATTTGACCAATCAAATATTACTACAGCAGCAGCAAGAGAATTAGATAAGGTTGTTGCTATATTGAGTGAAAATACCACACTTGAAATAGAAGTATCTGCTTATACAGACTCAAGAGGTAGTAGTGCTTATAATATTGGTTTATCTAATCGTAGAGCCCAATCAAGTGTTGATTATTTAGTCTCTCAAGGTGTAGATAGAAACAGAATTAAAGCAAAAGGTTATGGTGAAAGCCGAATGATAAATAAGTGTATTAATGGAGTTGAATGTAGTGAAGCAGCTCATGCTAAAAATAGAAGAACTGAGTTTGTTATTTTAAATTCACAAACATACAATGAGCCTGTAAATAATAACTCAAAAGAATCTTTATCATCAACCAATAATAAAAAGAACATTATTGAAAACAAGGAAAAAACTGTCGCTAAACATTTATATAACAATAATGAAACTGATAATGTTAATGAATCAGTAGTTTCAAAAAGTCAAAATAATCTTAAAGGATCAACCAAAAATCAACCAACAGCCTTAAATGATGAAACAAGCTTTTCCGAAATAAATAAAAATAAGGAATTAATTGTTGATAACATTACTGAAAACAAAGAAGAAATCGTCGCTAAACATTTATATAATAATAAAGAAACTGATATAGGTACTGAATCAGTAGTTTCAAAAAATCAGAATGACCTTAAAGAGCCAGCCAAAAATCAACTAACAAGTTCAAATGATGAAACAAACTTTTCAAAAACAGAAAAGGAAAAAGTATCAATTGTCGATAGAAAAGAGAATAATATTACTAATAAAGTAGAAGCATTGTCAAGTTCAGATAATTTAGCTTCACAAACAAATCAAGATGAAAATAATGAAATATCTACTAAAAACAAACCTCTAACTACAAACCCTAAAAAAGAATCCTTAGTTAATAATAAAACAAAATTAGGTTCAAATAATTTAGATAATGAAAATAATAGTAGTATTAATAAAGAAATCATAAAAGGTCAATCAGAAGAAGTATCTTTAATATCATTAAATGATAAAAGTCAAACTAATAATAACGATAAAATAGCATCAAATCAGCTATTAAAAAAAAAACCCTGCCTGAGCTTGAATCTTTAAACAGTAGCAGTCCTACTTCTGAAAAGATTTCTGAGATTAATGATGATAGTTATAATGAACCTCAAGTAGTTTTCAATAAAGATCTAAGTAAAGCAACAGATAATATCAAATCATTTTCTAGCCTTTTAGACGAAGAAGAAAATGAGACTAATGACAAATCAATAGAGCAGAAAACCAAAGAAATTATTCTTCTTGGTAAGATTGAAAAAAACGCTCCACTAAAAACGGGTACTGTTGATGTATCTGCTATGAGAGTTAAACGTAATGGTAACTATGCAGAAACAGGAAGAGCAATAAATACTCATGCAATTAGTGTTAATTTTAAAATGTATAAAAACAAAGATATTGCACCCGGTCATAAAGAAATTTTTATTGTAATTCAAAATCCTCAAAAAAAAGTTATAAATGAAAGAGGGACATTTACCTTAAGATCAGGAAAAGAAATACCTTATACCGATGAAACAGTTGCTTATTATAATGGCAAGGATATAAAGATATCGATTCTTTCAGACCGATTCATACAAAAAATGACAAAAGGCACTTATATTGTTCAAGTATACATTGAAAGATATTTAACAGGTCAAACACTTCTAGTGTTAAGCTAAAAGATACACACCAAAAACAGTTACCATAAAATAAACGACAATGGTCATAGCACCCACATAATCTTTAGCAATACGTTGTCCGAGCAATAAAGCTAACAATACTTTTGCGGCTATAATCGTGGCATAAAAACCCATAACCATTGTTCCTGAGGTATAAATTTGGATAATTCCAATAATGCTTAACACACCAATGATAAGTTCTCCAAGCATAATTACTCCCAGCATCAACGGAACACTGTTTTTTAAAAATGTTTTGCCAAAATGATCTTTTAAAAAGGATAGGTTGCCTTTCCAATCGGTTAATTTATCAATACCTGATTGTAAGAAAACAATAGCTAGAAAGGCTAAAATTAAAAGTTGAGGAGCAAACTTAGTTGCTGTTTGTATAAGAGATTCCATAAAAATAGTTTAACCAAAGGTAATAAACAGTATTTTAAAAGCCCTTCCCTTTGGATTAACGATATTAAAACATTGTTTTAACCAAAGTTACCGAGCGAAGTTTTATTTAGGATGGACTTTAAAACCCCGCATTCAGGGATGTCAATTTCACGGTTTATAGCGTGTTTTACACAATAATAAAATGCCACATTTGTATTGTAAGCTAAATTACAAACAAAACATTGGTAGAAGCCTTAAAAATGTATTAACTTCATGTTTTTTAAAACATATAAATTTTTCTTTAAAATGAATCTTTTTAAACAACTCTTAATTTCAGCCATAGTTCTTTTAGTAGTATCCTGTAAAGACAAGAATCCGCAACAAGAAACTGACAACCTTTTTAAGTTTAAAGAATATATATATTATACAACATCAGGGATAGTTTCTGTAACCGAACCGATACAAATAGGTTTGGCTAAAGAAGTTGAAGGTTGGGAAGAAAATGCTGAAATATCAGATAAGATCATCTCCATTTCCCCATCAATAAAAGGGAAATTATCAGCATTAAACTCCAGAACATTAATTTTTAAACCAGAAGAAAACTTAAAGCCGGACACTGAATATAGTGTTACTGTTAATTTAAGAAAAATACACTCAAAAGTTCCTTCTGAGTATAAAAAATATACATTTAGGTTTAAAACAATACAACCTGACTTTACAATAAATACAAACAATTTACAATCGTATAGTAAAGAGTGGCAATATATTGAAGGTGTTTTGAAGTTGGCAGATGTGTTACCAATAGAAACAGTAAAAAAATTAGTTTCAGCTACTCAAAAAGGCAAGAAATTAAAAATAAAATGGCAACCTGTATTACAGTCTACAACTGTTTATGAATTTAAGATAGACAGTATCCATCGCCTTAAAGACGATTCAGAAATTGAGATCAGTTGGTCTGGTAAAAAACATGGAATTGACAAAAAAGGCACTACTAAAAAACAAATTCCCGGTATTAGTAATTTTACTATCGTTAATGTTGATGTTATTCAAACTCCGGAACAACATTTGGCTATTAATTTTTCTGATCCACTAAAAAAGCAACAAAATTTTAAAGGCTTGGTGGCTATTGAAAATACTAAAAGTTTAAAATATGTTGTTGACGGTAATGTGTTAAAGGTATATCCTGATAGTAGAGTTATTGGCAATGTTCAAGTAGATGTTTTTCAAGGTATAAAAAACACATATAATTATAAGTTTAAAAAAACATTCTCAGAAAAAATTGCTTTTGAGCGGGTAAAACCTGCAGTCAGATTGGTTAGCAGTGGTGTTATTTTACCAAATTCTAACAATTTAAAATTCAATTTTGAAGCGGTAAATCTAAAAGCGGTTGATGTACGCGTGATCAAGATCTATGAAAGTAATGTCTTACAATTCTTGCAGGAAAATAACCTTGACGGATTAGACAGATATAATATTAGAAGAGTAGGACGTAGAATTGCTAAAAAAACAGTGACACTCATCAAATCTGACTTAGAAAACAATGGTAAATGGAAAACCTATGCTATTGATCTATCAAAAATGATCAAGTCAGATCCAGGTGCTATTTATAGAATAGAATTGAGTTTCACTAAAGACCATTCCTTATACAAATGTGATGCTAGTCAAACAACTACCAATTCAGACGACAACGACGATTATTATGAAGAGGAAGATTATTACTATGATGACGATACTCAATATAATACTGCAGAAGCTAAGGATGCTGATGAACGCGAAGAACAGTATTGGGATAATCTAATTTATGGTTATAATAACTACAGCTATTATAATTGGGAAGATCGAGAAAACCCTTGTAAAGAAGCATATTATAATAACGAAGAAAGAATAGTTTCTACCAATATTTTAGCCTCAAATGTAGGTGTAATTGTCAAAAAAGGAGAAAATAGATCCTACCATTTTGCTGTAACAGATATTTTAACTACAAATCCTATTGCCAATGCAACAGTTAAGTTGTTTAATTACCAACAGCAAGAAATAGCTATGGTTAAAACTGACGGACAAGGTTTTGCCATTTATAATGCTGATAAAAATGCTTATTTCGCTATTATATCAAAAGGAAATAATAAGACCTATATTAAGCTAGACGACGGATACTCATTATCACTGAGCAAGTTTGATGTTTCGGGTAAAAGATTACAAAAAGGGTTGAAAGGATATATCTATGGTGAACGCGGTGTTTGGAGGCCGGGTGACACCTTACATCTCACTTTTGTGTTAAATGATAATGCAAATCCACTACCTAAAAATCATCCTGTTCGATTAGAAATTACAGACCCACACGGAAAATTAAGCTATAAAAAGATTAAAACCGAAGGCAATAAAGGGTTCTATAAATTCACTGTACCTACTTCAGAAACTGGAGCTACCGGTAATTGGAATGCCAAAGTAAGTGTTGGAGGTGCTGTTTTTTATCAAGGATTAAAAATAGAAACCGTAAAACCGAATCGATTAAAAATTAAGATTGACTTTAAAGAAGAAGTACTCACCTCTAAAAAGCCAATTGATGCGACACTAAACGTCAAATGGTTACATGGCGCTGTGGCAAAAAAATTAAAAGCAGAAATAAACGCAAAATTCACAAGCACTTCAACAGCATTTAAAAATTACCCCAACTATATTTTTACAGATCCAACACGAACCTTTTCTACTGAAGAAATGACCATTTTTGATGGTAAATTAGATGCTGAAGGGAATGCCAAGTTGACTAAAAAGATAAATTTTGGTAACAAAGCACCCGGTATGTTAAAAGCATCATTTTTAATAAGAGCTTTTGAAAATGGAGGCGATTTTTCTATGGACGCAGTCAGTATGAATTTTGCACCTTATGATGTTTTTGTTGGGATGAAGTCTCCAAAAGCAAGAGAGTACGGTTCTTATTATACTGATGAAGACGTAACCTTTGATGTTGCAACTGTTAATGCCGAAGGAAAGCCGGTTCAACGTAACGAATTAGAAGTAAAAGTATATCAAATAGAATGGCGTTGGTGGTGGAATTCTTCTTATGACGATTTAGCATCGTATGTAGGAAGCGAATATCATAAACCTATAAAATCATTTACAGTCAATACAAATACCAAAGGAAAAGGAAATTTTAAGGTTAATATTCCTGAAGAAGATGGTGGCAGATATTTAATTAGAGTCTATGACCCTAAAAGTGGACATGCCACAGGAAGAACAATATATTTCTATAGAAATTGGTGGAGTAGACCCGCAGGCAGTGATCCTCAAGCAGCAAAAATGTTAGTTTTCTCTGCTGATAAAGAGAACTATAATGTTGGTGAAACAGCTAAAATAACATTCCCTTCAGGTACAGCCGGTAGAGCATTAATTAGTATAGAAAATGGTACAGAAGTGTTAAATCAGCGATGGACTAAAACACAAAAAGGGGAAACTACAGTAGAAATACCAATTACCAAAGAAATGACACCTAACGTATTCATTAATATATCTTTATTGCAACCGCATGCTTCAACTGCTAATGATCTACCATTGCGATTGTATGGTGTAATTCCGATACCGGTAAAAGATCCGAATACTATATTGGAACCTCAAATTTCAATGCCAAAAGTATTGAAACCGGAAGAAAAATTCTCGGTCAAGGTCAGTGAAAAACAAGGAAAACCAATGACCTATACCTTGGCAATTGTTGACGAAGGTTTATTAGACTTAACTCGTTTTAAAACACCAAATGCATGGAAAAACTTTTATACCAAAGAAGCTTTAGGCGTAAAAACATGGGATATTTTCGATCATGTAATTGGTGCTTATGGCGGAAGTATACAACAGGTTTTCGGAATTGGGGGTGATGAAGATGCTGGAAAAAGACCTTCTAAAAAAGCAAACAGATTTAAACCTGTAGTGACTTATTTAGGACCTTTTACTATTAAAAAAGGAGAAACAAAAGCACATCAAATAACGATGCCAAAATATATAGGTTCAGTGCGCACTATGGTTATTGCGGGTGACAATACAAAAGCTGCCTATGGTAGCATTGACCAAACCACACCGGTACGTAAACCTTTGATGGTATTGTCTTCACTTCCGCGGAAGCTAAGCCCCGGAGAAAAAGTAACCTTACCGGTTACCGTATTCGCCATGGAATCTAAAATTAAACAAGCTAATATCAGCTTAAAACTAAGTAAAGGTATTAGCATTATTGGGCAGAAAACACAATCACTTTCATTTGCCAAACCAGATGAAAAAATGGTGTATTTTGAATTAGATGTTAGTAAAGCACAAGGTATTGGTACTATTGAAGTATTGGCGTCCGGTAATGGAGAAAAATCATCTTATAAAGTAGAGATTGATATTGTAAATCCGAATCCGATAAGTACCACAGTTACTGATGTTATTTTAGAACCAAATTCTGAGCAAACTATTGATTTTAAAACGTTCGGTGTTACCGGAACAAGCAAAGCTGAGATTGAATTCTCTACCTTACCTTCAATGGATTTTACAGGCAGATTACAATATTTGATTCAATACCCTCATGGTTGTGTTGAACAAACCACGTCAAGTGCTTTTCCACAGTTATATTTAACAGATATTTTTGACCTGACCTACGATAAAAAACAAGAAATGGATACTAATATCAAAAAAACCATTGAACGTCTAGGTCATTTTCAAACACCTAATGGTGGAATGAGTTATTGGATGGGTCAAAATACAGTAGATGATTGGGGTACCAGTTATGCAGGACACTTTATGATTGAAGCTCAGAAAAAAGGATATGTAATGCCATTGACCTTTATGAATAACTGGTTAAAGTATCAACAACAAACTGCAAGAAATTGGCGAGCAAGTAATAGATATTATTATTATGATTTAGCACAAGCATATCGTTTATATACCTTAGCGCTGGCTGGTCATCCTGATTTAGCATCTATGAATAGGTTGCGTGAGCATGGAAAATTATCAAATGATGGAAAATGGCGTTTAGCAGCAGCTTATGCCTTGGCAGGACAAAAAGAAGTCGCTAAAAAGGTTGCGAATACTGCGAATATTGATTTTGAATCGGTTAGAGGAGACTATTATACTTATGGTTCTACCAACAGAAATAGAGCCATGGCAATGGAAACTATGTTGTTAACCGGCGATAGTAAATCAAGAGAAATGGCGCAATATTTAGCGAAACAACTTTCTTCTAAAAGTTGGATGAGTACACAAACAACAGCTTATTGTTTATTAGCGATGGCAAAAATGGTTGAGATCAATGGAGGAAAAGCTGTTAAAGTACAATATGCTGCTAATAATGGAAAAACTAAAATTATCAATACACAAAAAGCCATTGCACAACGTAAACTAAGCATTAATGATGGAGATAATACCTTAAAACTAACGAATGATCAAGCAAATGTGGTTTATGTTAGAGTGTTGAATTCAGGTGTTTTACCATTAGGCGAAGAATTGGCAGAAAAACGTAATCTGGGCATCAGTATCAATTATACAGATACTAATGGAAATCGTATAGATATTACGAATTTGAGTCAAGGAACAGACTTTAAAGC
This sequence comes from Flavobacteriaceae bacterium, assembly GCA_021648445.1. GTDB lineage: Bacteria > Bacteroidota > Bacteroidia > Flavobacteriales > Flavobacteriaceae > Aureibaculum. The sequence continues at coordinate 9,891 of JAKISU010000028.1, forward strand.
TGTTGTTACTATAAGCAATCTAAAAAGCGAAGACCTTCATGAACTTGCCTTGACAGAGATTTTCCCTTCAGGATGGGAAATAGTAAATACACGCTTTACAGATTATGGTAGTTCAACTGGTAGTCAGGCAAAGTTTACAGATATACGAGATGACAGAGTAAATTTCTATTTTGATTTAGATAGTAAAAAATCAAAAACATTTACTGTACAATTGAACGCTTCTTATTTAGGCAACTATTATTTACCGGGTATTCAAGCAGAAGCCATGTATGATAATGACTATTTTGTAAGAACCAAAGGTAAATGGATTAAGGTGGTGAAGTAAGCCCATCCCAACCCTTCCCAAAGGGAAGGGCTAGAAAAGAATTAAAATTTTAGTCAGAATCTAACTCCTTCCCTCCCGATAGCTATCGGGATAAGGGAAGGTGGATTTTGCTTTAACAAAAGACGGAAGGGTTAAAACAGTTAAAAAAATAAGTTCATGAATGCGCTAATATCTAAAAAACCTTGGTTAAATAGAAACTGGAAATGGCTAATACCCTTACTGGTATTATTTTCTGGAATTGCTTTAATTCTAGCATTAGCAGGAAATGGAATTTCAAGCGTTGTTGCTGTATATTCCGAATCAGAAATTTATAAAGACGCTCTAGAAATAGCAAATAAAAACGAAGAAGTAAAACAAAAGTTAGGTGACTTAGAACCTATTGATTTTTTTGCTATTGCAGAATGCGTTGTAAAATATTCTAACAATAATAATTCTGTTGATATTTCAGTCCGCGTTAAAGGCTCAAAAGGAAAGGGTAGAATAGATATTTCAGCTGATAGAAAAGAAGATAAATGGGAGTATCAAAGAATTCAAATCCGAATAAAAAAACCAAAAGAAACGATTAAGATTTTAGAATAGAATAATTAACCTCTTAATAATATTTAGTAATAATTTTAATTTGTAGTCAGAATCTAAACTCCTTCCCCGAAGAGGGAAGGTGGGCGCGCTAAAGTGCGGTCGGAAGGGTAAAAAGCATAAAATCTATTAAGAATCTAAGTAAAAAATGAAAAATATTCACAATCATAAATACTTAGAAGAACGAAGAAAGAAACTTCGAAAAAAACTAACTCCCGCCGAAGCTATTTTATGGAAATATTTGCAAAGAAAACAACACAGTATTGAAAATTATATAGTAGATTTTTATTGTGCTTCAAAAAAGTTGATAGTAGAGCTAGATGGAGCGATACATTTAGACTTTGCACAACAAAATTATGACGATGAACGTACACAAAACTTAGAAGAATTAGGTTTTACAATAATTCGGTTTGAAAATAAATTAGTTTTTGAGAGTATTGAGGGCGTTTTAGAAGAAATTAGTAATCATTTTAAGGAATAATGAACCACCCCGAGTACGCTTAGGGCGTACCCACCCCTCCTTGAAAAAAGGAGGGGAGTTTTTAGAAAATGAATTATTATTTATAGTTAGAATTTAATTCCTTCCCTCCAGATAGCTATCGGGATAAGGGAAGGTGTCTTTAACCCCGAGCAATCGGGGTTAAAGACGGAAGGGTAAAAAATGAAAATAATAACCTACATAAAAACCCATAAAATTAAGTCTGCAATTGTTGCAGTACTTTTAATATGGTACTATTTCTCCTTACCTAAACAATTATTTAATGAACCCACTTCAACTGTAATTGAAAGTGTTGAAGGCGAATTATTGGGTGCTCAAATCGCTGAAGATGAGCAATGGCGATTTCCGCATACTGATAGTATTCCACTTAAATTTGAACAAAGCATATTGGCTTTTGAAGATGCCTACTTTTATAAACATCCCGGGTTTAATCCGATTTCAATCGCAAAAGCCTTTTGGCAAAATATAAAATCAGGCTCAGTAAAACGCGGAGGCAGTACACTGACACAACAGGTAATCCGATTATCCCGTAAAGGAAAACGAAGAACCTATTTTGAAAAGGTTATTGAAATTATTTTAGCAACACGTTTAGAATTTAGGCATAGTAAATCTGATATTTTAGCATTATACACTTCCAATGCTCCTTTTGGCGGTAATGTAGTAGGGTTAGATATGGCATCATGGCGATATTTTGGTAGAAACCCAGACGAATTGTCTTGGGCAGAAACAGCTACTTTAGCAGTATTGCCTAATGCTCCAAGTCTCATTTTCCCGGGGAAAAATCAAGAACGTTTATTCAAGAAACGAAACAGATTATTAAAAAAACTTTTTAAAAATAATACCATTGACGAACTGACCTACCAATTAGCAATTAAAGAAGAATTACCTCAAAAACCGTATCGATTACCTCAAATTGCACCTCATTTATTACAACGAATTATAAAAAGGAATAAAGGAGAGCGAGCCAAAACAAGTATAAAGATTGGATTGCAACAGCGAGTAAATAATATAGTAAAAACACATTATAATAACTTACAACAAAATCAAATTCACAATATAGCTGTATTGGTTTTAGAAGTTAAAACACGTAAAGTATTGGCGTATGTTGGTAACTCTCCTACAGATAGAACGCATCAAAAAGACGTAGATATTATCAATAAACCAAGAAGTACGGGCAGTATTTTAAAACCCTTTTTATATGCAGGTATGTTGGATGCCGGCGAAATTTTACCAAACACTTTGGTGGGTGATGTACCTACACAGATAGGAAGTTATAATCCCAAAAATTTCGATTCGGAATATGACGGTGCTATTCCGGCAAGCAGGGCATTGTCACGTTCTTTAAACGTTCCGGCAGTAAGAATGTTACAACAATTCGGATTGGATAGATTTCATCATTATTTAAAGAAATTAAATCTAAAAGATATAAAATACAATGCCAATCATTATGGCTTGCCTTTGATTTTAGGTGGTGCAGAAAGTAACTTGTGGGATCTATGCAAAAGTTACGCTTCGCTATCGTCAACCATCAATCATTATGATGATACGTACGGTAAATATTATAAAAATGAATTTGTAGAACCTATATTTATTGCTGATAAAACAGTTGATTTTGGAACACTTTCTACTGAAAAAACATTATTTGATGCAGGATCAATTTACATGACTTACAAATCGTTAAAAGAAGTAAACAGACCTGAAGGCAATGAAAATTGGGAGTTTTTCGATTCCTCTAAAGAAATTGCTTGGAAAACAGGTACTAGTTTCGGATTCAGAGATGCTTGGGCAATAGGATCTACCAAAGATTATGTAGTAGGTGTTTGGGTAGGAAATGCTGATGGCGAAGGAAGACCGGGTTTGATAGGAATTTTAACAGCTGCCCCTATTTTGTTTGATGTTTTTGATGTTTTGCCAAGAAGCAAATGGTTTACAAAGCCTTTGAATGAACTAGAGAAAATACCGGTTTGTAATAAAAGTGGGTATAGAGCTTCAGAAATTTGCGAGCAAAAAGATTCTATTTTTGTACAACGTGCGGGATTAAAAACAAGACCTTGTCCGAATCATTTTTGGGTACATTTAGATGAAAGTGAACAGTATCAAGTGAACTCATCATGCTATCCGATCAATAATATGAAACATAAAAGCTGGTTTGTATTATCACCATTAATGGAGTTTTACTATCAAAAGAAAAATCCGATATATAAAGTATTACCAACTTTTAAATCAGGTTGTTTGTCGGAAGAAAAATTAGTGATGGATTTTATTTATCCGAAAGAGTCGGTAAAAGTATTTTTACCAAAAGATTTTAATGAAAAAAAGAATGATTTAGTATTTAGATTGGCTCATTCAATACAAGATATAAAAGTATTTTGGTATGTAGATGCTAATTTTATTGGTACTACGCAAACATTTCATGAAATGGCAATACAACCTAAAACAGGAAAACATATTATTACAGTTATTGATGAATTAGGGAATGAGCTAAAAAGAAAGATAGAAATTACAGAATAATTTTTTACCAATCATAATCAAAGCGGCATTAATTTTTTTGTAAATATACGAGGAGCTTATCTCTGAACCGATTTACTAGTGTCGTGTCATGCCTCAAATGGTGGATAAGTTGCAGTTATTTTTTGAATTTTTAGAAATGATAAAAAATAAGCATAACCGTATATACGCGAGTTTTTTATGATGAGTAAAAACGAAAAAGAACAATATTTGGTGCGTCATTTGAGGTGTGACACGATACTAGGGTAAATTCACACTTTCTTAAAAAAGCCACGAATACACTAATTTTAAAAAAACCTTTAGGTTTTTTATTTGTGAAAATTATTTTTTTATCTAAAATGGCTAATTTGTGTATTCGTGGTTAAAATATCATTAAATAAAAGTATGAGTTTGCCTTGACCGATTTACTTAAATAGTTTTTTTTACAGAGGAAATATAGTATCTTGGCAGTATAAAATTAACCTTTACCATTTATAAATGGTATAAAATAACTCTAAACCCATGTTAAAGACCATATTGGTTGATGATGAGATCAACGCGTTGGAGGCTTTAGAATGGAAACTAAACCGATATATTGATGACATTCAAATAATCAAATGTAACTCTCCAATAGAAGCAATTAAAATAATTCAAGAAGAAAAACCGGACTTAGTTTTTTTAGACATAGATATGCCTGAAATGGATGGTTTTACATTATTACAAAAACTATCATATACTAATTTTGATCTTATTTTTACAACGGCTCATGATGAATATGCACTTCAGGCGATTAAAGTTTCTGCTATTGATTATTTATTAAAACCTGTTGACAAAGATGAGTTAATTACAGCAGTTGATAAGGTAGTAGCCTCCCGAAAAAGTAATCAATTAGAAGACAAATTACAATCATTATTTTCTAATCTTAATAAAAGCGATAAGATAAACGTATCGGCTGATGGTAAGATCTATTTATTAGAAAGAGATGATGTTATCATGTTAAAGTCTGATAAGAGTTATACTACAGTCTTTTTGATTGATAATAAGGAAATATTAGTTACTAAAACACTAAAAGAAGTTGAAAAAAAGTTTGCTTTTCCAGAATTTTTTAGAGTACATAATTCATTTTTAATCAATATGAATCATGTTAAAGAGTACTTAAAAAGCTTAGGCGGTGAATTGATCATGAGTAACGGAATGAGCGCTAGTATTAGCAGAAATAAAAAGGCCGAATTATTAAAAAGACTTTTTTAAACACCTTTTATGTTATTAGATTTTAGTTCTGAAATTTATTCATGGATCAGAGGAGCATTACTAATCTTATCTGTCTACCATTTAGCAATCTACTTTCAGAACAAAAAAAAATTATACTTATTTTATAGTTTATATCTACTTAGCTTTTTTATTTATTTTTTAAAAGAGATTAGTACATCTAGTTATTTACCAATTTATGACTATATAAACTTTTCTTTACAATTTTTAGGTTTTGCTGCTTATGTATCCTTTGCTAGAAAACTATTAAATACTAAAAAATATATTCCGGAATGGGATAAATTGTTAGTTCTTGAAATAAAAGCTTTTTTGATAGCTTCAATAAGCTTTATTTTTATTCAAATTATTTACGGTTATAGTTATCAGGAAAAATTATTTTTGATGTTAATACCAATAATTACCATTTTTTCAATACTTACCTATTTTGTTTTAACAAAAATAAAAGGCAAACACGTAACTTATTTTATTATAGGCTCTTTAAGTTTTATAATTTTAGCGAATATTAGTTTTTTGGGACCTGAAGCTTTAGGAGAAAATTATTTTTTAGAACGAGGTGTTGATCCAATGTTTTTCACCTATTTAGGAATAATATTAGAAACCACAATGTTTGCAATCATTATTGGATATAGAGCTAAAAAAAATGAAGTGAGAACGAAAGAAATAGAATACCAATTAGTGTCAAAAACAAAAGAAATGGGCGACCTTAAAATGACCGTTTTACAAACTCAAATGGATCCTCATTTTTTATATAATTCATTGAACTCTATTAATAATTTTGTGCTAAAAAATGATGTTGAAACTGCTTCTGATTATATCACTAAATTTTCAAGACTAATTAGAGAAATTTTAAAGAATTCTTCACGTTTAACAATTCCGCTTGAAGAAGATCTAGGCGTTTTAGGTTTATATGTAAAACTTGAGCAAATGAGGATGACAGGAGGGTTTGATTACATCGTAACCATTGATGATACAATTAATTTAAAAGAGATTCAAGTACCACCATTATTTATGCAACCCTATATTGAAAATGCTATTTGGCACGGATTTGTAAATAAAAAAAACTATAAAAAAATTAGTCTTACAATTTATGATGAAGAGGATAATATACGTTGTGAAATAATTGACAATGGTATTGGAATTGATAAAACAAAAGCCCATGCTAAAAAGAATGAAAGCACAAGAAAACCTTTTGGAATAAAAGCCTCAGAAGATAGAATTAAATTACTACATGAAAATCAAAATGTTTATGTTATCATTGAAGATATTTCAGATGATAAAACTACAGGCACTATGGTTACTATAAAATTCCCAAAAAAGATATAAAATTGTATGAATTTTAATCTATAAATTTCCCGACGGCTTGCCCGTCCGACCGGCACGGGCGGATCTCGGGGATAGTCGGTTCAAGAATTTTTTTATTTAGGGTAATTTACCGTTTGTTTACAAAAAGCTACCATTTATTAGTATTTTTCTTACAATTATTGTTTTTCTCAAAAAAATATAAAAACAAAATGTAACTTTGAAAAGACTAATATAATTCCTTATAAACCAATGTCATTAATATCTTTTTCAAAACCCTCTGATAGAGATGTCTTACAAAAAGTAGTAGAAAAAGATAACATAATATGTTTTGTAGGAAAAGGAAGAATTCTTCAAAATATAAAGGAAACACTTTATATAAGAACAGTAAAAGTAAGACTTGAAAAAGAAGAAGTATTACAAAAAGTAATTTATGCAAAAAAAGGAATAACATGGTTATTTAAAGCTATTGAAATTCTAGCTCCGGTTAATAATTCTGCTATGGGAAAGAATAAGTAGATTAAATTATTGACTGGAGCATTTTTTAACCAATTTATGTTCATGGGAAAGTGACTATTAAAAGAAAATTTTAGAATTGTTTAAAAACCTTAAAATAAAGACATCTTCTATTTTAAGGTTTTTTATTTCCAAGTAGAATGAGGTCTCTTACTTAATTCAGAATTATAATACTTTTTTTTACCCGTTACTTCTTTTCCAAGCCATTTAGGGCTTAGAAACTCTTCATTTTTGGTTTTTAATTCAATCTCAGCAATGCATAACCCAAGATTATTACTTAAAAATTCATCAACTTCAAATGTATGATTTTCACTTTTCACCAAATATCGAAACTTTTCTATAGGCGTGGTTTCACATAGCAATAATAATTTTTCGGCGTCGGTTTTAGAGATTTCCTTTTCCCATTCAAAACGACTAGTACCTCCATCATAAGACTTTCCCTTTACAGTTATATATCCAAGCTCATCAATAACCCTAACCCTAACAACCCTGTGCTTATTTGAATTTAAAAAACCTTGTTTAATATAGGTTTTCTTAAAACATTCTTTTTTATAATCAGATGATGACACTAAAAATTTACGTTCAATTTCAATTGACATAATGCATAACTCGGATTAAATATTCTTGACACTAAAAATACATCTTTTATCGTTAATATTAAATATCTTTGACTGGATTATAATTAATATTTATGAAGAGATATCTTTGTTTATTTTTACTTTCACTGACCTTAGTTAGCTGGTCTCAAACTGATTTTAGTGCCAACTGGGAAGATTTCTATTCTTATAACAATGTTAAAGATTTTATAAAAGTAGATTCTAAAATTTATGCAGTAGTAGATAATGCAGTTTTTATATATGATGTAACCACGCAAGAAGTTCAAAAATTATCTTCAGTACATGGTTTATCAGGAAAAACAGCAACCAGTATTCATTTTAGTGAAGTTTTTCAAAGATTAGTTATAGGTTATAAGACGGGCTTGATAGAAATTGTTGATGTTGATGGTAAAATAACTGTAGCTAATGATATAGAAAGATTAACTATTACTGGAGAAAAAAATGTAAATCATATTGTTGAATTTGATAATAAACTATATCTATCAACGCCTTTTGCAATTGTAGTTTATGATATTGAAAAGCTACAATTTGGAGACACTTATTTTATTGGAAATAATTCAACAGCAGTTACAATAAATCAAATAGCGATATTTAATGATATTATTTATGCGGTCACTGAAATAGGTATTTTTACTGCTGACGTTAATGCTCAGAATTTAATTGACTTTAATAATTGGCAACAGCCTCAAGGCTTATTTATAGGAGACTTTAAAGCTATTGAAGTTTTTAACGACCAATTATTTACCTCAAAAAACAACGAATTTTATAAACTTAACTCAATTACCAATATTCAATTACTCAACTTTTTATCAGATAATATTTTAAACTTAAAAGCTTCTGAAGAATATATTGTTGCCACTACTAGAAAATCTGCAATAGTATATAATTCATCAATGAGTCAAGTATTAGCTACTAATACAACATCAGAATTCGAATATAATTTAAATGCGGCTTATGCTGAAAATAATACAATTTATTTAGGTAGTACTGAATTCGGAATTTTACAACGTAGCTTTTCTAATGATATAGAACATTTTGAAATTCACCCTCAAGGACCAACCTCAAATGATATTTTTTCAATTACTGCCGAAAATAATAATTTATGGGTTGTTTATGGAGGTTATGATGCCGCTTTTACACCACGACAGCAACAATTTGGATTTAGCCATTTTAATGGAAAGGATTGGGTCAATACTCCTTATAATCCTGCCTTTGCAGCAAGAGATTTGGTACATATAACGATTGATCCAAACCAAGAAAATAAAGTTTATATAAGTTCATGGGGGCAAACCAATACAGGACAGTTAGATGCAACAGGAGGAATTTTAGTAGTTGAAAACGATGAAGTAAGTGTATTTTTAAATCATACCAATAGCGGCTTAGAAGACTTAGCACCAAATAATCCGGATTATCATAGTATTAGAATTAACGGAACGGCATTTGACAATCGAGGGAATTTATGGGTAGCAAATGCATGGATTGATAAGAAATTAAAAAAGTTATCGCCTAATGGTACTTGGAGTGAATTTGATCTAAGTTCTATAATGACTGACCCTGCTTTGGGCTTGACAGAATTGATTATAGATAGAACAGGTAGTATTTGGGTTGGCACTAGACGAAACGGTGTGTTAGTTTATAATGAAACCGGAGATAGAAAAAGAGCATTAGTTACTGAAGCAACTAAAGGTTCTTTACCAGACCCAAATACAAGGGCGGTTGTTGTTGATAGGAATAATAGAGTATGGATTGGCACCAAAAAAGGATTGGTAATATTCTCTAATGCAGGAGGTATTTTTGATGCAGAGATATATGATGCAGCACCTATTATTATTGACGATGATGGAATACCTAAAAAGTTATTGGGAGATCAACCTGTAAACACTATTGCTATTGATGGGGCAGATAATAAATGGTTTGGAACTGATACAGGCGGAATATTGGCTACAAACCCATCTGGAAGAGAAACCTTATTTAATTTCAACAAAGACAATTCGCCATTACCGTCAAATAGAATTATTAAAATTAGAGTTGACAATAGTAATGGTAAAGTTTTTTTTGCCACAGATAAAGGTATAGTTTCCTTTAATAATAATGTAGCACCTTTCGGAGATAATCTAGGAGAAGTATATGCTTATCCTAACCCTGTAAAGAAAGAACATGATTTTGTGACTATTGATGGTAGAAACGATACGCATTTACCTAGAGGCACTAACGTGAAGATTTTAGACGCTTCAGGGCGTTTAGTACACGAAACGAATGTTGTTGAAGGGCAAGAATTAAAAGGAGGAAAAGTAATTTGGAATAAAACAAATTTAGCAGGAAAAAAAGTAGCTTCAGGTGTTTATATTGTACTATTAACATTACCTGATAGATCTGAAACTTCAATGACCAAAATAGCTATAATTAATTAAGGGAAGCTAGGATAAACTAGATCATTTTAGAATGAGATTATAGGTTTAGGTCAGTAATAAATTATTTTTAGTTATTGGTTATTTATTATTAAGTCTGAATGAAAATACTATTAACTCAATAACTTAATAACTATTATCACCTTCATGTAATAATCACTAAAAAAAAATTAAGTATCAATTTTTATACAATTAATTAATGATTAATACTACCAAAGCCATTGTTTTAAGCACTATTAAATATGCAGATTATGATATAATTGTAAAATGTTACACAGAATTGGGTATTAAGTCCTATTTGGTTAAACGAATTTTTAAACAAAAAATAGGAAAATTATCACCAGCTTTTTTCCAACCATTAACACAATTAGAAATTACTGCCAATTACAACCCTAATAAAACATTACATTTTATAAAGGAAGCCAATGTAAGCTACTCATATACTACTATTTTTACTGATGTTGCTAAACAAACCATTTCTATATTTTTGTCAGAAGTATTAACAAAAACACTTCGAGAGGAAGAAACAAATCAACAATTATTCACTTATTTAGAAACGGCTTTTATATGGTTAGATACGCATAATATGTCTGCAAATTTCCATCTATTTTTTTTGATGAATTTGACTAAATATTTAGGGTTTTATCCTGAAAAAGATACCAATTCTTTATACTTTGATTTAGAAAATGGAAAATTCTCAGATCAACTGACCTCAAATCACTATATTTCGGGAGAAAATTTAATATATTTTAGAATGTTACTCGGCACAAATTTTGATGTATTACATGAATTAAAATTTAATAAAAAAGTCAGGCAAAATATACTAGAGATTTTAATACAATATTTTCAATTACATTTGCCGGGCTTTAGCAAACCAAAGTCTTTAGAAGTCTTAAAAGTGGTATTTAGTTTGTGAGACTCTAAAAAATTAATTTCGATTTTTTAGTTAGTCGAACTAATCCCGCTTTTTTTCAGCGGGATCTCAGTTTAATACCTCGACCCTTGGGTTGATTCCTATTTATTGGATCCAGTCCCGAGACTTCGGGAGCCTTGGGGTTTAATACCTTTATTTTGATTATGAAGAGATTTTTTATACTTATTATTTTTCTTACTGTTTACACATCTGTAGCTCAATCAATTACTATTTTAGATATAGATTCTAAATTTCCGATTGTTAATGTAGTTGTTTTCAACGAAGATAAAAGTAAGAGAGTTGTTTCTGATAAGGACGGTGTTGTAAATATTTCTGATTTTTTAGTTAATGATATTTTAACTTTTAGTCATGTAGCATATGTTGAATTTGAATTGTTAAAAAGGGTAATAACAGGTAAAAAAATTATTTATCTGCGGAGCAAATCAGAACAATTACAAGAAGTTTTTCTATCAGCGTCAAAGGGGAAAGAATCAAGAAAGAGAATAGCAGAACAAATAGCAATATTTTCAATCAAAGATATTCAAAAAACAGCGCCACAAACATCAGCAGATATGCTTGCTGAAATCCCCGGTATTAAAGTCCAGAAATCTCAAGCAGGTGGTGGCAGTCCGGTATTGAGAGGTATGGAAGCCAATAGGGTTTTATTAGTAGTTGATGGCGTTAGGATGAACAATGCAATTTATAGGAAAGGGCATTTACAAAACGCTATTACCGTATCGCCCAATATGTTAGATAGAACCGAAGTTATTTTCGGACCTTCATCTGTAATTTATGGTTCTGATGCTTTAGGGGGCGTTATTCATTATTATACCAGAAAACCTACAGTTAGTGATAAAAATAACGCTAACGTATCTGTTCTAAATCGTTACAGTAGCGTTAATGATGAATTTACGGTACATGCAGGGATAGAGTTATCATTCAAAAAAATAGGTTCTTACACAAGTGTATCTCATAGTAAGTTTGGAGATTTACGAATGGGTAAAAACAGGAATCATGGTTTTGATGATTGGGGAAAGGTTTTTGAATATTCAAATAATTCTAATAGTTTTTACAATCCAAATCCTGTGATAAATTCTAATCCGGAAATTCAACGTAACACAGGTTACGATCAAACAGATATATTACAGAAGTTTTTTATTCCATTATCTAAAAAAACAGATGTAACTTTTAATTTTCAGTACAGTACTTCATCAGATATTCCAAGATTTGACAGATTAACAGAATACAGAGATGGTGAACTACGTTTTGCCGAATGGTATTACGGACCACAAAAAAGATTATTAGTATCCTCGCAATTACAAATTAATCCACATAAAAAATGGTTAGATAATGGTAGTATAATATTAGCTTATCAAAATATTAAAGAGTCAAGAATAAATAGGAGGTTTACGAGTTTAAACAGAACTATCCGTAAAGAAAATGTTGATGTTTTTAGTGTAAATGGCGATTTTTATGTACCACTAACAAAGGCAAAAGATAGAATTTTATCTTACGGCTTAGAGTTTACATTTAACGATGTTGATTCTAATTCAGAAGGAAAAACACTATCCGTTAACGATCCCGATAGCAATCAGGGAGAAATTACAGGGTTTTCAGGAACATTTCCGGTTCAATCAAGATATGCAGACGGTGGCAGTACCTATACCACAAGTGCAGTTTATGTAAATTACAGACAAGATATCAGCAAAAAATCTACATTAAATACAGGTATGCGTTTTACAAATACATACTTAACCGCAAGATGGATCGATGATACTTTTATAACCTTACCGGATAGTGATATATCATTAAATAATTCAGCAGTTACAGCAACATTAAGTTATATTTATAAACCAATTGATAATTGGCAGTTCAATGGTGTTTTATCTTCAGGCTTTCGTTCACCAAACATTGATGATGTAGGTAAAGTAAGAGAAAGAAGAGGAGATGTTACCGTGCCTAATGTCAACTTAAAACCTGAGTTTGCTTATAGTGCAGAACTAGGCATTTTAAAATATTTTAATGATAAAAAACTTTATGTTGGTTTAACTACGTATTATACCTTATTAGATAATTATATAATCAGAGACAACTTTTTATTAAATGGGAGCTCCACTATTTTATTTGATGGAGAGTTAGGTAATATAGTGGCTAATGTAAATAATAATACTGCCTATATCTTAGGAGGCACATTCAATTTTAAAGGAGATATAGGAAATAATTTCAAAACAAGGGCATCATTTACCTATACTAAAGGAAAAGCATACGACACAAATGAACCCTTATCATCTATTCCGCCGTTTTTCGGCTTATTAGAACTTTCACATGAAAAAGGGCGATTAGAAATGGGGCTTGATTTCAAATATAATGGTAGAAAAAAACCAAAAGACTATAATATTACTGAAGGTATTGACAGAATAGAACAGACTCCAATTATAGATGCAAATGCAATAGATGCGATTGACAAGTATTACGGTTCTCCATCATGGACAACATTCAATTTTAGATCAAAATATAGATTGTCAAAAAACTTTGATTTTTTGTTTGCTGTTGATAATATTTTTGATACACATTATAAAGAATTTGCTTCAGGAATAAGTGCTCCGGGGCGTAATTTTTCTTTTTCTTTATTGGTTAATTTTTAAAACCTATACACCATTTTCAATAGCAAATATCTTGGTAAAAGCCTATATTCAGTTGTTGATGTGCTTATGTCGCTTATTGAATATGTTTTGAAAGTTTCGGTATTAAACAGGTTTTTTCCGGATAATGAAAAAGTCAATTTATTTTTCTTTAATTTATACCTTGCTTCTAAATCTGCAAAATAATATGTATTATTTTCTCGACCGGTATTCCCGAAAAAATAGCGTTCAGTTTGCAATTGAACATTGAATTTACTGTTAAAATCAAACGATAAATCTAAAAAACTCACATTGTTGGTAAATGAATTATTAATAGTAGATTTTATTTTATTTGTTGTCCATTTAGAGCCAAAATGATAGTTAAAAACTCCTTGAAAACCTGAGCGTAATTCAAATCCATAATTGTAATTAGTTGAATTTACTTCTCTCAAATCTGAATTATTAACAATATTTTTATAATTAGATTTTGAAAAACCTATATCAAATTTTAAATTGGAAGAAATAGTTTTGAAATACCTGTTTATGTCGGTGAAAACAGTAAACATTTCTCTATCTTTAATTATAATTTTATCAGATTGAGAATAATTTTGTGTAATTAAAGAATTTGTAGAGAAAAAATCGCGATTTTTATTATAAACAATAAAAGCATTAGCAAAAAATTTATCGCTCCAATCTCCAAGTTGATAATTAAAGTTTAGTGTTGAAGCGTCTAATTGATTAAATGTTCCCAAGCCTCTTGAAAATGACCTAAAGCCTGTTAAAATATAATTATTGTAAACATCTAAAATTTTTGCATTTGTTGTGTTATAAGCATAAGATGCAAGTATTTTATTTTTTTTATTAATCTCCCAGTCAAAACTTATTTTCGGATTTATAAAAAAGGGTTGTTGTTTTGTCTGCGAGGCTTCAGGATTATTTTGCTCTAATTGATTAAATAATTGATGAAAATCTAATTTACCTGTTATTGCAACGTCTTTTAATTTTACACGATATTTTGTGTTCATATATAAATCATTAGAAAAATAGGTAGTATTGTTTTGATATGCTGTTGGTGTTTCTAAAACAGTAGTATCTTCTTTTAGTACTAATGAAGATAGTAAGTTGTCTTTTCTGTATTGATTACCAAATTGGATTTCCAGTAAATTTCCGTTTTCTTTTCTGTCTAATAAATGGGCTTCAAAACCTGCAAACTGCATTTTGTTTTCGCTGAGTTGTTGTACATTATTTACGTTTGGAAAACTTGAAAATAAATCTTGATAAAAAAACTGATTAATCGTATAATTTTGAGGAGTTTTTTCGTCAATGTATCTTCCCGTTAACAAAAACACTTTATTGGTTTTAAATTTATTGGTATAGGTTATTTTTTGGTCAAATAGTGTGTTTCTGCTGTTTAATCTTTCAATTGTTTGTTGTGTGTTAAAAACTAAATTACTGTTATCGTTATCTTCCTGATTATTGTATTTGGTTGTAACTTCAAGTGTCTTGGTTTTAGCAATATCATAGATCAAATCTATTTTTCCGAAACCGATAAATTTTTTCTTTCTTAAAATGTAATCTTCTGTATTTGTAAAGTCTGTACCGTTGGTGGTAAATGTTTGTGTTCTGTTTCTAAAAAAATCATTTTCATCCCAATTAAAAAAACCGAGCGTTTTTAGTTTTACTTTTTTTGAAAGTGTAAAAATAGCGTTTAGTGATGCTAGTTCTGCATTATTAAAATTGGTTCTTGAAGCTTTAAAATTAGGGGTAAATGAGTTTAAATTTAATACAGTATAAGCACTTTGATTATCGCCAATACTTGCAGGCTCTCCATAGCGAAAAGGTCTGATTAAATGATTAATATCTCCGGTGACATCATAACCAATATTATTAAAGTTGGTTAAAAAAATGTATTTGTTTTTTTTGCCAAAATTCATTAAATAACTCTTAGCACTATACCGATTGTTAAAAGTAACATCGTAACCTAAGCTAAAATTACCAAACCATTGTCTTTTAGCGTCATCTTTTAACACAAGGTTTAAAGCGACTTTATCACTTTCTTCAATGTCTTTAAGTAATTTGTTGTTAGAATATTTTTGTAATAATTCTATTTTTTCAATTTGATCAGGTGGCATATTTTTTGATAGAATTTTATAACCTCTCTCGAAAAAATCATCACCATCTATCATCAATTTTTCTATTTCTTGATTACCGACTTTTATAGTACCTTCGCTATTTACAGTTACACCTGGTATTTTTTTTAATAAATCTTCTACTGTTACATCGTTTAGCTTTATATACTTACTCACTTTTATTACTACAGTATCTTTTTTTATAGTAATTAGCTTTTCTGCTTGAATGATAACTTCATTTAATGAAACTGCTTCTTCTTTTAGCACTATATTTTTAGTGATTATTTTTGTTTCTTTAGTTATTTCAATAGGAATGATTTGGGTTTTATATCCTAAAGATGAAAAAGTTAAACTAAACTTTCCTAGCTTATTAATATTTAAGACATACTCCCCATTTTCTTTAGAATATGTATATGTTAAAATTATATTAATACTATCAGATTTTACCAATATGTTGGTATAAGGAATTGATTCATTAATTTTATTACTAACCAACCCTTTAATTGTAGTTTGACCAAAAAAAATAGTCGAAAACAATGAAAAAAGCACAAATAATTTAATTTTCCTCATCAAATATTTCTAACCCTTTAGGACAATCTTCACAGTTTTTATTCCACTTAAGTGCTGGAGTTCCTTTAGGCATCTTACTAGATAGTTTTGCGAAAATTGAATTAACAAACTCTTCTTTTTTCTTTCTATATTTAATAATAGACATTGTACTTTTTAACTGTTTTCTTTCAAATTTAATAGAACAATCTACCATTTTTCGAATTTTAATTTTATTGGTAGTAATATGAAATATATTATCTGTATCATATACTTCTAAAATTAAACCTGGAAGGTCTTTAAATTTCCAAGGACCATAAGGAACTGGAATTTTATTTGTAAACCACGCAATATAATTTCTTCCTCTAAATTTTATTGTAGCTTTTTGACAAGTAAATTTTCCAATTTTTTTTGTTTCTTCGTGTAATTTCCACTTCCAATCATAGTAATCTTCTTTAATAAATAAAGTTTTACTTCCGAGATGGTCACTGAAATAGAAATCAGTCTTATTATTATAGAAAAAGTCAGGGCTTAAATTTTTTCTTCCAATGATAGTAGTTTCTGTTAGACCTCTTTCAGACACTTTACTTTCTTTACTATCATTTGATAATTTAACATTAACTTCTTCAGAATAGGATTCTTTATTATTGAATTTCATTAAAAAATCTTGTTCAATAATTTTTGAAATATTTTTTACTTGTTTATATTGAATTTCACCACATATTTTATTTTTTTGAGCAAAAAAGATATTAGTACTAGCTAAAAATAGATAGATAAATATAATTATTGTTTTATTCAATCCCATATTTTTAATTTTAAAGTTGCACTTTCTAGAATATTAGAAAGTGCAACACAAGTTATACTTTTTTGGATTATTAACTATTCCATATCACCTTCACTCACACTCTACTTCTTTCCATTCAGTACAATATGATTCTCCATCTATTATTACACATTTTCTTGACTCACAAGTATCAAAAACAAAAGACAACTCCTCGTCTTTTGAAAGAGGTAATAGAATTTCAGTTAAATCAACTTCCATGGTTAAATCAACTTCTGTTAATTCCACAGACAAAGTTTCTTCAACATCAAATGTTGAAATCTTTTCCACTTCATTTGTTGCAAAAGCAAATGAAATGGTAAGTAGTAATGTGAATGTTAAAATTATTTTTTTCATAATTTCTAAAATTTTATCCTGAAATATGTTCAGGATCATTAATATTTTGAGCATTAAGCTCGTTAATTATTTTGTAAAAACTACAAGGTGTATTACTTTTGCAATACAGATATAAAATAGCAAAGCATTATTTTAAATATTTTCTTTATATTTTATACCCCTCTGGTTATTTGGCTAAGTGCTATTTCATTGGCAATTGGGTTTAAGTTAGACATATTTGTGTATTTTATCTTATTTACATTTAATCAGAGGCTTTTAACTTCTAATTTTTCTGTTATTATAAATATTTTTAACATTATGGATTAGCATAACATTTCTTACACACTCTTTCGAATGTGCTATTTTTTGGTCAAATTCTTCATTTAAATTAGTAACGAAAAGGTTAGGGTTTTCTAAATTTAAATGATTTTTAGATAAGATTATCACCTCTTTAGTTGCTA
>JAKISU010000177.1 GCA_021648445.1 Flavobacteriaceae bacterium
AAATGAGTCTTGCAACTCGTCTCATCGGGGAATCTCTTGAAAAAATCTCGAATCTTCATCTTTAACTAATTTAAGGTCAGTAAGATACTAAATATTTAGCACTTATGCAAGTAATCCGATAGTCATAAAAAAAAATTATTAATATTGATTCTTCTCGAATTTCAATAATTAAATCACCTAAATATTTATTGATTAATAAATATTCATATGGTGAAATAAAGTATATTGATAAAATAGACACAATAAATGAATCAGAAATTGGAGAAAGATATATTATGATGTACCTTTCTATTGATGATTATGCTAATACATTTGAAGAAATTGAAAAAACTAAACAAGGAATTTTTATAGATACAATTGGAAATGGTACTTATCGTTTCAAAGTGAAATTTAATGAACATGGAAATAAGGAAATTAAATTAGCGATAGAAGATTTAGCCTTTATTAAAAATTATTCAAATAGTAATGAAGTCCTCATTTTAAAACGATATTCATTTTTAAATATACCTGTAAAAGTTTTAGATAGTAGTTCAATTTTAGGAGTCAAACAGGATACTATTTATTTTATTGCTGAAAAAGAAATAATGGTAAAACGAAAAGATTCAGCTAAATTCATAAAAGAAAGTCAAAGAAAACTAGACTCAATGAAAAAAGTTTTAAATAAGTAAATTGTAGTTCATAACACAAAAATACATGGTATGATCTAACCAATAAAAGCCATTTTCCTGAATATAAATGGGATTGGTTTGAAAATAGAGTTAGCGGCACTGCATTCTCAGAAATAATTCATAAACTCATCCAAGTAACTCAAAAAAACACCCTCTAGTTCAATGGATAGAATAGTCCAGTATTCGGGATCTTAAACTTTTGATCTAGATTCCCTCGAAACTTCCTTTAGTTCTGAGTTTTCGTTATTGGAATTTATTTGTATTTTGTGATTTAGAATTTGTTTTTTAACAATATGAGAGCATCTTACAAAAAATACATCCTTAATTTCAAACAACCTAGCGGAACTTCCCGTGGTGTTTTACGTACCAAAGAAACCTATTTTTTACTTTTAGAAGATGATGATAAAAAGGGAGTAGGAGAGTGTGGCTTGTTTAAAGGATTGAGTATAGACGACAAACCCGATTATGAAGAAAAACTACAATGGGTTTGCGAGAATATCCATTTAGGAAAAGAAAAAATACTAGATGAGGTCTATGACCTCCCGTCAATTCAATTTGGTGTTGAGCAAGCTTTTCTATCATTACAAAGTGCTAATCAGTTTGAACTGTTTCCTTCAGCTTTTACAGAAGACAAAGATTCAATACCTATCAATGGATTGATTTGGATGGGTACTGAAGCTTTTATGAAACAACAAATTAAAGAGAAATTAAAAGTAGGTTTTACAGCCATTAAACTTAAAATTGGCGCAATTGATTTTGAAACTGAATTAGCACTATTAAGATCTATCCGTAATGAGTATACATCTCAAGAAATTGAACTAAGAGTAGATGCAAACGGTGCTTTTGATACTAAGAATGCATTAGAAAAATTAAAACGCTTATCTGATTTTGACTTACATTCCATAGAACAGCCCATAAAACCGAATCAATGGCAAGAAATGTCAGTATTATGTGCAAAAACACCATTGCCTATTGCATTAGATGAAGAGTTGATAGGTATTTTTTCTTATGAAGATAAAGAAAGGCTAATCAAAACTATAAAACCTCAATATATCATCTTAAAACCAAGCTTGATTGGAGGTTTCTGCGGAAGCGATGATTGGATTAAAATAACAGAAGCACACAATGTGGGCTGGTGGATCACATCAGCATTAGAGAGTAATATTGGTTTAAATGCCATTGCGCAATATACCTATGCTTTAAATGTTAAAAAGCCACAAGGTTTGGGTACGGGTAGTTTGTTTACTAATAATTTTGATTCACCATTATTTGTAGAAAAAGGACTACTACATTATAATTCTAAATTGAGATGGGACTTCAATTTATAAATCCTATTTTTGAAATATTAATTTAACATGCTATAAATGAATTTTATACAGCAAGCTTATAAAGGCAGAACGGAATGGTATTGGTATTTGATAACGTTATTTATTATTTCCATTTTTTGGCAATTTATTGGTGTAATACCCTTATCAGTTGCCGCGTTTTTAAAAGTGGGCAGTATGGATAAATTTATGGAAGCAGCAAAAGATGCATTTGCTACTGTAGGTTTAAACTCTAACTTATATTTATTTTTAGTATTGCTAACTTTAATTATGGGTTTGGTAGGTCTGCTAATTGGTATTAAATTTATCCATAATAGATTGATAAAAACTGTAGTTACCAGTAGAAATAAAATAGATTGGAAAAGAGTTTTTTATGCTTTTGGTTTATGGTTTTCTATTTTTGTTGTTATTATAACTATTGGGATTTTCTTAGATTCTGAAAATTTAATTTGGAATTTTAAACCTATTCCCTTTTTAATATTAGTATTAATTTCATTACTATTTATTCCGTTACAAACTAGTTTTGAAGAATTATTGTTTAGAGGTTATTTAATGCAAGGACTTGGTGTATTGGCAAAAAATAGATGGATACCTCTTTTGGTTACCTCATTGATTTTCGGATTGTTACATGGTGCTAACCCGGAAGTTCAAAAATTAGGTTTGGGTATCATGGTATTCTATATAGGTACAGGCTTATTATTCGGAATCACAACTTTGATGGATGAAGGTACCGAATTAGCACTAGGCTTACATGCTGCAAATAATATTGTTGCAGCTATTTTTGTTACAACAGATTGGACAGTTTTTCAAACTGAAGCTTTGTATATTGATACTTCTGAACCATCATTAGGTTGGGAAACCTATTTACCGGTATTTGTTTTATATCCTATAATTTTATTTATTTTTTCAAAAAAATATGGTTGGAAAAATTGGACAGAAAAATTATTTGGTAAGATTGAAAACCCTACTTTAATAACTGAAGAATAAATTAACTTGTTATTCCTGCAAGATTTTTTAAACCTTGCAGGAGGAATCCTTTTTATGAGCTACACTAAATTCTATAAAAGCTTTACTCTTAACGGAAGATCTTTTGAAAATGTTGAAGAATTGTTATCCTATTCTGAAACTATTTCTAAGGATGTATTTTCTTTTTTAAAGTATTGGTTTGATACGACTGATCTTATCACAGTACAAACTTCCGGTTCTACAGGAAAACCAACAACCATACAGCTTAAAAAAGAATATATGGTCAATAGTGCGATAGCTACCGGAGATTATTTTGATGTTCATGAAAAAACTAAAGCACTATTATGCCTATCACCAAATTATATTGCCGGTAAAATGATGTTAGTACGTGCTTTAGTGTTAGGCTGGCAGTTAGAGGTGATTGAACCTGATTCTAATCCTTTAAAGAATGTTAAAAGTAACTATGATTTTTGCGCTATGATTCCATTACAGTTGCATAATTCTTTATTACAATTGCAAAGAATTAAAAAAATGATTGTTGGCGGTGGTGTGGTTTCTAATGAGTTGATTGATAAATTACAAGAGGTTTCTACAAAAGTTTATGTTACTTACGGAATGACAGAAACCATTACTCATGTTGCAATAAAACAGTTAAATAATTTTAAATCTAATACGCCTTTGCGAGGAAGAACGGCGTGGCAATCTCATGAAAATAACTACAATACATTACCCAACATTAAAGTCACAACAGACAACAGAAACTGTTTAGTAATAAACGCTCCAAAAGTATCAGATACAGAAATTATTACCAATGATCTGGTAGAATTGATTTCCGAAACTGAATTCAAATGGTTAGGGCGTTATGATACTATCATTAATTCAGGAGGAGTAAAACTAATACCAGAGCAAATTGAGAAGAAATTATCAATAGTTATTGATTGCCGCTTTTTTGTTGCCGGTATTCCTGATGAAGTGTTGGGTGAGAAGTTGGTGTTGATAGTTGAAATTCAAGATTCAAGATTCAAGATTCAAGATTTGAAATTTAAGATTACAAACTTAACTTTTCTACATAAGTATGAAATTCCGAAAGAAATTTATGCTGTAGAGAAGTTTGTTGAAACTGAGACAAAAAAAATTCAACGTCAGTTAACGTTGGAATTATTAAATTTATAAATTTCCCCAATGACCCGCCGCCGCAGGCACAATGTCATTAAGTTAAGGTTTTTGTCATTCAGTTTCGAAGTTTGGTAGGAGAGTTAGAATCGAGCTCCTTCCCTCCCGATAGCTATCGGGATTAAGGGAAGGTGGTCACGCTTCCAATGTCATTAAGTTAAGGATTTAAACATTTGATATTCAGCAAAATAGATTTGTTTTTTTGATATATTTTTCGTATATTTATCTGATAATCAAATAGTTATTATGATACAAAAAAACACTTATTTTT
>JAKISU010000178.1 GCA_021648445.1 Flavobacteriaceae bacterium
CTTCCTGCACGCGGCATGGCTGGATCAGAGTTGCCTCCATTGTCCAATATTCCTCACTGCTGCCTCCCGTAGGAGTCTGGTCCGTGTCTCAGTACCAGTGTGGGGGATCTCCCTCTCAGGACCCCTACCTATCGTTGCCATGGTAAGCAATTACCTCACCATCTAGCTAATAGGACGCATACTCATCTTATACCGATAAATCTTTAATTAAAGTGTGATGCCACACTTCAATACAATGGGGTATTAATCTTCATTTCTAAAGGCTATCCCCCTGTATAAGGTAAATTGTATACGCGTTACTCACCCGTGCGCCGGTCGTCAGCAAAAAGCAAGCTTTCCCTGTTACCCCTCGACTTGCATGTGTTAAGCCTGCCGCTAGCGTTCATCCTGAGCCAGGATCAAACTCTCCATTGTATGTATCGTGTGAGACGTGTTGCCACATCTCTAGTTTTCTAATGAAAAGCCTCAAAAAAAAATCTCAGATTCTAGTACCAATTCGCATCAATACCTAACCTGTAATCTTACTCAATTTTACGCTGTCAATTATCTATTGTTTCAATGAACTTTGATGAAAAAAAGCAGACTCATTTCTGAATCTTTTTTATTTCGGATTGCAAAGATAAAACTCTTTTTTTATCTGGCAATTTTATTTTGCAACTTTTTAAGTTTTTATTCTATTTCTAAAATCTGGTCATCTTAACCATAAAATTTATTTTTCTTTGCGGGTGCAAATGTAAATCCTTTTTCGTTTCTGGCAACTTTTTTTTAATCTTTTTTATATTATTCTTTATATGTATTTTTAATGATTTTATTTACAGTGTTTTATAGTTGAAATTATACCTGCTTTTTTATCTTATTAATTTAAGAGTTTTGAATACCTTTGCATCCTTATTTTAGTAAACTATAATGATAAAGATTACATTACCTGATGGATCAATTAAGGAAACTGCTATAAATAGCACTCCTATGGATGTTGCAAAAAGTATTAGTGAAGGCTTAGCAAGAAATGTTATTTCAGCTAACTTTAATGACAATATAGTTGAAACCTCAACCAAATTGACCGAAGATGGTTCTTTAATATTATATACCTGGAATAATGATAAAGGTAAAAAAACTTTTTGGCATTCTTCTGCTCATATCTTGGCTCAAGCCATTTTACATTTTTATCCGAAAGCAAAATTAACTATTGGTCCTGCTATAGAAAACGGATTTTATTATGATGTTGATTTTGGAGATATTAGTATTTCTGATAATGATTTCAAAAAGATTGAAGATAAAATGCTGGAATATGCACGTCAGAAATTTGAGTTCAAAATACGTGCAATTTCCAAAGCCGACGCGCTGGCTTATTATAAAACTCAAAACAATGAATTTAAAGTTGAGTTGATTGAAAACCTAACTGATGGTGAAATTACTTTTTGTGATCATGCTGATTTTACTGATCTATGTCGCGGTGGGCATTTACCTCATACAGGATTTATAAAAGCAGTAAAAATAATGAGTGTTGCCGGAGCTTACTGGCGTGGTGATGAAAATAATAAACAGCTGACTCGTGTGTATGGAATTTCTTTTCCGAAACAAAAAGAGCTAAAAGAATATCTTGAACTACTTGAAGAAGCAAAAAAACGAGATCATAGAAAGTTAGGCAAAGAACTTGAATTATTTACCTTTTCTCAAAAAGTTGGTCAGGGTTTGCCTTTATGGTTACCTAAAGGCGCAGCTTTGAGAGAAAGGTTAGAGCAATTTTTAAAAAAAATACAGAAAAAGGCCGGTTATGAAATGGTGATGACACCTCATATTGGTCAAAAAGAATTGTATATAACCTCTGGTCATTATGCCAAATATGGTGAAGATAGTTTTCTGCCGATACATACACCTAAAGAGGGTGAGGAATTTTTATTAAAACCTATGAACTGCCCTCATCATTGTGAAATTTATAATAACAAACCTTATTCATATAAAGATCTACCAAAACGTTTTGCAGAGTTTGGTACTGTATATAGATATGAGCAAAGTGGTGAACTGCATGGCTTGACTCGTGTAAGAGGTTTTACACAGGACGATGCACATATCTTTTGTACTCCAGATCAAGTTGATCAAGAATTTAAAAACGTAATTGACTTATCATTATATGTGTTACAATCTTTAGGGTTTGATAATTACACAGCACAAGTTTCGGTAAGAGATTTAGAGAATCCTGATAAATATATAGGCGATATAAAAAATTGGGAGATTGCCGAGCAAGCTATTATCAATGCAGCTGAAGATAAAGGATTAAATTATACAATAAAAACCGGCGAAGCTGCTTTTTATGGTCCGAAATTAGACTTTATGGTCAAAGATGTATTGGGTAGAAATTGGCAATTAGGTACTATTCAAGTTGATTATACCTTACCTGAACGTTTTGATTTAACTTATAAAGGTGCTGACAATCAATTACACAGACCTATCATGATACATCGTGCTCCTTTTGGGTCGATGGAACGATTTATTGCATTATTATTAGAACATACAGGTGGTAATTTTCCACTTTGGCTAACGCCAGAGCAAGCAATTTTACTGCCTATTAGTGATAAATATAAAAATTATACGAAAAAAGTCTTAGATTTGTTAGAAAATTACGAAATTCGCGCCCTCGTAGATGATAGGAGTGAAAAGACGGGTAAGAAAATTCGTGATGCTGAAGTAGGGAAGATTCCGTTTATGATTATCATTGGCGAGCAGGAAGAAAATGGCGAAGTGATTTCAGTACGAAGACATGGTGGTGAAGATTTAGGAAAGATGACAGTTGAAAAATTTTCATCTGTAGTAGCACAAGAAATAAAAAGTACATTAAAACAATTTTAGTTTAACAGTTATCTTTAAGATAACATAAATTTTATAGCCATAGCAATTAGAAGAAGAGGAGGTAGAAAACCTTGGAGAATAATCAAAGAGGATCCGCACAAGATTAATGATAAAATTCGAGCTGAAGAAGTTCGTTTAGTTGGTGATAATGTCACCATTGATGTTTATCCGTTAGCAAAAGCAAAAGAAATTGCTGCTGAATTAGAGCTTGATTTAGTAGAGATATCTCCTAACGCCAAGCCACCTGTTTGTAAAATAATAGATTATAAAAAGTTTTTGTACGAACAAAAGAAGCGTGAAAAAGACCTAAAGTCTAGGGCTTCTAAAGTTGTTATAAAAGAAATACGTTTTGGTCCGAATACAGATGACCATGACTATGAATTTAAAAAGAAACATGCTATTAAGTTTTTAAGTGATGGAGCTAAACTTAAAGCGTATGTTTTCTTTAAAGGTCGTTCAATTATCTATAAAGATAAAGGTGAAATCTTATTATTAAGATTAGCCCAAGAATTGGAAGATTATGGTAAGTTAGAACAAATGCCAAGATTAGAAGGTAAACGTATGACCATGTTTATAGCTCCAAAAAAGAAATAGTAAGCAAGAATAATAAAAAGTAGGAACAGATGCCTAAAATGAAGACAAAATCTAGTGCTAAAAAGCGTTTCAAGCTTACCGGTACTGGTAAAATTAAAAGAAAGCACGCTTTTAAAAGTCATATTCTGACTAAAAAGTCTAAAAAGCGTAAGCTTAGGTTAACACATGACGGATTGGTACATAAAGCTGATAGAATGAATGTGTTAAAACAATTAAAATTGAAATAAACAAAAAAGTTTATTTGGTAAAAATTAATAACCCTGTGTTAGCGCCAATAAAAAATGATCTCGTGTTCAGGTCTGCCTAACTCAAAAAAATTAGAAAATTATGCCTAGATCGGTAAATTCAGTAGCTAAGAGAGCTCGTAGAAAAAAAATATTAAAACAAGCCAAAGGTTATTTTGGCAGACGTAAAAACGTTTATACAGTAGCCAAAAATGCGGTAGAAAAAGCAATGTCTTATGCTTATCGTGATAGAAAAAACAACAAACGCAATTTTAGAAGTTTATGGATAACACGTATCAATGCCGGTGCTCGTCAGTATGGTATGTCATATTCTCAATTTATGGGTAAAGTAAAAGCCAATAATATTGAATTGAACAGAAAAGTTTTAGCTGATTTGGCTATGAACAATCCTGAAGCTTTTAAAGCTGTAGTTGATAAAATAAAATAAAAATAATTTCTTACTTATACAAAAACCTGAGTTAACTCTCAGGTTTTTTTGTTTTCAGGCAGTTGTATTCTAATTTGACTTTCTAGTAAAAAAAGGCTAACTTCGTTCCAGCCCATCCCTTCAGGTGGGTATCATTAGATATAGTTCATTAAAACGGAACTATACTCAAACCATTTAGCTTTTCGGGAGTCAAAAATTCCATCACCTAAATTATCGTATTAATTGATTAATAATCAGTTATTTATATGTTATTAGTTTGGTGTTTTGAATACTATTTAGTA
>JAKISU010000029.1 GCA_021648445.1 Flavobacteriaceae bacterium
CTTTTCATCTTGAATGTTATTCCTAAAATACCAAATCAAAAAGCTAACATTCTGTAGATTTATCTCCTCCTCATAATACTCATCTAAAAAATAAAAAGGCAATTGTTTGTTGTATAATTCTTTGTGTTTTTTGATGAAAGAACCCCAAAGCCGAGTTTCGGAAATAATATCCTCAAAATAAGAAGTAAGGAAACAAGCCAATATATCCATTTCTTGAGGTTGCAAATACCTTTGCAATACCAACGATTGTGTATTGGTGGTAATGGCTTTTTTTACATCATTACTCAGTTTAAGATAATACCCGTCTGTAGCTGTTTGACTTTGATATGGTTTAAAATCTAACCATTGTTGTATGTATATTTTCTTTTTACTCATTCTCAATTTTCCATTTTCAATTCTCCATTAAAAGCTCTTTGCAAAAGAGATTTCTTCAACTCTTCCAAATCATTTATTTTTTGCTGATAAATAGCTTCTAACTTTTTGGTTTCGGCTGAAAGACTGTTTAGCTTTTTGACTATTTGTTGTTGTTCGTCTTTAGATTTTGGAAAAGGTATCATCAAAGAAGAAAGTGAACCTTGATTTAAACTTTTAATGCCAACACCATTACCACTATCTACAAGTTCTTTTCTCGTTTTTTGAGTTTTTAAATAATGACATAAAAATAGAGGTAGAAGTACATCTGAGTTAAGACGTATTCTAATTGTAAATCCAGAATGCGTAATATTCCCAGTAACACTATCGGCTAAAAGAGTTCGACCAATTAATTTGGGGTTTCCATTTGAGCGTACAGTTATTATATCCCCTTCTTTTAGTAAATATGCTTCATTAAATTTTCCATCAATAACGACTTCTTCTAATTCTTGGAAAGGCACCCAAAAGTTATTTTTAAAATTTTTCACCCCAACTATTTCAACCGATTGACCTTTACTACTTTTTGTAAAGTTCATTCCATTTTTAAAAGTGGCTATTTCTCCAAGTTTTTTATGTTCCCAATTCTTATTATCAAATAATAATTGTAGCGAGTTCTCAAAAAGCTCTTTAGCGTTTAGTAAATTTTGTTGTGCATTTTCTTTTGCGGTTGCAATAGCGGTAAAGGCTTTGTCTAATAGGGCTACTATTTGTTGTTGCTCGGGGAGGGGTGGTAGTGGGATTTCTATTTCAGTAAAATGTCTAAGTCTTAATGATTTTACTGTTGCTCCAACCGCAACATTTTCAAAATGTTTGTGATTGAAAATAAGAAAATACTCTACAAATCGAATATTAATACTTTTATGAAAATTAGAAATTGAGTAAACCCTTTGATGTAAATCAAATTTACCAGAATAATATCTCGGAAAAAATTGAGACCCTTCTCCTGGTATAATTAAAGCCTCACAATCAAACAGGTATCTATTACTTCTTTTTATTTTTTTTGACCTATCAAAAAAAGTGTATTTCCCATTTATATCAGCATCTACAGCATTTGATTTCCCTGTTTTAATATCAGAAATATCCCCTAACTTTTTTATTTCCCAACCTTTTTTCATATCAAATCCAAAATTGAGTTTAAAATGGTTTCGCTTTCGGTATTTCCATTTACCATTAATAATTTATCATTAACCATTGTATTTTTCTTTTTTATTAAGTTGAGATTCAATTTCTTCAATGGTTGGTAAATTACTTTTAAACTCTTTGGGTAAAGATTTTACAATTTCGTTTTCCCAATTAGAAACACCAATTGGGTTTTTAAAACCTGCTAAAGAATATTCTACTACTAATTTATTTTTGTTTTTCACCAATAACAAGCCTATTGTTTCTTTGTCGTCTTTATGTTTTAGCACATCATTTACTACATTAATGTACATATTTAGTTTGCTTATGTAACCAGGTTTAAATTCGCCTGTTTTTAGTTCTACCACTACATAACATCTTAGTTTTAAATGGTAGAATAATAAATCTACATAAAAGTCTTTTTCTCCTAATTCTAAATGTACTTGTTTGCCTACAAAAGCAAAACCTTGTCCTAATTCCAATAAGAATTTTTGTATGTGTTGTAATAGATTGTTTTCGAGTTCTAATTCTCTTAAATGGGCATCATTTCCTACAAAATCAAAGATATAAGGGTCTTTTATAATTTGTTGTGCCATATCAGATTGTATGGGAGGTAATGCTTCTTTAAAATTGGTAGTCGCATTTCCTTCTCTTAAATGCAATTGACTTTCTATTTGAAAAACCAATACATCTTTACTCAATCCTAATTCTATTGTTTTATTAGCGTACCAAAGTCTTAAATTATTGTCATTAATTTTATCCATTAGTACGATATTACTACGCCAAGGGATTTGTGCAACTGTGCGTTGCACTATTTGGTAATCTTGCCAAGTTTCGGCAAATTTTCGCATATATTTTAGGTTTCTTGCCGAAAAACCTTTCATTGCAGGAAATTCTTGTTTTAAATCGTAAGACATACGGTCTATCACTTTTGTTCCCCAACCTTCATTTTTTTGCTGTTTTAAAATAGAATTCCCAATTTCCCAATACAACAATAACATAGAAACATTGGCAGAAATAACTGTTTTTAGCCTTTCCTTAGCTATTTTACTTTTAAGTTCCGCTATAAAATTTGGATAAGCACTTGGTAAGTTAGTCAAGCTTTCAGCTAAAGGGAAAACTACTTTATCCTTTTCTTTACCTCTTTGTTTTCTGCTTTTTTCACTCATATCAAATCCAAAATTGAGTTTAAAATAGTTTTACTTTCTTTATCCAAGGCTTTCATACTTTCCAAAATTTCTTTTGGTTGGCGTAGTGGTGCTTCTTCTGGTGTGTTTGGGTTTTTGGCAGAGAGGTCAAAAGTAGTTTGGTCTATGTCTTTTAAGTTTACACTCCAAGAGTTTTCGCTTTCTGCTTTAGTCTTCTGTAACGCAACAAAATCGGCTAAATCTTTTTCATTTAAAGGATTATTTTTTCCTAAGTTTCTGTCCAAGTTCAGTTGGTAAAACCAAGTCTTTTGGGTAGCACTTCCTTTTTCAAAAAAGAGCACTACGGTTTTTACACCTGCACCAGTAAATGTTCCGCCTGGTAAATCTAGTACGGTGTGTAAATTACAGTTGGTCAATAATTCTTTACGCAAAGCCACAGAAGCATTGTCGGTATTGCTTAAAAAAGTGTTTTTAATAACAATCCCTGCTTTTCCGCCAGCTTTCAAAATCTTTATAAAATGCTGTAAAAACAAAGAAGCCGTTTCTCCCGTTTTTATTGGGAAATTCTGTTGTACTTCTGCTCGTTCTTTACCACCAAACGGAGGGTTTGCCAATACCACATTGTAGCGGTCTTTTTCTTGTATGTCGCTTAGGTTTTCTGCCAATGTATTGGTGTGTATAATATTGGGAGCTTCCACACCGTGCAATATCATATTCATAATACCAATAATGTAGGCAAGCGATTTTTTTTCTTTTCCGTAAAAGGTGTTTTTCTGTAAAGTCTCTACATCAGAAGTTGATAATCCTTTTTTATTGAGGTAATCAAAAGCTTCTACCAAAAATCCCGCAGAACCTACAGCGCCATCATAAACGGTTTCGCCAATTTGGGGAGCAACTACTTTTACAATGGTTTTAATAAGCGGTCTTGGGGTGTAATACTCTCCACCATTACGCCCAGCGTTCCCCATGTTTTTAATTTTTCCTTCATACAAATGGCTCATTTCCAACTGTTCTGCGTGAGTTCTAAAACGGAGTTCGTCAATTAGGCTTACTACTTCTCGTAGGTTGTAACCGCTTTGTATTCTGTTTTTCAGTTCGCTAAAAATCTCACCAATTTTGTATTCAATGGTATTGGCACTGGTAGCGTTTGCTTTAAACTTTTTGAGGTAGGGGAAGAGTTCATTGTTTACAAAATCCAATAAGTCATCACCAGTCAAAGCATTGTGGTCAATATTACCGTTTGGCAATTTGGGCGCAGCCCAAATTGTCCAATGGTATTTTTTGTCAATTATTTTTTCGTAGGTTTTCCCAGAAAGTTCAGCAGCAGTTTGCTTATCTTTTTCTAAATCATCTAAGTATTTTAAGAACAGCACCCAAGAGGTTTGTTCTACGTAATCTAATTCGCTTCCACAACCTGCGTCTTTGTGCAGTATGTCGTCTATATTTTTAAAAGTTTGTTCAAACATTGGTATCAGTCTTTTTTGTTGGAGATAATTAGGTCTTTTACATCTACGTCCAGTATTTCGGCTATTGCCATCAATACTTCCAGTCTTGGTTGTTGTCTGTTTTGTACATAACCGTTCACCATATTATAGCTTTTGTTCAGCTTTTCAGCCAACCAAATCTGCTTAATTCCTTTTTCGTCCAGTACTTCTTTTATTCTATTCATCTCTATTTCAGAATTGAATTTGCAAGGTAACGATTTAGTTTAAATATATCGTTTTTCGTTATAAAATATGTTGTAATTATTCTGTGAGCGTTGGAGAAAAATAGCTCTTTTGGTTTTTTAAGGTTGGCTCGTGTGTCGGCAAAAACCAAATGTGCTATTTGTGCGGTGGGCTGTTTTAGCTTGTGTACAACAACTGTATAAACGTATTACGTTTATATCCGTTATGTGAGCAATTTACTATTTTTTTATCGGAACCCAAGTACTCTATAGCTTAGATGATAAAAGAAGGGTTTAATTATCCGTTTTTAACGGTTAAGAATCAGTTAAAATATTTTCAAGAATTCAATAATTGCCAAAGTCGGTCTTTTAATTCTGTTAAACCCGTTTGTGCTATTGAAGAAATAAATAAATGTGAAATGTCTTTTGGGAGTTCTTTTTCGAGTTCTTCTTTTAACTCATCATCTAACATATCTGATTTTGAAATGGCCAATAGTCTATCTTTATCTAACAGTTCAGGATTGTGTTTTTTTAATTCATTCAATAAAATATCGTATTCCTTCTGAACATCATTACTATCTGCCGGAATTAAAAATAATAATATGGAGTTTCTTTCTATATGCCGTAAAAATCGATGTCCTAAGCCTTTCCCTTCAGCTGCTCCTTCAATAATTCCGGGAATATCTGCCATTACAAAACTTTTATAATCACGGTACTCAACAATGCCTAAATTAGGTTTTAAGGTTGTAAACGCATAATCAGCTATTTTAGGTTTAGCTGCAGTGATCACAGAAAGTAATGTTGACTTTCCGGCATTTGGGAAACCTACCAAACCTACATCAGCCAATAATTTTAATTCTAACTGATACCAACCTTCTTGACCATCAATACCCGGTTGTGCATAACGTGGGGTCTGATTGGTTGAAGATTTGAAATGCCAGTTTCCTCTGCCACCCATACCACCTTCAACCAATATTCTTTCTTCTCCATTTTCGGTAATTTCAAATAAGGTTTCTTGAGTTTCACTATCTCTAATAATTGTACCTAGCGGAACGTCTATATAAATATCATTACCATCTTTACCGGTACTTCTACTTTTACTGCCATGACCGCCATGTTCTGCTTTAAAATGTTTTTTGAATTTAAGGTGGATCAATGTCCACATATTATTAGTACCACGTATAATAACATGACCTCCACGTCCGCCATCACCACCATCAGGACCTCCTTTTTGGATAAACTTTTCGCGATGTAAATGTACAGAACCTTTACCGCCTTTACCGGAAGATGTGTGTATTTTTATATAGTCAACAAAGTTACCTTCAGTCATTATTATTGTTTATTTGTTTATTTGTTGAATAGAAATAACTCTTCATTAAGCTACGCTTTCTACTTTCAATATAAAAGGGAGGCATTCTAACTAAAGCCCATGGTTCAAATTCCAAAATTATCGGAATGTAATTGATTTGTTGAATCAACTTAACCCGCATTATTCACGGATGTTCTATTCTAAAGCCAAACTACCTGCTATAATTGAAAGTGCCTGCCCGTTCCGCAGGCGGACTCTAATTTTTTTCCCTCAAAATTGAGCAACAATTCTTTACTCACGTTCTTTTTGTTTTTTATTAAGGAGTTCATGATATGCTTCGCAATTCAGTAAAAAACTTCTGCGCTTTCCAATTCTACCTGCCTTTGCCCCTCCAGAGGCGGGCAGGTGGCAGGCAGGTTGGTTGGTATTTTGACTTTTCATAACAAAAACCCATGAATAATGCGGGTTAACAATTACACGAATAAACAAATAAACAAAATTTCATTATAGTGTATCAAATACAGCACTCAATCGTTCAGTTATTTCTTCAATAGAACCTACACCATCAACTCCATAATATTTATCTTGATCTTCATAATAGTGTTTTAGAATTGCCGTTTTGGTTTCGTATTCATTAAAACGATTTCTAATTTTACTTTCATCCTGATCGTCCGGTCTTCTACTGGTTTCTCCTCTTTTTAATAATCTGGCTACCAATAGATCTTCCGGTACTTCTAAAGCTACCATTCCGTTTATGGTTTCTCCTTTTTCCTGTAAAAATGCATCCAAAGCTTTTGCCTGAGATTCTGTACGAGGAAATCCATCAAAGATAAATCCGTTAGCATCCCCATTTTTATCTACCTCGGCTTTTAGCATATCAATAGTTACTTCATCAGGCACTAAATCGCCTTTATCCATATAAGATCTGGCAAGTACGCCAAGTTCAGTTTCATTTTTAATATTATATCTAAACACATCACCGGTAGAAATATGTATTAGATCATATTTTTCTTTTAAAACGTCTGCTTGTGTTCCTTTTCCGGCTCCGGGAGGTCCGAACAATACAATATTTGTCATTTTTTGTGTTGTTAATTGGTATATATCAGCAAGGTTTCTCCCTAAACCATCATAATCTAACCCGTATCCCACAATAAATTTATTAGGAATAGGAATTCCAATATAGTCTATTGGTAATCCTTTACGGAAAACATCAGGCTTAAAAAATAAGGTTGCAATTTTTAATTGTTTTACTTTCTTGTTTCTAAAGATATTAAAAATCTCTTCCAGTGTATTACCTGTATCAATAATGTCTTCTAGAATAATAACTGTTCTTCCTTCTAAATTCTCATTAATACCAACTAATTCCTTTACTTTTCCTGTAGAACCTGTTCCTTTATAGGATGCCAATTTCACAAACGAGACTTCACAATTACCTTTGTAAGCTCTAACAAAATCAGCAACAAACATAAAAGAACCATTTAAAATACCTATAAAAATAGGTATTTCTCCCTCACAATCTTGTTCAACCAATACAGCCATTTTACGTATGGATTCATCAATTTTATCAGCCTTGATAAATGACTTAAAATATTTATCGTGAAGTTTAACAATACTCATATTAAATTTATAAAAATATAAAAACCGTTTTAAGATACTGATCCCGAGCACTCGGGACAGCCACAAGCAAAAACGGTTTTTATCATATTGTATATTTTAAATTACTCTTTTTTAGCCAATTTTGTAGTAGTATCGTACATAATTGGAGAGGCAATAAATAATGACGAATAGGTACCTACAATAACACCTATAATCATAGCGAACATAAATCCTTTAATAGAGTCTCCACCAAATAAGAAAATTGCTGATAATACAATTAATGTAGTTAACGAGGTGTTAACTGTTCTACCCAGAGTGCTACTTAAACCGCCATTTACGATTCTATCATAAGACCATGTTGAGTGTTTACCGGCAAACTCTCTAATTCTATCAAAAATAACCACTGTATCATTTAATGAATACCCAACAACTGTCAATAATGCTGCTATAAATGACTGCCCTATTTCCATGTCAAATGGTAAAACTTTATAAAATAATGAGAAAATTGCCAATACAATTAATACATCATGAAAAACCGCAGCAACAGCACCAAGGCTATATTGCCATTTTCTAAATCGTAATAAAATATATAAGAATACTATAATTAGTGAGCCTAAAACTGCCCACATGGCTGCTGTTTTAATATCATCAGCAATGGTTGGACCAACTTTAATAGATTGCATAATTCCTATTTGTTGAGCTTCATCTCCACCTTTAAATTGGGTTAAGGTTGTACCATCCGGTAAATATGATTGTAATCCGTTAAACAACAATTCTTGAATTTCATCATCAACGGTTAATCCGTTATCTTCAATTTTATAATTGGTTGTAATTTTTAATTGATTAGCAGCTCCATAGGTTTTTACTGTAGGAACTCCTTTAAAGTTATCTTTTAATGAATTAGCAACTTCTGTAGCACTTATGTTTTGGTCAAAACGAACTGTAAATGTTCTACCTCCGGTAAAGTCGACACCATAATTTAAACTATTTGTAAATAGCGAACCAACGCCTACTAGTATAATAATACCTGAAATGACGTAAGATATCTTACGTTTTTTCAAGAAATCAATACTAATATTTTGAAACCATCCTTTTGTTATCTTGGTATTAAAGGTCATTGTATGGTCTTTATCTGCATACCAATCTACCATCAATCTTGTAATAAATACCGCTGTAACTAATGACGTTACAATACCGATCATTAAAGTAGTAGCAAAACCTCTGATAGGTCCTGATCCGAAAATATATAAAATAAGTCCTGTTAAAAAAGTGGTGATATTGGCATCAATAATGGCTGATAAGGCACCTTTAAAACTAAAACCTTCTTTAATAGCTTCTTTTAAGACTTTACCTCTATGTAAAGCTTCTTTAATACGTTCATAAATAATTACATTGGCATCAACCGACATACCTATGGTTATAATAATACCGGCAACACCCGGTAAAGTAAGTACTGCTCCAAAAGAGACCAATACTCCGAAAATAAATACAATATTCAATACCAATGCTATATCAGTAAAAACACCTGCTTTACCGTAATAAAAGATCATCCAAACCAATACTAGTAATAAGGCAATTAAAAATGATTTTATACTACTATCTATGGCTTCCTGACCTAATGAAGGTCCAACAACATCATATTGAATGATACGAGCTGAAGCCGGTAATTTACCCGACTTTAATGCATTTGCTAGATCTTGTGCTTCTTCAATAGTAAAACCACCTGAAATAGAAGTTCTACCGTTTGGAATTTTCCCATTTACAATTGGAGCTGAATACACAAAATTATCTAGTACTACTGCCACAAATTTTCCTGTGTTCTCTTCAGTCATTTTTGCCCATTGCTTTGTTCCTCTACTATTCATAGACATACTAACTTCAGGATTTGCACCTAATTGGTCAAACACTTGGCTCGCATCAGAAACCACATCTCCTTCTATAGGTGCTACGTCTTGTCTATTAGATTTTATAGCATATAGATTGATAACTTCAGTATTCTTTGCCGGTTTAGCATCCCATAAAAATTTAGCATATCTCATATCGGCAGGTAACAATTCTCTTACCTCTTTCATGGCTAAATATTTATTAACAGTAGCTGTATCTTTAACACTTGCTGAACCTATTATTGAGCTCTTTTGATTTTGAGTCTGAGGAATACTAGGGAACATCACAGAAAATAAAGGGTTTACTGCTTTGGTATCTATCGAATCTTTTACTTCTCCTAGCAACTCGCTAATTTCATCTTCTTTTGTTACAATAGTATCTGTTACCGGTGTATTTTCTTCAGTTTTTAAAATCTCAGCTAATTTTGTATTGGCTTGTATAAAAAAGTTTGCTGTTTGTGTATTATCATATACTTCCCAAAATTGTAATTCGGCTGTACTTGTTAATAATTTTTTTACACGGTCAATATCTTTAGCACCGGGCAATTCAATCAATACTCTACCTGACTCACCTATACGCTGTATATTAGGTGATGTAACTCCAAAACGGTCAATTCTGTTACGCAACACTTCAAAAGCTGTGCTGATTGAACCTTTAATTTCTTCTTTAAGAATTGGTTTTACATCGTCATCTGACAAGGTAAAATTGATCTTATCTTTTAGTGATTTATTTCCAAAAATTGAAGGGGCACTTAACTTAACTGTGCCTTTACTCTCTCTTTCAAAAGCTTCGAAAAACAGATCTATATAATCTTTATCACTGTTTTTTTGTGCTGCTGTAGCATCAGCCAATGCTTTATTGAATACAGGGTTTTTTGAATTGTTTGATAGACCAAATAAAATATCTCTAACCGAAACCTCTAATGTGGCATTGATACCGCCTTTAAGGTCTAAACCAAGATTTATAGCTCTGTCTTGAACTTCGCTATGTGTATATTCTGCAATTAAATAATTAGCAACGGGTACATTAGCAACCGAATCTAAATATGCTTTTTTTGTTATTTCATTACCACCAGCATAAATTTCTGCATCATTTTCCACTTTATTATTTACCACAGTAAATGATAAATAATATACGCAGATCAATCCGAAAATTATTGCAAATGTTTTAATAAGTCCTTTGTTTTGCATGCTCCTTTTTATTTAAAAAATCCTCAATTTGTATTTAACGCGCAAATATAGGACTTCAAACGTGAATAGACAATTGTTTTATAGTTTTTTATATACTGTTTTGAAATCTAAAAAATGTATATAATAGAAGCATTTTTATTATCTTCGTTATTTAAATTTTATATTATATGACCTACCTTTCTGATATTGAAATAGCGCAAAAAACCGAGTTACTACACATTAAAAATATTGCTGAAAAACTAGATGTAAAAGAAGATGATCTGGAAATGTATGGAAAATATAAAGCAAAGCTCCCATTACATTTAATTGATGAGAAAAAAATAAAGCAAAACAATCTAATTCTTGTTACTGCTTTAACACCTACACCTGCCGGAGAAGGTAAAACAACCGTTTCTATTGGTTTGACTGAAGGCTTAAACAAAATTGGTAAACAAACTACCGTTGTATTACGTGAACCTTCTTTAGGTCCGGTTTTCGGAATCAAAGGTGGTGCAGCCGGGGGCGGGTATTCTCAGGTAGTACCGATGGAGGATATCAATTTACATTTTACAGGTGATTTTAATGCTATTGAAAAAGCCAATAATTTATTAGCAGCTTTGATTGATAATAACTTACAAAGTAAAACGAATAATTTGGGTCTTGACGGAAGAACAATTGCATGGAAGCGTGTTATTGACATGAATGACAGAGCATTGCGTCAGATTACTATTGGCTTAGGCGGTACTGCTAATGGTATTCCGCGTGAAGATGGATTTAATATTACTCCTGCTTCTGAAGTAATGGCAATACTTTGTATGGCAAATAATTTTAGTGATCTGAAAAAACGTCTTGGTGATATTTTTGTGGGCTTTACTTTTGATAAAAAACCCATTTTTGCACGCGATCTAAAAGCTGAAAATGCAATGGCAATCTTATTAAAAGATGCTATTAAACCAAATTTAGTACAGACTCTAGAGAAAAACCCTGCTATTATTCATGGTGGCCCCTT
Source organism: Flavobacteriaceae bacterium (assembly GCA_021648445.1). Lineage (GTDB taxonomy): Bacteria > Bacteroidota > Bacteroidia > Flavobacteriales > Flavobacteriaceae > Aureibaculum. Next base: position 11,312 of record JAKISU010000029.1, read on the forward strand.
TGCCAATATTGCTCAAGGCACCAATACTATTATCGCTACTAAAATGGGACTTTCTCTCTCAAACTATGTTGTTACCGAGGCCGGGTTTGGTGCAGATCTGGGTGCTGAAAAGTTCTTGAATATAAAATCTGCCTACGCGGGATTGAATCCAAAATGTGTGGTATTGGTTGCTACTATCAGAGCCTTGCGTCATCATGGAGGTTCACCAAGTGATGAATATAATACACCAAATATTGAGCGAGTAAAAAAAGGATTTGAAAACCTAGAAAAACATATTGAAAACATTCGAAAATTTAATATAGAACCTGTAGTTGCTATTAATGCATTTACAAATGATAGCGAAGAAGAAATTCAATTTATTATTGATCAATGTACTTCTTTAGGTGTGCAGGCTGTGCTTTCAGAAGGTTGGGCAACAGGCGGAAATGGCACACAAAATTTGGCAAAAGCTGTAGTTGATGTTGTAGAAAATAAAGCGACACAGTTTAAACCATTATACGATTGGAAATCTCCTGTAAAAGAAAAAATTGAAATCATTGCCAAAGAGGTTTATGGTGCTGATGGTGTTGATTATGATAAAAAAGCGGAACTAAATTTGCGCCGTATTGATAGATTAGGATTTAATGACTTCGCTGTTTGTATGGCAAAAACACAAAAATCATTTTCTGATAATGACAAATTGATTGGCAAACCTACCGGATTTAGAGTAACAGTACGTGAAATAGAGATTGCTGCCGGCGCACAATTTATCATTCCTATTTTAGGAAAAATGATGCGTATGCCAGGCTTACCTGCTATACCAGCTTCTGAAAATATGGATATTGATGAGAATGGAGTCATTTCGGGATTGTCATAAAATTTCTATTCTTTTAAGTAATAAAATCGTAACATCTTTTAATTTTGTGCGTCAAGTAAACTAAACAATAAAAAACAGACAAATGAAAAAATTATTAATCACACTATTTATAGGACTATTATTGGCAGGTTGTGGTACTGCAAAAAAAGCAACTACAATAAATGACCTCGCCACAAGCAATCCGATTGTAACCTCAATTGATCTAACTCAAGTTATAGACGATAAAGTGCCAGTTATTATAAATCCGGGACGGTTTACAGTAGATACGATTACTTATCGTTTACCAAAAGTAATTCAAGGCACTTATTCGATAAGTGATTTTGGAAAATATATTGATGATTTTAAAGCTATAGATTATGAAGGTAATGCTTTACCGATCAATAAAGTTGACACTAATTCTTGGATCATTAGTAATGCCAGCAATTTAGACAAAATTGAATATTATGTAAATGATACTTATGATATTGAAATTACCGGAGGCATAGGCGGAGATACTCCTTTTTCTCCGGCAGGGACAAATATTGAACCAGAAAATTATGTATTGAACTTACATGGGTTTATTGGCTATTTTGATTCACTAAAAAATAATCAATATAAATTAGATGTAACTGCACCTGCAACTTTTAAACGTTCATCTGCATTACAAAATGTTGGAACTAGCACTAGTGAAGATGAAACAAAAATAACAACTAGTTATTTTGCTCCAAGATATTTTGATATTACAGATAACCCAATGATGTATGGTAAATTAGATATTGAAGAGTTTCAAGTAGGTGATATAAAAATTGTATTAAGTGTATATTCTCCAAATAAAGTACATACTGCAAAGAAAATTAAAGAGACCATGCATAAAATGATGCAAGCGCAAAAAACATATTTAGGTGATACTGACAGTACACCTCGCTATGATATATTCTTGTATTTAGCAGGTCAAGACGAAACATCACCAAAAGGATTTGGTGCTTTAGAACATCATACTTCAACTGTTGTAGTGTTACCGGAAACAATGCCAGAAACTGCGCTTGCAAAAAGCATGACCGATGTAGTATCTCATGAATTTTTTCATATTGTAACGCCTTTAAGTGTACATTCAGAAGATGTACATTATTTTGATTATAACAAACCAACATTTTCTAAACATTTATGGATGTATGAAGGTGTAACAGAATATTTTGCAAGCTTGTTTCAAGTAGATCAAGGCTTGGTTTCAGAAGATGAGTTTTACACTAAAATAATGGGGAAAATTCAAGCTGCATCAAAATTGGATGATACGATGAGTTTTACTGTGATGAGCGAAAATATTTTAGATAAGCCGTATGCAGATAATTATTATAATGTGTATCAAAAAGGTGCTTTAATTGGTATGTGTGTAGATATTTTATTACGCGAAGAAAGTAATGGTACTAGAGGCATATTATCTTTAATGAAAGAGTTATCAAGTAAATATGGTAAAAACAAACCTTTTGAAGATGATAAATTGATTGAAGAAATTACAGCCATGACCTATTCTTCTGTTGGTGAATTTTTGAATACACATGTTATTGGTACTACACCAATCAATTATAGTGAATTTTTTGAAAAGACAGGTTTAGAAATAGTTGAAAGCAACATAGAGACCAATTATATTCAAAATGCAGGAGCATTAATAGTTGGAGCAAATCAGCAAAACGGAACAATTCATTTTAACAGTTTAGTTTCACAAAATAGTTTTTGGAATGAACAAGGCGTTCAGCCAAATGATGTGATCAAAGAAATAGATGGAACTGCTGTAACTATACAAAATGCAAATCAAATTTTCGGACAGGTATTTTCTTGGCAACCGGGAAAAGAAGTCGAAGTGAAATTAGATAGAAATGGTGAGGAAGTTATTATTAAAACTACACTAACTCAATCTTACACCACAGGAAAAAAATTACAAGCTAAAGAAAATGCTACAGAGGCTCAAAAAGCATTGCGTGAAGTTTGGTTGAAGGGGTAAGCAATAATTTATACTTAAACCTTAAATCCGCAAAAGTATTCTACTGCAAAACCAAACTGTACGTCATTATTGGGAATGCTCGTAAAAACTTACTCACCATAACGAGTGATATGTCTGCGTTACTTTTTTCTGCGCTACGCCAATACTAACATGCATTTTGGCTTTTCGTAACGAACACTCTTGCGGATTTAAGGTTAAAAAAAAAGAGGACGTCTAAATTATTTAGAGATCCTTTTTTCTTATATAAAGTAATAACAAATACTATTCTACCACTATCGGAATTCCATAATAGAATTCTAATAATTTAGTTCTAAATACAAAATTATATTTTGCTCTTATCAAACTTGATTGTGCATTTACCAACCTGTTACGTACTTGTTCAAAATCAAAAGAGTTTGTAGCGCCTAGGCTATAACGTTCTTGTGCAAATGTAAAAGATTGTTCTTGCGCTTTCACAGATTTTTCAGCCGCTTCATATTCTTTTAATGTTGCTTTTGCATTTATATAGGCTCGCTCTACAGCTTCTCTCAATGCTCTTTTTGTATCATCTAAATTCACTTGTGATATTTCTTGATTAATTTTCGCCCTATTTACATTTGCTTTTACCTGACCTCTATTAAAAATAGGGACATTTAAATTGAACCCATAAAATTGACCAAAATTATTATCAAGCTGATCAAAAAAAGGAAATTGAAAAATTGGCGAGTTGACATCATCTTTAAAGCCTTGTCTATGGCTATAAACGGTATTCATACCTGCATTTAAAGACAATGTTGGTAAATAATTAGCTTTTGCAATTTTAATTCCGGTTTCAGAATTTTGCAATGCCAATTCAGCGCTTTTAATTTCAGGTTGATTTTCAACAGCTTTAGAAAAAATTTCTGCTGTATTGTTATACAATAATGCTACTGAATTAATATTCACAGGAATTTCTTCAACATCAAACCCTTGATTGGGTATTTGCAATAATTGTGATAAATCTAATAATGACAATGCTAAATTGTTTTCTGCAGTCACTACAGAATTTTCATCATTTACTTTAGTCGCCTCAACTTCTAATAGATTACCTTTTGGCTGAACTCCTGCATCTACGAGCTCTTCGGTTCTTTCAAACTGTTGTTTACTTATTACTACCTGTGCTTGTGCTATTTTTAAATTTTCTTTATTAAACAGCACATTCAAATAAGAGTTTACAATATTTAAAGAAATATCATTCTTCATTTTTTCCAGATCCAACTTACTTGCTTCATAAGAAGTCTTTGATTGTAGCAAACTGTTTTTATTACTAAAACCATTAAACAAAGTTACAGAAGCATTTAATGAGAAGTTATTAGAACGGTTGTCTCTTGAAACCCTTGAGTTACTTGAAGGATCAAAGAAAGATCCAAAATTAAAATTTTGAGATGCAGAAGCAGAAGCTCCCGGCAAAAAATTTCCTTTGGCAGTAGTTATATCTTCTTTTCTTAATTCGGCAGTATATCCTGCTCTTTTTACTGATAAATTATGCTCTAATGCATGGTCTACACATTCTTTTAATGTCCATTTTTTATCTTGAGCAAACGAAGTGATAATTACAAAGAATGTAATTAGAATACTTAATCTTGTTTTCATGAAGTAATACTATTTTTAGCTAGTTAAATAAAGTATAGAACATAAATAATACTTTCTAAAAAGTAATATTAGGCTCAACTTTATAGATTTTTGATTTTCTATATGACGAATAAAAGTAAAACTTGTTACACTTTATTTTTCTTATCGAAATGTTAAAGTTTCTTTTTTTTCCAATTTCTATATAAAAAAAAGCCTGCAACACCAACTAAAATATAGGGAAAGGCCATTAGATATATAATACCTGAGTTTAATCCTTCAGCCATATCTGCATCACCGGATTCTACTACTGCTTTACACATAGCACATTGTGCAGATATATTCTGTGAGAAAATTAGAATTATTATATACCCAAACCATTTAAATTTTCGATTCTCTGACTCGTTCCCTGCCCGTCCGTCAGGCGGGTTTCTCCCTTTAATTGCGTTAAAAAATGAAACCATAACAAAAGCTATGCTTGAATTTTTTGCCTTTTTAAAGAAAAAAATAACTTTTGTCAAAATTCCCGAAAACCTAAATGGTTTGGGTATAAAAAAAACTTTTTTTATCTTCATTGTTCTAAACCTAAAAGATTCCGAACAACCACAAAAATGTGGTTTTCGGGATTATCCCGATAGCTATTGGAACGATTAGCTGATTTTTTTACACTATGTTTAAAAAATTAGAATCTCATTAATAGTACGGAGCAATCATTAAATAAACTATAACACCTGATACTGCTACATATAACCATAAAGGAAATGTAAATTTCGCTATTTTTTTATGTCTTTCAAAATCGTTAGTAATAGCTCTTACATAAGTTATTAAAACAAATGGAATTACTGCTATAGACAATACAATATGCGTTATTAAAATAAAATAATAAATATATTTAATTGTTCCTTCACCTTCAAATTTTGTTGAATCAGAGGTCATATGATATGCTAAATATAGTATCAAGAAAATGACCGAACACATAATAGCCGTTTTCATCAATCGTTCATGTAATATTCTTTTATTATTTTTTATAACCCAAACCGCAACAATTAACAACAATGCTGTAATTGCATTAATTGTAGCATAAATTGGTGGTAAGAAAACAGGTAACTCAACATCTAGCTTTATACTAAACATTAATGCAACCACTAAAGGAATAGTTATTGAAAGAACAACTATCCATTTATTATATTTTTTAACTGATGTAATGTCTGTCATTTGTATTTATTCTTTTAATAAGATATTAATATCTTCTTTTAACATTTGTATTTGTTTGGCATCTAATGCATCATAAAATTTAATAGGATTTTCACTTTCACCTGTAGTTACAGTTCTTGACCTAATATAGCCATCCTTATCAATCAAGGCAAAAAAACCGGAATGTTCAAAACCTCCTTCTGCTTTCTCATTTTCACCTGCATATAATCTAAATCCTTCATTTGAAAATTTATAAATTACATCTATCTCTCCGGTTAAAAAATGCCAGTTTTTAAGTGTAACATTATGTTCTTGAGTATATCTTTTTAGTCTTTCAGAAGTATCTCTTTTCGGGTCAATAGTGATAGAAGCTATTCCGAAATTAGGATTTCCGTAAAATTCATCTTGAATTTTGAGCATACTTTTGTGCATTTTCGGACAAATAGTTGGGCATGAAGCAAAGAAAAATTCAACAACATATACTTTACCATTGTAATTTTTGTTTGTGATTGTTTTCCCTTCTTGGTTCATAAAACTAAAATCGGGAACTTTTTCAAATTTCACTAAAGATGGATTTGAAATTTTATCTACAATTTTTGGTATTGCCCAAATACCAAAAATCAACAGTATAAATGTAATACCTATATATGATTTGTTTTTCATTTCAGTAAATTGATTCTAGTTATTTAAAATAAAGGTCTCGCTCTTCGACTCCGCTCAGAGTGACAGTTCGACCAAACAACAAATAGTTTATTACAATAAATAACAGTTTATATTTCTCTATTATTCTTTTTTAGCGCCAATCTATATTCAGCTATCAATACTTTAACATCATCAACCATTTCATTATGTATAGGCGCTACGGTTTCTGCATTATGACCATACAAGATACCTGATGTACTTTCATCATCTGTTCTACCTCGTAAATGCATCTCTTTATCAATAATAAAAGTATAAGGCGAATAACCATTAGGAGCTAATTGATATGAGGTTTTTAAACTACTAAATAATTCAATAATATCTTGATGATTGCCAAAAACAAAATTCCATTTTTGCATATCAGTTATCACTCCTAATTCTTTATTGAGTTTTAAGGCTTGTTCTTGTGTTCCTTCAGGTAATACTACAACAAATTGAAAGTCTTTAAATTTATAAAAATGTTTATATATTTTTTGATTTAAATTTAAGGCATTGTTCTTTACAGATTGCAAATCATCTCCTAAAAAACATAAAATGGTAATTTTACCTTTTAAATATATTGTTACCGAATCTTTTGTTTTAAATGCCGTTACATCTTTAATTGTTTCTGTAACTACAGGAAGTTTTGCAAAATTATTTGTACCTGTTAGCAATAAAACATATAAAACTAAAGGTAAAATAAATAGTCCAAATAAGATCCAAAAATTTTTTGTAAACATTTTTTATAGCTAAAAAAAAGCGGTTAAAAACCGCTTATAAATTATTGTAATCTAAAATTAACGATAAAACCATTTCGTATATCTGCCACTTAAAACATCACCTAAAAAGTTTCCTTCAATAAGTACTAATACTGACAAATAGCAGATTAAGAATACTGATGTCCAAACAATAGCTCTACGTAAACCTGCTTTTTCTTGTTTTAAGTGCATAAAATACCAAGCGATACCATAGGCTTTTGCTAATGTAAGTATTAAGAATATCCAGTTTAATATACTAGTTCCCAAAAAATTGCTTAAGTGTAAAGAATCTGGTTTAGAAATACCCAATACAACTTCAACGGCTGTTATTAGCGATAAAATTCCAAATACTTTCCAAATTAATCCTGTATGTGATTCTGCGTGTGCCATTGTCAATTATTTTAAACTAAATAGAAGAATGTAAATACAAATACCCAAACTAAATCGACAAAGTGCCAATATAATCCAACTTTTTCAATCATTTCATAATGACCTCTACGTTCGTAAGTACCAATAATCACATTAAAGAAAATAATAATGTTGATTAAAATACCTGAAAAAACATGAAAGCCATGAAAACCGGTAATAAAGAAAAAGAAATTAGCAAATAATGTTTCACCATATTCATTTACTTTAAGATTAGCTCCTTTAATTACACCTTTAGCATTAGCTAAATATTTAAGAGCTTCTTCTCTTGAAACAATTGTTTTTTGTTTTGTTTCTAAATTTATTTTTTCTGTTCGTAAACTAACATTAGCGTTTCCTTTAAAGCTTTCTATAACTTCATTTATTGTGTATGGAGGTAAAGCTCCGGCATCCTTTTCAAACCATAATCCATTACTTTTGGTATGTACTACTCTACTCTCATTTGATTGTACTACAAAATCTTCTAATGCTATCTGATGTCCGGTTGCATCAACAAATTGTACAATTTTACCATCTTGTAACTGTACTGCACCATAAGTACCTCCAATAAAATTTTTCCACTCCCAAGCTTGTGAGCCTAAGAAGATTACCCCTCCGATAATAGTTAATAACATATACAAGGTTACTTTACCTTTTTTCATGTGATGTCCTGCATCTACAGCTAACACCATAGTAACTGATGAAAAAATCAAGATAAATGTCATAAACGCAACATAGTACATTGGATAATGACCATGTATAAAAGGAACGTGTGTAAATACTTCGTCAGCAATAGGCCAGCTATCTAAAAACTTAAAACGCATTAAACCGTATGCAGCTAAAAATCCTGAAAAAGTCAAGGCATCAGAAATGATAAAAAACCACATCATCATTTTACCATAACTAGCTCCTAAAGGTTCTTTTCCTCCTCCGGTCCAAGCCCCTTTATTTGTGTTTTCTGTAGCAATTGTTGCTTCCATAAATAAGTATTGGTTATTTGATTATACCATTCAAACAGTCTAAGACTGATTTTTTGGTAGATAGGCAAAAGTAAAAAACTTATATGACATAAACCAATGGTTAATTGAGATTATCTGATAAAGTAGAAAAACAAAAAGAGGAAAATCCATAAAACATCTACAAAGTGCCAAAAAATACCTCCAACTTCCAGCCCTAAGGCATTTTTTGCATTATATTTATTTTTTAGATTATTATATAGTACAACCAATAATACAATAATACCAGCTAATACGTGTATTAAATGTGCAAAAGAAATAACTACTAATAATGATGACGACACCATACTACCTTTACCTACAAAAAACAATCCTGTTTCTATAAGTTGATTAAAACCTTCTATTTGAAAGTAGATAAAACCTAAGCCCAATAGCAATGTAGTGACTAAAAAGGTAGTGGTTTGACTAATATTATCTTTTTTAATACTCCTTTTAGCAAGTATAAAACTAATACTGCTTAATACTATTAAAATTGTACTAATATATAAAGCTTGTGGTAGATCAAAAGAAACCCAATCATCTCTTCTCATACTTATCACATAGGCACTGGTTAATCCTGCAAACATCATTATCATACTAACAATAGCAATGTACATCATTTGTTTTGAGACTCTTCTCCTTACTTGTTCTTCCATATTAATTAGTGTAAAAATTTATCTACCACGTAGATCACCTGAATTAAAGTGATATATAAAACGCTTGATAGCATTAGTTTTCGGGCAATTTTATCCGTTTGTTTTTTATGCAACTCAATACCATAATATAACATTATCAAACCTACCATAAAAATAATGATTGCAGCTATAGGCGAAAGGTATAAGCTTCCTGTTATCTTAAATACCGGAAAAATAGAAACCAATATCATCCAAACTGTATATAATAATATCTGCGTAGTTGCTTTTTTATTTTTTTCGCCTGTAGGCATTAAATTAAATCCTGCTTTTTTATATTCGTCAAATTGCAACCATCCTATCGCCCAAAAATGCGGAAATTGCCAAAAGAACTGAATCAGAAACAACACACCAGGTTCAATATCAAATTTTCCTGTTGCTGCTACCCATCCTAACATAAAAGGAATGGCTCCGGGAATGGCTCCTACAAAAACTGCAAAAGGTGTTACAGATTTTAAAGGTGTATAAGCACTGACATATAAAAATATAGAAATAGCGCCAAACATTGCTGTTTTAGGGTTGATACTATATAGAATAGCAATTCCTAAAATAGCAAATACAACACCAATAATCATCGCTGTATTCACAGACATTCTACCGGTTGGCAAAGGTCGGTTTTGGGTACGCTTCATTAACTTATCAGTATCTTTTTCTACAACTTGATTGAATATGTTTGAAGCGCCTACCATAAAATAACCTCCAACAGCCAACAATAGCAAAGTAGAAATTTGAACTGTTTCTGCCGCTAATAAATAACCTGCAATAGAAGAAAATACAACACTAATTGATAAGCCAAATTTAGTGAGTTGCTTTAGATCATCTATAACAGAAGCTAATGTCTGTTTTTTTGTAATTACGTTCAACAAAGTTTGCATATTTTTCACTTAAAACGCTGCAAATATATTTATTAATTCACTAATAATCATGTTAAAAATGCGTCTTTATGAAATTGAGTTGTAAATATTCTCGTGGCAAGCCCTCAAGAAACTTACCTAGTCGGCATGCTTCGAGGTATCGTGCCTCGACGGCGGGTGAGTTAAACATAAGATCCCGCTGAAAAAGCAAGATTAGTTCAACTATCTATTTTGGATATGTTACTACGCAACTTTTCAAAATAGAGTTTCACTAATAAAAACTTAAAAAAAGGTTTTGTGGTTGATAGAAATATATTAAATTTGCGCTCGCATTTATTTTTAATAAATGTTTGGTTCTTTTAAAAAAAATTCACGAAAGTAGCTTCCCGATCCTGAGACTTCGGGACTGGAGTAGAGCATAAAAATTAACATGGTTAAATTTCTTGCTCAGAAAGCTTTCGAAAATGCGAAAGTAGCTTCCCGAAGCCTCGAGAGTAGAGCATCATCACACCAGAGGCGGATGAGGATAGTGAGTTCATTGAGAAGAAAAAATTAATTTTGTAAGAATTATAATTTTGACATCATCAAAATTGATTGTTATTTAAAGTTGAAGTATAAATTGCGAAAGTAGCTCAGTTGGTAGAGCATCACCTTGCCAAGGTGGGGGTCGCGGGTTCAAATCCCGTCTTTCGCTCAAAATTGCGAAAAACGTTGTCGACTAAATACTTTTTTTAAGTATTGTTCGCGGATTCTCCCGAGGCATCGGGATCGTCTTTCGCTCAACAATATACCAATATTACTGTATTTTGCAGTAGGCTGCTCGAGTGGTGGAATTGGTAGACACGCTGGACTTAAAATCCAGTGGACAGTAATGTCCGTATGGGTTCAAGTCCCATCTCGAGTACAGATAAGAAAAAGCCAGGACTTAAGTTCTGGCTTTTTTTGTTCTAAATCGCTCATCTTTGGTTGACATCTTTGATAAGCTAAAAGTTGTTCATAGCTAATGTTTTACAATTAAAACAATTTACTGATTATCAGTGATATGGACAACCTTTTTCTCTTAAATCATAATGCACAACGGGTTAATAATATTAAATCTATTACGAAAAATATATATAAATACCAATCACGATAATACAAATAGTGATACCTGCAGGTTTTACATATTTCCAAGGAGTAATATCAACCTGTTCAGTATATTTTTGTTTATATTCTTTTGTTCTTGGGTAAAATTTACCAATTAACAACATAATCAGAATATTCAAGGCAAATAGTATTGCCATAACATGTAAGAAATGTGGATAATTTTCTTCTCCTATTACATACGGTTTAAGTATAAATTGACTAATAATATATAATACTGAGCCTGAAATGATTCCGATTTTAGCTGCTATAGCAGGAACACGTTTTGTTAAATAACCCACTATAATTATTGTTAAGATAGGGATGCTGTATATACCATTAGCTTCTTGGAGATAACCAAATAATCCTTCAGAAGCATAGACTAATAATGGGGCAACAAACATAGATATTATTGCTAACCCAATACCGAATGATTTACCGGTTTTTACAATTGTTCTTTCATTGGCATTTTTATTAAAATATTCTTTATAAATATCTATTCCGAATAAGGTAATAGAACTATTTAAAGCACTGTTAAACGAACTTAAAATAGCACCAAATAACACGGCTGCAAAAAAACCAACCAATGATGCCGGCAAAACTTTTCTTACCAGCATAGGGTAAGCTTGATCGGGATTATCTAATGTATCTCCAAATATATGAAAAGCAATGATCCCAGGTAATACCACAATGAGAGGACCTAATATTTTAATAAAAGAACCCAATAATAGTCCTTTTTGACCTTCTTTTAAATTTTTAGCTCCTAATGCCCTTTGAATTATGGCTTGATTGGTTCCCCAATAAAATAATTGTACCAACATCATTCCTGTAAAAATAGTAGCAAATGGAACAGAAGCATTACTATCTCCTAAGGAATTAAATTTTTCGGGATGAGATTCAAATAAAACTTCCAATCCAATAAGAATATTACCATCACCAATAGCCCATAATCCAAATATGGGAATCATAAGCCCACCCACCAATAAACCAATAGCATTTACTGTATCAGATACAGCTACAGCTTTTAGACCACCAAAAACTGCGTATATTGAGCCTACTATACCTATTCCCCAAACAGTAACCCATAATGCAGTTGTATCAGAAACTCCTAAAAGTTCAGGAATTTCAAACATGGTGTTGATAGCTAAAGAACCTGAATATAATACTGTTGGCAATAAAATAATGGCGTAACCAGTTAAAAATAAGCCGGAAGTAATGGCTTTAGTAGTAGTATCATATCTTCTTTCTAAAAACTGAGGTACAGTTATAATTCCTCCCTTTAAATATCTTGGTAATAAAAATATAGCAGTAAGAACCATTGCTATTGCAGCCAGAGTTTCCCAAGCCATTACCAAAATGCCTTCTTTAAAGGCAGCACCGTTTAAACCTACAATTTGCTCAGTAGATAGGTTTGTCAACAGTAATGAACCTGCAATTACACCAGCGGTTAAACTTCTACCTCCCAAAAAGTAACCATCTGATGAGTTTTCGTCAGTTTTTCGAGTTGAAAAATAAGCAATAATTGCTACTAATAATGTAAACCCAATAAATGATAATATAACCATAGTTCATTATTTTATTAGCTTCTTAATTGTTGAATTAAATATAATGTGTCTTTAACATTTTTTTCTAAAACCTTAAAATTTTTTGAAATTAATATTTTTTTTGAAATTAATTTAGAGCCTATTCCCACACAAACAACTCCGGCATCAAACCAAGCTTCAAGGTTTTCTTTATCAGTTGACACCCCTCCTGTAGGCATTATTTTAGTCCAAGGGCATGGACCTTTTATCGCTTTTACAAAATCTGCTCCATAGGTTCCACCCGGAAATAATTTTACAATTTCACAACCCAATTCTTCAGCTCTTGCAATTTCAGTTAGAGAACCACATCCGGGAGACCATAATACTTTTCTTCGGTTACAAACCAATGCGATGTCTTCTCTTAATACGGGAGTCACTATAAAATTTGCTCCTAACTGCATATATAATGATGCTGCTGCTGCATCGGTTACAGAACCAACACCCATAATCATTTCAGGTAAGTTTGACTCACAAAATTTATTAAGTTCTCCAAAAGTTTCGTAGGCATAATCACCTCTGCTGGTAAATTCCAATATTCTTGCCCCACCTTTATAGCAAGCTTCAAGTACTTTTTTTCCCAATGAAATATTTTTATGGTAAAATAAAGGCACTAAACCTGTTCTTTCCATTGTTTGCGCTACTTCTATTCTTGTAAATCTTGCCATCTTATTTTATATCCTAATAGGAAAAGTTTTTTAATTATTAGTATTCTTTTTATTGTTTCACGAAATATTTCTATTGGTTTACTATCAACTAACGTGAAACACGTCCTGATCCATCTCCATCCATTAATTTTTTTACTTCCTCTGTGGTAACTAGATTGGCGTCACCTTTGATGGTATGCTTTAAACAAGATGCCGCTACCGCAAAATTTAATGCATTTTGATCATCTTCAGGATATTGTAACAGACCATAGATCAAACCGCCCATAAAAGAATCTCCACCTCCAACCCTGTCAACGATGTCAGTTATTTGATATTTTTTAGATTGATACATAATTTTGCCATCATATAAAACACCTGCCCAGGTATTGTGGGAAGCACTTATTGAACCCCTTAGGGTTGTAATTACTTTTTTAGCTTTCGGAAATTTTTGTATCATTTGTTGACATACCGATAAAAAAGCTTCAGCTTTTACATGCTCACCTTGGGTAGTTATATCTAACCCTTTCGGTTTGATACCAAAATGTTTTTCGGCATCTTCTTCGTTTCCTAAAATGATGTCACAATATGAAGTCAACTCTGTCATGATCGCTTCACGATCGCCACCATAGTTCCATAATTTTGCACGGTAGTTTAAATCTGTAGAGATGGTAATACCCATTTCACTTGCTACTTTTACTGCTTCCAGACAAACATCGGCAGCTCCTTGTGAAATGGCCGGTGTAATGCCCGTCCAATGAAACCATTGTGCATCCTTAAAAACGGCTTTCCAGTCAATCATTCCTGGTTGTATTTCCGCTATAGCGGAGTGCGCTCTGTCGTACACCACTTTACTACCTCTTGAAACCGCTCCGGTTTCTAAAAAATAGATTCCTAATCGGTCACCGCCGAAAATAATTTCATCAGTACCAACTCCTCGTTTGCGCATTTCCATTAAAGCGCATTGACCTATATCGTTTTTCGGTAAGCGTGTTACAAAGTCAACAGGAATATTATAGTTTGCCAAAGAAACGGCTACATTTGATTCTCCTCCTCCATAAACCACATCAAAAGAATTTACTTGCGAAAATCGCAAAAATCCGGGTGATGACAATCGCAGCATAATCTCTCCAAAACAAATAACTTTTTTCATACTTATATTTTATAAATTAAACAATCTTGGTAAAAACATGGATATTTGAGGTATGAAACTTACCAATAGCAATACTAGTATCATAATTACCAAAAACGGCAACAAGGGTTTCACTACTTGAGAGACCGAAATATTGGCTATTCCACTTCCAACAAAGAGTATTGTACCAACAGGAGGTGTACACAAACCAATACATAAATTCAGTACCATTACAATCCCGAAATGTACCGGATCCATTCCTAATTCAGTCACCACCGGTAAAAATATGGGTGTGAATATCAATATGGCAGGTGTTATATCCATAAAGGTTCCTACAACTAATAAGATGATATTGATAATTAAAAATATGACTATCGGGTTACTGAATTTATTCAGTAAAAAATTACTCATTAATTCCGGAATGCCTTCAAATGAAAACAACCATGACATTGCCATTGAAGTGCAAATCAAAAACAGAACCATTGCTGTGGTTTTGGCACTGGTCAATAAAATAGATGGAAAATCTTTGATTAAAACATCTCCATAAATTAATGCTAATACTGAAGCGTATAATACAGCTATAGCTGATGCTTCAGTTGCTGTAAATATACCTGCAACAATGCCGCCAACGACAATTACCAATAAGAGCAAGCTAAAAAATGCCTTTCTAAAATACGTCCAGATTTCTGAAATAGGGGCTCTGTTTCCTTTTGCAAATCCTTTTTTAACTGCCACAAAAGCCACATAGCCAATGATACCTAAACCTAATAAGATGCCCGGCAAATAGCCCGCTATGAACAGGGCTGCCACAGATGCGGCTCCACCACTTGCTAATGCGTAAACAATCAATACGTTACTTGGCGGAATCAATAAGCCCGTGGTTGATGCCGTAATATTGACCGATGCACTAAATTCTCTCGGATATCCTTCTTTTTCCATTCTATCGGTCATAATACCCCCGATGGCAGTAGCTGCCGCTACCGCCGAGCCAGAAATAGCGCCAAACAACATTGCTGCCAGCACATTAACATAAGCCAATCCGCCAGGAAGGCTTGCCACCAAAGATTTAGCAAAATTAATAAGTCTATTTGCAATACCGCCACGTTTCATAACCTCTCCGGCAAGGACAAAAAATGGAATTGCCAATAGGGCAAAACTATCCAATCCCGTAATCATACGTTGAGCAATAGTTGTTATCCCGGGCATTTTATCAATATTTAATAACAAACTAATAGTGGTTGAAATTCCAATACTATATGCTACGGGAACTTTAAGCATCAGCAAAATAAAAAAACTGACAAATAATACTAATATGCTGATGACTTCTATGCTCATGCAGATTTATGGTTTATGGTTTCGGAAGTAATTATTGATATATGATAGACTGAAAAATACATGATTAACAATCCACTGAAGGGTAAAATAATATATACATAACCTAGCGGAATACGCAATGTTCCTGAAAGTTGTTCTAAATGTAATGTTGTATAAACCAGATTAAAACCGCCAATTACCATTACTATGAGCGCAAATAAAAATATCAATATTTCTATTAAAATATTATGACTATCCGATAGTTTGCACATTCCTCTTCCATTTACAAGACACAGAGGCGATTACGACTCTATCGAATACCGAATCGAAGTATCTCCTGTTGAACTTGTAGCAATATTCATCGAGATAGCT
>JAKISU010000030.1 GCA_021648445.1 Flavobacteriaceae bacterium
AAGATACTAAATAGTATTCAAAACACCAAACTAATAACATATAAATAACTGATTATTAATCAATTAATACGATAATTTAGGTGATGGAATTTTTGACTCCCGAAAAGCTAAATGGTTTGAGTATATTCCATCTCCTTTTGGCAAATTCTCGGTTTGATGTATCGAAAAAGTTGAATTTCCATCTAGACACTCAAACCTTGCGTAATGAGGCAGCGATTCTACTATTAATTTTAATCCCAATTTTTTATAAAATGGAATCGCTTTTGTCAAATCTAATGACGGAATAGTTATTTGGTTTAAATTCATATTTCTCTATTGGGTCTGTGCCTTTTTCATAATGTCTAGTCCTAAAATACGGCTACAGGTTAATTAATAATTTAAGTTACATTTTTATACACTTACTTTTTGGTCTTGCACTTAGCGAAATTTACAGTTTTTTTTTAAAATAGATGAGGCGAGTGTTAATATTGCAAAAAATTTCTCAAAATTCGTTTTAGCAACCACATTTCCGACTGTATTTAAAACAAATAGTACTATAAATATCCATAAAATTATATCCACAATTTTTAGTGGTATCATCTATTTTATATATTCCCCTTTGATAAGAATAATCAAACCCAAAAAGAGGTCAATTGCTATAGATATTGTTTCGAAGACATACATTCCATTGTCGTTTTTTAATCTTCCACCCTACGTAATTTCATAGGGAATAATCTTTAACAGAATACTTAAATAAAAAATGGTTACAGCCACAATTAAGACATAGTATTATTTTACTTGCAGTTTTTTGGTTCATTTTGTTATTTTTTATTCAATGACGCATAATTTGTGAATAAACGTAGTTGCGGATTTAAAGGTACTTATCTTTCTCCCGATAGCTATTGGGATTATTACTAACCTTTGTACAAAGATACCATCTTAGACCCAATAGCTATCGGGTTTAGCACAAAAACCACTATTATTTTTATGTATTGTTGTGCTTTCGTTGTTTTTTATCTTGATGAGGGAAGTCGTGTTATAGAGAATTCTTTTTATGCACTTTTACTTCTCCTTTATTCTATCGAATAGAATTGAAGTTTCCACAAATTCTCTATGTTCTTTATTTGTCATTTTTTCTAACAAATCAAGTGAGGCGATATAACTGACTAAATTTCCATTTGACGAGATGAATTTTCCGTCTTGAACAACAGAGACTTTACTGTCATCTGCTACTTTTAGATTTGGATAATCAGTTTTTAAGTATTCTCCTCCAGTAACATAAGTAACTATTTCTTTATTTTCGGCTATTCCCGCTTCTCCAATTAACCAAGCACCTGCACAATGACTTGCGATATAGTCTGTTGTTTTATTTTGTTCTTTTATAAAATCAATTAGTTTTTTATCAGATGTTTGATCTGCCGGATTGTAAGAACTTGGTACAACTAGAACTTTTAGTTTCGGTACATTGTCAATTGTGTAATCAGGATTTACTTTCAGTCCGTGTGCACTATTATATGTTTTATTTTCTTTTGCAATTAGTATTACATTGAAAAGTGCCTTTTTTGTTGCATTTGTACTTGAAAACACGTCTAAAGGTGCAACTACTTCATTTATAATTACTCCTTCAAAAATTAAAATACCAATAGTTGGTAAATTTTTGTCTATTATTTTCTTCATAATTTGTTTTTGTGTCAAGCTTTCTGTTTTAATAGTGGTTTTGGAATCATTTTTTATTTGCTTAGTACAACCAATTATTGTAAGACCAACTATACAGAATAAAATTATTTTTTTCATTTTTAATCCGAATTATTTTATGTGCACTTTCACAGCATATGCCGTATTAGAAAACTCTTCCATTTTTGTTATTAATTCTTGTTTTACCGTATAAATCTGCACCCATTCTTGTTCTAAAACTTCGTTGTTTCTTTTTATTTTTTGTTTTTCATTACCTAAAACTACTACAACATTTCCTTCAGCAATGAATTGTTTTGGTTGAAAATCTAAATATTCAATGTGATCATTTACATCATTAAAAAATTGCATGACTCCATCTTTACCTTTGTAGATAGATGCATGATGAATTTCTTCTGTACCATGGTAAATCCATAGAATATCATCTGATAATGTCTTTTTTAACATTTCCATATTTCCTGCAGCATAAGCAGCATACATTGATTGTACCATTTGTGTTGGTGTTAAATTTTTTGCACTCATTTTTCTGTTAGTTTTTTTTAAGATTAAACGATTATTAATGTGACAAAGTTATTTTGAAGTCATCAAAAAAATCTTAATCAAGATTAAGAAATACTACTGTTTTTTATTTGCTCTAATTTTGCTTACAAATTCAGGTGTCATACCTAAAAGTGAAGCAATCATATATTGAGGAACTCTTTGAGCAAATTCGGGATTTGATGAAATGAATTTATGATATAATTCTTCTCCTGTTAGGCTAAACATATATTCCAATCTTTTTTGAGAAGCGATATATGTTTTTTCCATTATTATTCTAAAGAATCGTTCTGTTTTGGGTAGTTCAATGCACAATTCTTCAAAATTTTCTTGTGCTAATTCAAGTAATTCTGTGTTTTCGGTCGCTTGGATATAAAGTTTAGAAGGTATTTTATTTATAAGGCTTTCATAATCTGTAATCCACCAATTATCTATTCCAAAATGTAAAATTTGTTCGTTTGCTTTATTGTCAATATAATACAAGCGTATGCAACCTTTGGTTATAAAATATCTTGATTTACATAATTGACCTTCTTTGAGTAAAAATTCTTTCTTCTTTAAAGTTCTCGGTTTTAAATACGAATTGAATAAGTCAATTTCAGTTTGAGATATATTTACATACCTTTTGATATATTCAATCAAATTCGGATTCATTTATTCAAATTTTTGTTGTGAAATTTGAGTAGTTTTTTATTGTGTATAAAGTGTTGTATAAGCGTAGTTGTAGATTTATAGGTTGTACCTTTCTCCCGATAGCTATCGGGATTATTACTAAAACCGCTATTATTTTTATACATTGTGTCTGTTGCACAAGATACAAAAAAGTTGTATTTTGTATTATGCAAGGCAAAAAGGATTATCAAGAAAAACTATTCACTAACTTTCAGTTGAGTGATCGAACCCCCAAGGACAATTTTTATGAAGGTTAAAAGAAGAGTTAGATATACACTTTTGATAAGTTTTTAACCTCTTGTGCAACGATTACCTTTGTTATAGTGCGTCATTGAAGTTTTTCCTTTATTCCCAAACCATCTATTTTATATTCAATTCCATTTTCAATTAAAAGACCTTGTGTGTTTTTACTATTTTTTTCTATACCGTGTTTTACCGTTTTTTATTCAGAAATCAGAATTCCGTTTATCATTTTCGATTCGTTAGGTTTTTCAAACCAATTTTCCATAAAATCGAAGTTTTCTTTTGTTACTTCAAATTCAAATGTTTCTCCTTTTTCTTTATTTCTTTTCATTATCCTTTTCAATCTAGTATCTTTAGAAATATCTAAAAAGTGGGTTGTTAAATCTAATCCGTGATAATTCGCAAACTTTCTAAATTTTTCACGATGTTCAAATTTTGAAAATCCTAAATCAAGAACAGAATCTGTTTTTGAGTTTTCCAATTGTTCTATAAGGGTCATAATTATTGATTCTGCTCTGTCAATTCTTTCAAGAAACCATTCAAGTCCATCATTCGGTTTTTTGTCAGGAAGAAACAACATACTATTCCATTTATCTATCGAAAATATTATTCCTTTAGTTTTTATTTTTAAGTCGTTTGAGTAAGTCGTTTTTCCAGAGCCAGTATTTCCAATTATTAGATGAATCATTGTTTTTTTTTAATGGTGTAGACGTTTCTAGCTAGTTATTTTAATTTGAAAAAATACAACATATTAATCCAAATAAGGAGTTTTTAACAAACCCAAAAAAATGCACTTTTTAGATTTTGAAAATTTGTTTGTCAAATAAAACAACTGAAATCGCTACTTTCTGACCGGTTTTATGTCTCTTGCTCAACGATTACCCTTGTTATTGAAGGAAATTTAATGTCTTGTGCAACGATTACCGGTGTTGCCAATAGTGTTTTAGATTTCATTTAGTTCTTTTCGCATTAATATAATTATATCACTTTTTATTTTATTAATCACAGAAGATGAAATTTCAATATCATCTTGGTTTTGTTTCATTTTTGCTTGATTATTTGAGAGCATCAACTTTGGTAAGTCACTCATCATTTTATTTGCTTTTTCCATATTGTTGTCATATGCAAATTCCATTAAATCTAATTTTTCCAAAATGTCTTCACTTGCAATCAGTCTGATTGTATTTGTTTCTTGCTTAATTCGTATTAAATCTTCATTAGCATCAAAAGTCAGTTTTTGAATTTTTTTTGACATTACAGTTACAGCATTGTTTTCTTTCCGTTTATTATTTTGACTTGCAGCATTTAGATAGTTTTTATTGAATTCATCTAAAATTGGCATTAGTTTTTCTTGTGTTTTTTTATTTGCTTCCTTTGTAAATTGGTCAATTAGTTTGAAGTAATTCAGATATTGCTCTTTTTTACTTTCGTATTGATATTTTCTTTTGGTTATATCAAGTTGATGTTCTTTTTTTATTTGTTCCGTTTCTTCCACCAATTCTTTATTTTTTCTTTTTAAAACAGATATTTTAGCACTTTCTTGAGTATAACTTCTGATGTATAAAATTAAAAGTCCAACAAATGAAAAAACTATATAAATTAGATAAGGTTCTAAAAATTTAAAATCAATATTCATTGGGTTGTTTTTACATTATTGACAACGGTAGTATATAGTTAATATTAACTATATATCTCTTATATAAATAACTGTTTTTATGTTGCAGGCTTATATTCTTTTTTATCTATAATGATTTTAGCAATAACAGAGGTTATTTTTGCTAAAATCTAAACAAACTACGTTGCCGGTTTATATTCCTTCTTATCAATAATGATTTTAGTAATAACAGAGGTTATTTTTGCTAAAATCTAAACAAACTACGTTGCCGGTTTATATTCCTTCTTATCAATAATGATTTTAGCAATAACAGAGGTTATTTTTGCTAAAACCTAAACAAACCTACGTTGCCGGTTTGTAACTCTTTTTATCTATAATTATTTTAGCAATAACAGAGGTTATTTTTGCTAAAATCTAAACAAACTACGTTGCCGGCTTGTAACTTTTCTTATCTATAACGATTTTAGCAATAATCTCTCTTAAGATTTCAGAAGTGCCACCACCAATAGGTCCTAAACGACTATCACGTAATAATCGTGCCATAGGGTAATCTTCCATATAACCATAACCACCTAACAATTGTAAACAATCATAAGCAACTTGATCTGCAACTTTAGTAGATACTAGCTTAGACATACTTGCTTCTTTTACCGCATATTCACCATCATTCAAACGCTTTACAACAGTATAATTAAATATTTTACACATTTCTACTTCACTAGCCATTTCAGCTACTTTATGGCGTAAGGCTTGAAATTTATCAATAGATCTACCAAAAGCTTGCCTTTCACTCATATATTGTAATACATAATCAATGGCATATTCTGATCGGGCATGTGCATTGATGCCCATTATGATACGTTCCAACGCAAAATGTTGCATGATATATGGGAAGCCTTTACCTTCTTCACCCATTAAATTCTCTGCAGGTATCACAACATTATCAAAAGCTATCTCAGCAGTGTCTGAAGCTCGCCATCCTAATTTATCGAGTTTGGTTGTTGAAATTCCGGGTGTATTGCTATCCATAATAAAGATACTCAACCCTTTATTTCCTAACTCAGGTTGTGTTTTAGCGGCAACTACCATATAATCTGCATAAACACCATTGGTAATAAATGTTTTTGAGCCGTTAATTATATAAGTGTCTCCTTTTTTTATAGCGGTAGTACGCATGCCTGCAACATCTGAACCACCAAAAGGTTCAGTAATACACAAACAACCTATTTTTTCACCTTCTATACTTGGTGTTAAATATGCTTTTTTAATGCGATCATCACCTTCTTTATTTACATGAGTCATTGCCAAATATGCATGTGCCCACATGGCAGCCGCAAAACCACCGGAGTTTATTTTTTGTAATTCTTCTAAAAAGATAGTTGTATAAAAAAGGTCTAAACCCAATCCGCCATATTCTTCAGGAGTATTTAAGCCAAAATAGCCCATTTCGCCCATTTTTTTCCAGATAAAACGTTCTATAGTTCCTTCTTTTTCCCATTTTTCAATATAAGGCACCACTTCTTTCTGTAGAAATTCTTTAAAACTTTGTCTGAAAGATTCATGTTCTTCTGTAAAATACATCGAATTCATATAACAATTTATTTAGCTTCCAAATATAAGGCTATTCTATCAAATTTTTCTAATGGAAATCCGTCAATTTTTTTCAGTTCTTCGAGTGATTGTAATTCGGCAACTTCATCCCTATAATTGAATATTTTTTTGGTTAATTCATAATCAATATATACAATAGAAAGTACTTCTTTAAATGTAGCGGTATTCACATTTATTTTTTCGAGTGTTGGTTTATTGATAATAGGAAATCTTTCTAAGACTTTATTTGCTACTTCTTTGTCTAAACCCCAAACTTCATAAAGTTGCTCATTGATAAAGAAACCACCTAATTTGTTTCTGTATTTTACAATACGTTGTGATAATTTTTCACCTATGCCCTTGACAGTTATTAGTTCTTTTGCTGTAGCGGAGTTTAGGTCTTTAATGATTACGTTTTCAGACGTTTCGACGGAGTTGATTCTGAGCGCAGTCGAAGGACTCAACGGGGCAGTGTTTTTTTGATTTCGTCTTTTATTTATCCAATCAGGAAACTTAAAATAAGGTTCTATGGTTTTTAAAAGAGAATCACTGATCTGAGTTACTTGCTGAAACTGCTTTGCAGAATTGATATATTTTCCATTGGCTCTATGTTGTAAGAGTCTGTCAATCTCTTCGGTAGACATGCCTATTTGATAACCTCTATAATCGCTTAGAAAACTCGGATTAAAAGGATAAATTTTAGGTTTCTTATTTTCTAAGGCTATTAGTTTTAGGGAATCTATTTCTTGCTGAAATTCTATAATTTCGTTTGAATTCAAATCGGTAGCATCTTCGTCAGAGACCCCGATAACTATTGGGACAACAAAAAAATAAACTAACTGAAGAATTATGATTAATAATGCTAAAAATAAAATCCCATTTCGTTGGCTATTATTATACCGGAAATGGGATTTAAAATTTTTCATTTTAATGAATTACATATATTATGCTTTCTTAGCTTTTATAGCATCTAAATATCTAGCCAATTGTTTTTTAACAACAGGGAATAAGAAGAATAAGCCAACCATATTAGGGAATACCATGGCAAAGATCATTGCATCAGAGAAATCCCAAATTGACTTCATACTTGCGGCAGCACCAATAATTACAAATAGTAAGAATAATAGTTTATAAGTTATATCTGCAGCTTTACCTCTCCCAAATAAATATTTCCAAGATTGTAATCCGTAATAAGACCAAGAGATCATTGTTGATATAGCAAATAAAACTACTGCAATAGTTAAAAATATATTAGAATAAGGAATATATTGTGCGAAAGCTCTAGATGTAATTCCTGCACCTTCATAAGACATTCCATCAATGATTACAGCTCCGCTTCCATCACCTCCATATTCAAAAGCACCTCCAAAATTAAAGATAATAATTACCAAAGCAGTCATTGTACAAATAACAACTGTATCTATAAATGGTTCTAATAATGCAACCAATCCTTCAGAAGCAGAATACTTAGTTTTTACAGCTGAATGTGCAATAGAAGCTGAACCGGCACCGGCTTCATTAGAAAACGCAGCTCGTTTAAAGCCTACCAATAAAACACCAATTACGCCTCCAACTCCAATTGCTTTAGGGTTAAAAGCTTCACTTATAATTAAACTAAGTGCATCATCAATTAAAGTGAAATTACTTAAGATTATATATAAACAAGCTATTAGATACAGTACAGCCATAAAAGGCACTACTTTTTCAGTTACAGAAGCAATTCTTTTAATTCCTCCAATAATAATAATTCCAACTAAAATAGCTAAGATAAGACCAATCCATGCACCGGCACTTGTACTTTCTAATCCCATTAATTCTTTTAATACGATAGTTGCCTGATTTGATTGTGCAGCATTACCGCCACCAAAAGAGCCCCCAATACAAAAAATAGCAAAAAAGACAGCAGCTATTTTTCCTAATATGGTAAATCCTCTTTCTTTTAATCCTTTACTAATATAATACATGGGTCCGCCATATATAGTACCATCTTCTCCAACATCTCTATATTGTACACCTAAGGTACATTCAACAAATTTCGTTGACATTCCTAATAATCCACAAATAATCATCCAAAAAGTTGCTCCGGGACCACCTAATGCAATTGCCAAAGCCACACCTGCTATATTTCCATTACCAACAGTGCCAGATACTGCTGTTGCTAATGCTTGAAAATGAGTTACTTCACCTTCTTTACTTTCGTCTTCAATGGTATCTACTATATCTCCATCAATTGCCAATTCAGGATCGCCTACTTCGTGACGGTCAACATCATCATACTTTCCTCTTACTATATTAACTGCTGTTCTAAAATACCTAAAGTTTGGAAAACCAAAATACAGTGTAAAAAACAAGGCACTTGCAACCAATAGAATCAATACAAAAGGAGTTCCTAATATTTCAAAAAATATAATACTAGAAATTGTATCAGAAAATGGCTTAAACCCTTCATCAATACGCTGATCTAACCCTTTTTCGGCAATTTCTTGCGCAAAAGTTATAAATGGAATTACTAAAAACAGTAATGAAAGTAGTTTTTTATTCATGATAAATTGAGTTAGTTTTTAATTTTCTAAGTCGCAATATCATAAAAAAAAGCAGTTATACCAAATGAATTTTAAAATGTTATCTGTTTAACTTATCATATATTTGTTATTAATTTTCTAAAATATTTGAAATAGGTGCGCTTTATGGGTAAAAAAACATTGGTATTGGGAGCTTCGTTAAAACCGGATAGATATTCAAATTTTGCAATTAGAAGGTTGGTTGAGAAAAATCATGATATTGTGGCTGTGGGTTTAAGAGAAGGCGAAGTAGGTGGTGTAAAAATTGAAATTGGAAAACCTTATTTTAAAGAAGTTGATACAGTTACATTATACCTAAATCCAAAACGTCAAATAGCATATTATGATTATATAATTTCGCTAAAACCCAAAAGAGTAATTTTTAATCCGGGTACTGAAAATATGGAGTTTGTACAATTGTTAGAAAAAAATTCTATTGAAGCTGAAGTTGCTTGTACATTAGTATTACTATCAACTAATCAGTATTACACTTGACTTAGCACTAGTGTCGTGTCACACCTCAAATGACGCACCAAATTTTGTTCTTTTTCGTTTTTACTCATCATAAAAAAACTCACGTAGCTACGGTTATGCTTATTTTTTATCATTTCGCAAAATTCAAAAAATAACTGCGACTTATCCACCATTTGAGGCATGACACGACACTAGTTTTGATGTGCAATAACAAGTTCGTCAGGCACTTTACTATCTATCTTAATAATCTTACCTTCTTTAGCTAAGATTACATTGTTAAAGACTGTTTCAGCTTCTTGTTTGAATAGGTCTAAGTCATTATATCTACTAGAATAATGTCCTAAAATTAATTGACCGACATTTGCTTCATTAGCAATATTTCCGGCTTCTTCTGCAGTAGCATGTTTTGTGATTTTAGCCAATTCTTTTTTGTCATTTAAAAAAGTTGATTCGTGATATAATAGATCTACATTTTTAATTATAGGTACAATGTCCGGTTTATAGGTAGTATCACTGCAATATCCATAACTTAAAGACTTATGCGGATTAAAAGTCAAAGTTTTATTTTTGATAATTCCACCTTTTTCTGTGGTAAAATCCTTTCCATTTCTAAGGTTTTGATAATCACAAATTTCAATTTCAGGATTTTCTTTTATAGCCTCAATGTTTAGTTTTCGTTCACCTATCTTTTCTTTAAATAGAAAACCATTTGTATAGATTCTATGATTTAATGGAATGGTATGTACTTCAACATTAGCATCTTCAAAAATAAGTTCGCTATTTTCACTTTCTAATTCATGAAAAATAAGTTCATAG
This sequence comes from Flavobacteriaceae bacterium, assembly GCA_021648445.1. GTDB lineage: Bacteria > Bacteroidota > Bacteroidia > Flavobacteriales > Flavobacteriaceae > Aureibaculum. The sequence goes on from JAKISU010000030.1 coordinate 10,180, forward strand.
CTAACCCAAGATTTTGAAAGCTTCAATTGTAAATTTATAATTTCTTGAATGCCTTTTGGACCATAAATGTGAAGATCTTTAGTTCTCTTCAATAAACCAAAAGTAGAAATTAAACCAATTAGACCAAAAAAGTGATCTCCATGTAAATGTGAGATAAAAACATGACCAATAGCAGAAAATTTAATTTTATACTTTCTGAGTTGAACTTGAGTACCTTCACCACAATCAATTAAAAAATGCCTGTTATTTATTTCTAAAAACTGTGATGTTGGATGGGCAAATGTTCTTGGTGTAGCAGAATGGCAACCTAATATGGTTAAGCTAATACTCATTTGACAACAATACGTTTAGAAATAATTTCAGTGTTTGTTTTAATCGAATAAATATAAATTCCTGAACTCAGTTTGTCTCTGTAGAACGAAATTGTATTTAAGCCAACCTTAGTATTGTATTTTTTATGATACACTGTATTACCAATTAAATCTTTAACCGAAAATTCTATTTCATAAATAGTGTCAGTATAAAATTTAATTTTAGTGGTTACACTAAAAGGATTGGGTGAGGCGACAATATTCTTTATGACCATTGTCGAATCTTTCGCAATAGCATCACTTTCTTGCTGTTGTGAAAAAACAGCTGAAGAGATTGTAACCAAAAAAATAAATAAGAGTAGTTTTTTTACCATATAGTATATTTGTATTAGAATCCTAAATCTCTTTCAATATTCTCCATTTCAATAATATCATGTGCTTCTACTAATGTAGGAACTATAATAATTTCATCAGAAATATCATCGATATCAATTCCATCAATAACTATTACAAAAGACATGCCATTATTTCTATGACCTTTAGAATATTGTAAAAATAATAAGATATTTTGTTTTTCTTCCCCTTTACCGTCAGAAAATTCAATAATTATATTATTGTCTGCAAAGGTAGTGTAATTTTCTGAAAAATCTTTAAAAAATAATTCAATCGATTTTCCATCATTTTTACAGATAGTTGCTATGTCAGTTTTTTCTATAATCATTAATTATCTAGTTAAAGGTTAAAACCCTTCAATTTTATTGTAACTATTTTAGTTTCTATAAATGTTATTTCATTTTGAATATCAGAACAAAGATTAACGATTTAAGAATTAACCCGCATTATTCATGAATCTTCTATTCCAAAGCCAAACTACCTGCTATAATTGAAAATGCCTGCCCGTCCGGCAGGCGGGCTCGAAATTTGTTTAGCTCAATCCCGAAGCTTCCGGGAGGGCTACAATTCTTTACTCACGTTCTTTTTATTTTTTATTAAGGAGTTCATGATATGCTTCGCAATTCACTAAAAAATCCCTGCGCTTCCCAATTACTCACTTCTTTTATATTTTTTTTGGTGTTCGTGATTTCACTTCGTTTAGTTCTATTGGTATTTTGACTTTTCATAACGAAAATCCGTGAATAATACGGGTTAAGAAATTTGTTTTCAAGGAATCGTGCAGATTAATTCCTTTTTTTACTTCAAAATTCGTTAATCGATATTCTAAAATCAATTTCAAATATTTTGTTTTAAAACGAATTTCATTCGTTTGTTTTATAAAGTCTAAGGGTTTACAATCCATAAAGGTTTAGTATATACCTACGGTTTAATTTGTTGTGCTAATAAATAAATAACAGCCATTCTAATGGCAACTCCATTTTCAACCTGATTTAAAATAATAGATTGATTTGAGTCAGCTACATCACTTGTAATTTCTACACCTCTATTTATAGGTCCCGGATGCATAATTACAATTTCCTTGCCAAGTGAGTCCAATAACCTTTTATTGATCCCAAAAAGTTGTGTGTATTCTCTTATTGATGGAAAATATTTAATATCCATTCGCTCATGTTGAACTCTTAATACATTTGCCACATCACACCATTCTAATGCTTTTTTAAGGTTGGTTTCCACTTCAACACCTAAGCTTGAAATATATTTAGGTATGAGTGTTGTTGGTCCGCAAACCTTTACTTCTGCACCTTGTAGTTTTAATGCAAAGATGTTTGATAGTGCTACTCTTGAATGTAAAATATCGCCAATAATAACTATCTTTTTACCTTTAACAGCACCTAGTTTTTCTTTGATAGAATAAGAATCTAATAGTGCTTGTGTAGGGTGTTCGTGTGCGCCATCACCGGCATTGATAATCTTGGCATCAATATGTTTTGATAAAAAAGCACCTGCACCAACACTAGGATGTCTCATCACGATAATGTCAACTTTCATTGATAAGATATTGTTAGCTGTATCTATTAAAGTTTCTCCTTTTTTTACAGAGGATTGACTAGCCGAAAAATTAATAATATCTGCAGAAAGCCTTTTTTCAGCCAATTCAAAAGAAAGTTTTGTTCGGGTACTATTTTCAAAAAATAAATTGGCAATAGTAATATCTCTTAATGAAGGAACTTTTTTTATGGGTCTGTTAATTACCTCTTTAAAGTGATTTGCAGTTTCAAAAATAAGGTTAATATCTTCTTTTGTAAGATATTTTATTCCTAATAAATGTGCTACACTTAATTGCTTCATTTTAATTATCGCTTATAATATATACAGCATCTTTTTTATCGTTCTCTTGCCATGAAACGATTACTTTTTCAGAATTGATAACATCAACCTGCCTTCCTTTATAATCAGGTTGAATGGGTAGATGTCTGCTAAAACGCCTGTCTATCAATACTAAAAGTTCAATTGACTTTGGCCTTCCAAAAGATTGAATGGCAGTTAAAGCAGCCCTGATACTTCTCCCGGAATAGAGTACATCATCAATAAAAACAACCTTTTTATCTTCAACTATAAAATCAATATCAGTATCACTAGCTTCTAAAGGTTCTTCACGTCTTCTAAAATCATCGCGGTAAAAAGTAATATCTAATTGTCCTAATTTTATATTAGAAATGTCATAATTTTTTTGTAGAATTTGTATCAATCTATTGGCGAGAAAAATACCTCTTGGTTGTAAGCCAATTAGTACGGTATTTGAAAAATCGGTATGATTTTCAATTAGTTGACATGCCAAACGATGAAGAATAATATGGATGTCTTTTGCGTTAAGTAACGTCTTTTTTGCCATAGAGCAACCAAACCTTGTTTGGAATACAAAATTACATTTTTTTTTGATATTTAAATGGTTTAGAACATGTTAATTAAATTGTTAACAACATTCTGTTAGTTTTTTCAATCAAAATAGTAGATTAGACTACTTTTATTTCAGCAAGAAAACCTAAGTTTTATGAATCTATTTCCAGCTGATGACAACGATTTGCCGTTCTCAAAGTTTGAGTCGATGTTGAAAACAAATAGTGTTTATTTTTTCGATTCTGCTGAATTCGAAGAGATTATTCTACACTATATGAACATTGGTAAAATGTCTTTGGCAAAAAAAGCACTAGAATTAGGTATAAAACAACACCCTACATCTGTATCATTAAAATTAGCAAATGTTGAAGTGATGTTGTATGAAGATAAGCTTGAAAAGGCTGAACAATTACTGAAAGAGTTAGAAGAAATAGAACCTTTAAACGATCAAGTTCATTTGCATAAAGCGACTTTATTATCTAAAAAAGAATTACATAAAGAAGCAATTGATGCTTTAAATACTGCTTTATTATATACCGATGATGAAGTAGATGTACGCTCATTGATTGGTATGGAATATTTGTATCTAGAAGAATTTGATACCGCTCGTTTAAATTTTGCAAAGTGCTTAGAAGTTGAATTTGAAGATTATTCATCTTTATACAATGTGATTTATTGTTTTGATATGCAAGAACAGCATCATGAAGCAGTAGATTATTTATTAGAGTATATCAATAAAGATCCGTATAGTGAAATTGCTTGGCATCAATTAGGTAGACAATATTATATCATAGAAAATTTTGAAGAAGCATTAAAAGCTTTTGACTATTCTATTTTAATTGATGAGTATTTTATAGGTGCTTATCTGGAAAAAGCAAAAACACTGGAAGAGTTAGGAAAATATGAAAAGGCTATTGAAAATTATTTAATTACGTTAGATTTAGATGACGGAACGGCTTTTTCTTATTTAAGAATTGGTAAGTGTTATAAAAAATTAGGGAATAAAAAAGAAGCATTAAAGTATTTTAATCAAACAGTTAAAGAAGATCCGCTATTAGATAAAGGATGGTTGGCATTAACTGATTTATATATAAAAGATAAAAATTATCAAAAAGCATTATATTTTATCAATAAAGCGATACTGATTGACGAAAAAAATTCGGTTTATTGGGTTAAATATGCCAATATTAACTTAAAATTAAGCCTTTTTGAAGAGGCCTCTAAAGGTTTTCAAAAATGCTTAGATTTAGGGAATTATACCCTAGATGTTTTTATAGCTTTAACCGATATTTTACAATTCTTAGGCGATTTTAATGATGCTATTCAAGTATTATTAAAGGGAAAAGAATTATATAAGGATTTTGCCGAAATAGAGTATCGTTTAGGAGGTCTGTATTTTTTAACACAACAAAAGACTATTGGTTTTAAATTGTTAAAAAGCGCTGTTGAAATTGATTATGATTACCATACCACTTTTAAAGAACTGTACCCCTCTGTTTTTGAATTAGAAAATGTTAAGAAATTATTTCTTAGCAGTTAACAGAAGTTCTATATAACCACAATTAGGAGACTAAGCATAACTGCCAATTCTAAGACTTTCAAATATAAAATTTCCTTCTTCGGTCTTCTGGCTTCATCCCTATTTTTAGTTTTTAAATTTATCTATCTTTGAACTTCAAATTTTAATACATGCAACGAAGTTTTAAAGAGTATCTAATTATTTTTTTTAAAGGGATGGCAATGGGTGCAGCAGATGTTGTACCGGGTGTTTCAGGCGGAACAATTGCTTTTATTTCGGGTATTTATGAAGAATTGTTAGAAAGTATCAATGCAGTAAATTTCAATGCGTTAAAAACTTTAAAATCAGAAGGTTTTAAAGCAATGTGGAAGTCTATAAACGGCAATTTCTTATTCTCATTAGTACTTGGAATAGGTCTCAGTATTGTTTCTTTTGCAAAATTAATTAGATGGTTGTTAGAAAATGAACCTATATTGGTTTGGGCTTTCTTTTTTGGCTTGGTAATAGCGAGTGTTATTTTCGTGGCAAAACAAATTAAAAAATGGAATTTTATAATCGTATTTATGCTTTTTATAGGAACAGCAATTGGTTATTATATAACTATTTTACCACCAATAGCAGGAAATTACACCTCAAATTGGTTTTTATTTATTGCCGGTAGTTTAGCTATTTGTGCAATGATCTTACCAGGAATTTCAGGAGGCTTTATCTTATTAATTTTAGGAGCCTATAAACCGGCTTTAGATGCCTTAAATAATTGGGATTTTAAATCTATCTTTTTATTAATTTCAGGCGCAGTTGTAGGCTTATTAACCTTTTCACGTCTGTTGAAATGGCTGTTTGATAAATATCATACCTTAACATTAGCTGTTTTAACAGGGTTTATTTTAGGCTCTTTAAATAAAATTTGGCCTTGGAAAGAGGTTTTAACATGGCGTACTAATTCACACGGTGTAAAAGTGCCATTTAGTGAGAAAAGTATATCTCCATTTGCTTTCGAAGGTAATCCGGAATTATTATGGGCTATTCTTTTAGCAATAATAGGTTTTTTAGTGATTGTACTGTTAGAAAAATCAGCAACGATAAAAACGAATTAAAAAAATGCCTAAAGAGCGGACTTCTTCTGATAAATTCTTCCTTTTTGTAAAAGGATTGGCCATGGGTGGTGCTAATAAAGTACCTGGGGTTTCCGGTGGTACAGTGGCATTTGTTATCGGTTTTTATGAAGAATTGATCTATTCTCTGCAAAAAGTAAATGGTAAAGCTTTTAAATTATTGTTGAATGGCAGATTTAAAAGTTTCTTTCAATATACAAATGCGCAATTCTTATTGTTGATCTTTGGCGGTAGTATTTTTAGTTACTTCAGTGTATCACTGCTACTAGATTATTTGATCAGGAATTATGAATTATATGTTTGGAGTACTTTTTTTGGAATGATCATCGGCTCTATTTATTATATCAGTAAACAGTTTAATAATTGGAGCTTTAAAAATATTATCGGTATTGTAGTTGGTATTAGCTTAGGTGTTGCTATTAGTTTTATGAGTCCGGCTAAGGAAAATGACAATTTATGGTTTGTTTTCTTTTGTGGAATTATAGGAGTATCCGGGATGACCTTGCCGGGATTATCAGGTTCATTTATATTGATTCTACTAGGTAATTATGTCTTGTTATTGGTTGATTCTGTAAACATGTTATACAAAACCATTATAGATGTTTTTTCTGGTAATTTTGATTTTTTACAAGACCCGGTTCGGGTTCGATATTTAAAAATAGTAGCTTCATTTGGGGCTGGTTCTGCATTCGGATTGGTAGTTACATCTCAAATTTTAGGCTATGTTTTAAAGCGTTGGCATCAATTGGTTACTGCATTGATCATTGGCTTTATCAGTGGTTCTTTAGGAATCGTATGGCCATGGAAAAGAGAAATTTACAAATTTGAAAATGGTAAATATCTATTAGATTCAGCCGGGCAAAAGGTTGTAGAAAATTATAAACGTTATTTGCCTGATGTTTCTGACCTTCAAACTTGGACAGCGATTGTTTTTATTTTATTAGGAATAGGAGTTTTATTATGGATAGACTATTATGGAAGAAAATCTAAAAAAGATGCATAAATTCGGGTTGTTAGGTAAGAATATTTCCTATTCATTTTCTAAAAATTATTTTACAAAAAAGTTTGTAGCACTTGAATTAGATAATTATAAGTACTTCAATTTTGATATTCAAAATATCAATGAGTTTCCTGAAATTATTGCTAATGGAGTTAAAGGATTGAATGTAACCATACCGTACAAAGAGCAGGTGCTAGATTTTTTAGATGAAATTGATGAAGATGCAGCTAAAATTGGAGCAGTAAATACTATTAAGATCACTAATAATAAATTAAAAGGATTTAATACAGATGTATATGGGTTTGAAGAATCATTAAAACCTCTTTTGAAAGATCATCACACAAAAACATTGGTTTTAGGTACAGGTGGTGCTTCTAAAGCAGTGATTTTTGTATTGAAAAAACTTTCTATTGATTACTTAGTAGTATCAAGAAATCCTGTTAAAAATCAAATTAAATATGAAGATCTTACCAAAGAAACTTTAAAAGAATATTCCATCATTATTAATTGTACACCGTTGGGGACATATCCTGACGTAGATAATTGTCCAGATATTCCTTATCATGCTATTACAGATAAACATTTGTTATACGACCTTATATACAATCCTGCTAAAACAAAATTTCTCTCTAAAGGAGAAAAAAGAGGTGCTACTATTTATAACGGATTGAGTATGCTAGAACTACAAGCAGAAAAGTCTTGGGAAATTTGGTGTGAATAATTCAGCAAATCAGACGCAACCAAATATAAATTGTATCATCTATATTTTATAAGTACTTTTGTATTGTAAATACTGTTAGTAGCTTTCAATAGATGTTTATTGAAAGAAGAACCTTAAACATTTATCAAGATGTTAGACGAGAATATAGACAACTTAAATTCGGAAAATCTTACCGAAGACCCCACATCAAATTCAACTCCTGAAGCTGATACTCCTGAATTAAACGAAGAGAATACTATTGAAGCTGATTCAAAAGAAGAAGCGGATCCTAAAAATGAGATTGCTGATGAAGTAGTAGATGTAGAAAAAAAAGTTATTGAAGAAGAAAAGATAACTGATAAGGAAAAAGTTACTGTTGAAGAAGTAATGGCTGAGGAAGAGCTTGTAATTGAAGAAGAGGTTGCTGTCGAAGAAAAAGCCGTTGTTGAAGAGAAAACGACTGAGAAAACGACTGAGAAAAAAACAGAGATTGAAGAAGCTACAGAGGTTGAAGAAAAGGATGCTGACAAGGATGTAATTGAAGAAGAAGTAGTAATTGTTAAAAAAAAGATTGAAGAAAAAGTTGATTATAATAAGTTAGATTTAGAACAACTCGTTAAAGAATTCCAAAAACTCTTAAAACATGGTGCTATTCAAAATATCAAGAATGATATAGAAAACATCAAACTTAGTTTTAACCAAAAATTCGGTGAATTATTAAAAGAAAAAAAGGAAGCTTTTTTAGCTGAAGGCGGTAATGAAATTGATTTTCATTATTCTAATCCGATAAAATCGGTTTATAATGATTTGCTTTTTGAATTTAAAACAAAAAGACAAAGTCATTATAAACAAATAGAAGAAGAACAAAAAGGGAATTTAACAAAACGGTTGTCACTCATTGAAGAATTAAAGCATTTAATTGATAATGCTGAGCCTTCAACCATGTATAATCAATTTAGAGGTTTACAAGATAAATGGAGGTCTATTGGTAATATACCAAGAACAAAGTATAATGATACTTGGCGTACCTATCATCATCACGTTGAACGTTTTTACGATTTATTACACCTGAGCAATGACCTTAGAGACTTAGATTTCAAACACAATTTAGAAGAAAAGTTGAAATTGGTTGAAAAAGCAGAAGAATTAGCAGAAGATAATGATCTAAACAAGGCTTTTAAAGAATTACAAGAACTGCATAGGTTATGGAAAGAAGATATTGGTCCGGTAGGTAGAGAGCATCGGGAAGAGATTTGGGAGCGCTTTAGTAATGCCACAAAAAAAATTCATGGGAAAAGGCATGAATTACAGAAAACACTAGAATCAAAATATGAAGATAATATTGTTATAAAGAGAGAAGTAATTGATAAGATTTCTAATTTAATTACTGATAAGATAGATTCTCATAGAGTTTGGCAACAAAAAATAAAAGAACTAGAAGCATTGCGTCAAGAGTTTTTTAAGATTGGTAGAGTGCCAAGAAACATGAACGATGAGATTTGGGATGAATTTAAAGGCGCTACACGAAATTTTAATAAAATTAAAAATGTTTTTTATAAAAGTATAAAAAATGATCAACAAGAGAACCTTAATAAAAAAAATGCACTTGTTGAAAAAGCCGAATCTTTAAAAAATAGTGATGATTGGGATACTACTACCGATCTTATGAAACAAATCCAAGCAGAGTGGAAAACCATAGGTCATGTGCCAAGAAAATTTTCTGATAAAATTTGGAAACGTTTTAAAGATGCCTGTAATCATTATTTTGACAGATTGCATGGTGTACAAGATGAGGCTAATAAAGAACAAGTTGAAGCATTCAGTAAGAAGAAAGAACTACTTGAAAATCTTAAAAGTCAGGCTAATAAAGATGAGGTCTTAACAATGGAAGTCGTTAGCTCATATGTTGATGATTGGCATAAGTTGGGTAGTTTGCCTAGTAATATGCGTCATATTGATGTGAAATTTAACAAGACATTAAATGCTTTATACGGTAAGTTAAATTTAGACGAGAAAGAAATTTCTATGTTAAAATTTAAAAATATTATTAATAATTATCTGTCTCATAACAATTTAAGTAAAATTGATAGTGAACAATTATTTGTTAGAAAAAAGATCGATGAAACTACTAGAGAAATTCAACAACTAGAGAATAATATTAGTTTTATTTCTAATGCTTCAGATGATAATCCGCTATTAAAAAATGTTCGTGATAATATTGAAAGGCACAATAAACAATTAGATATTTGGAAGACTAAATTAGGTTATATTACTAGTTTAGATTATTAAGGGCATCTTTGATTGGTCTCAAATGTAGTTAAAACTATGTATAGTGCATTTCGCTTTATCCCGAATACTCGGGACTAAAAATTTTAACACGAATTTCACTCCCGATAGCTATCGGGATTACACGGATTTTCTCCCAAAGATTGCACAGAATTTCGCAGATTTCTTTTGCGCCCTCTATGTTCTCTGTGGTTAAATAGATACGAATTGTCATGAATTAATTGCCGTAATTTCACGAAGCAGACTTTCAGTCTGCCAAAAACAAACCTATGGACTGGAAGGTCATAGTTGGTTTAGTAATTACTTCGGTCTTCCTACTTCAAACTTCCAACTTCCAACTTCCAACTTTTTAAATATATCCTTTTTATATTGTAGCTAATACTTCGGTCTTCCAACCTCCAACTTCTGACTTCCAACTTCCAACCTCTAACTTTTTAAAGTTACCATCTTATAATCACACTTCCCCAAGTAAAACCACTACCAAAAGCAGCAAGTACTACAAGATCATTGTCCTTTATATTACCATTTTCCCAAGCTTCGGTCAAGGCAATAATGATGGATGCAGCAGTAGTATTACCGTATTTCATTATATTGTTATAAACTTGATCATCATTTAAACCAAACTTTTTTTGTACAAATTGTGAGATACGTAGATTTGCTTGATGTGGAATAAACATGTCAATATCAGAAACTTGCAAATTATTAGCCTCTAAGCCTTCCATAATAACTTCACTAAATCGAACGACAGCATTTTTAAAAACAAATGTGCCATCCATATAAGGAAAATAGGAAATATCTTTTCCGTTAGAGTTAATAATTTCAGGTACCCAATTTTTGATACTTGGAGAGGCAACAATTAGTTTGTCAGCATATTTACCTTCACTATGTAAGTGAGATGATAAAATTCCTTTACTATTATCTTCTTCTCTTGAAAGTATACAAGCACCGGCACCATCGCCAAAAATTACAGAAACTCCACGACCGCGAGTAGTTTTGTCTAATCCATTTGAATGAAATTCAGCACCAATTACCAATATATTTTTATACATACCGGTTTTTATAAATTGATCGGCAGTTGAAAGAGCATATATAAACCCGGAGCATTGATTACGAATATCAATGGCACCTACTGTAGGCAAATCTAACATATCTTGAACCTGAACACCGCAGCCGGGAAAAAAATAATCAGGACTCAAAGTAGCAAATACAATAAAATCAATATCATCTTTGCTTAGACCGGCACGTTCAATAGCAATTTTTGCAGCTTTTACACCCATAATGGCAGAAGAATCTTCACTTCCATCAGGAATCCAATGGCGTTCTTTGATACCTGTGCGCTCTTGAATCCATTCATCATTGGTATCCATTAATTCGGATAGATCATCATTAGTAACAACATTATCAGGTACATAATATCCTAAGCCGGTAATTTTTGAACTATACATCTTCTTTTAATTGTTTAATGCTTTCAAATATAGATAATTTATTATGCATAGAATAGTAAATTTTAGGCTTATGTTAAATTAACTTAAAGGAGGTTAAATGATCTTTAGTTCGCGAAATTTTGGGATTTATTATTTGTCTTGAAGCTTCGGGAAGGATAGACTTCTGCCATCTTGTCATTTTAAATATTTTTGGCATTTTTGTTGACAAGTACATTTATATCCAAACCATTTAGGTTTTCGGAAGTTTTGGCGAAAGTTATTTTTTCTTTAAAAAGGCAAAAAGTTCAACCATAGCCTCTTGTGCTGAGCGAAGTCGAAGTGTTGTTATGGTTTTATTTTTTAACGCATTTAAAGGGGGAAAGAACGAGTCAAAAAACCGAAAGGCTGTGTGGTTTGGGTATATATAGAAATTTAACTAAAATTAATCAGATTCCTATTTTCGATGGGAATGACAAATAAAAATTTATATTATGGCAAAAGGAACAATAAACGTCTCGGTTGAAAACATATTTCCACTAATAAAAAAATTCTTGTATTCTGATCATGAGATCTTTTTACGAGAACTGATCTCAAATGCAACGGATGCTTCATTAAAGTTAAAACATTTAGCTTCAGTAGGAGAATACAAAGGGAAAATAGACAATTTACAATTAGAAGTAAAGATTGATAAAGACGCTAAAAAAATTAGCATTATTGATAACGGTATTGGTATGACCGAAGAAGGGGTGAAAAAATATATCAACGAAATTGCCTTTTCAGGAGCAGAAGATTTTTTAGAAAAGTTTAAAGATAAAAAAGCTGATGATGCCGGTATTATTGGTCATTTCGGTCTTGGTTTTTACTCGTCTTTTATGGTTGCCAAAGAAGTTGAGATTATTACCAAATCGTATAAAAAAGGAAGTAAAGCTGTGCATTGGTCCTGTGATGGGTCGCCGGAATTCAGCCTTGTTCAATCTGATAAAAAAGATAGAGGCACAGAGATCGTATTGCACATTGATGATGATTCTAAAGAGTTTTTAGAAGAAAGTAAGATACGTGAACTTTTATTAAAGTATAATAAGTTTATGCCGATTCCGATTAAGTTTGGAACCAAAGAAATTAATGATCCAAAACATACACCAAAAACGACTAAGGACAAAGATGGTAAAGAGACAACCGAAGATCAAAAAATGATTGCGGTTGATAATATCATTAATAATCCGAATCCGGCTTGGACAAAACAACCTTCAGATCTAAAAAAAGAAGATTATAATTCTTTTTATAGAGAATTATATCCAATGCAATTTGAAGAGCCTTTATTTAATATTCATTTAAATGTAGATTACCCGTTTAACTTAACCGGAATTTTATATTTTCCTAAGTTGACTAACAATTTAGATCTTCAAAAAGATAGAATTCAATTATATCAAAATCAGGTATTTGTAACTGATAATGTTGAAGGTATAGTCCCTGAATTTTTACAAATGCTCCGTGGTGTAATTGATTCACCTGATATTCCGTTAAATGTTTCTCGTAGTTATTTACAAGCAGATGGAGCGGTTAAAAAAATAGCATCTTATATCACTAAAAAAGTTGGCGATAAATTGCAGTCATTATTTAAAAAGGATAGAGTCGAATTTGAAAAAAAATGGAACGATATTAAAATAGTCATTGAATACGGAATGCTTTCTGAGCCAAAATTCTTTGAAAAAGCGCAGAAATTTGCATTGTACCCAACAGTAGATGGTACTTATTTTACTCTTGAAGAATTACAAAAGAAAACAAAAGATCTTCAAACAGATAAAGATGGTAATTTGATGGTGTTATATGCAACAAATAAAGACGAACAGCACAGTTATATACAAGAAGCCAAAGAAAAAGGGTATGAGGTTTTGTTGTTAGATTCACCTATTATTTCACATTTAATCCAAAAATTGGAAAGTGAAAATGCTGAATTATCTGATAAAAAGCAACCGATTAAATTTTCTCGTGTTGATGCTGATTTTATGGATAATCTAATCAAGAAAGATGAAGATCAAATCTCTAAATTGACAGATGATGAAAAAGGTAAGCTAAAGGAAATTGTTGAAGGTATAGTACCTAAAGAAAAATATACAGTACAATTAGAAGCATTAGATTCTAAGGCGAATCCGTTTATTATTACCATTCCGGAGTTTATGCGTAGAATGAAAGAAATGCAGGCTTCCGGTGGTGGTGGAATGATGGGAATGGGTGGTTTTCCTGATATGTATAATTTGGTAGTAAATACCAACAATGACTTGATGCAAAAAATCATGAAAGCAAAAGGCAAACGTAAAGAATATGTAAATCAAGCCTTAGATCTGGCAAAACTATCTCAAAACTTATTGCAAGGTGAAGATATGACCAACTTTATCAAACGTAGTTTTGAACTCATGAAGTAAGCGAAGCGGTATTCCCACGAAGGTGGGAAACTCATGAATAAAAGTTACGGTCGAAAGATTCTAAGTATTAGCAATAACCGTTTTTCTAACTAATTAGAGAAACGGTTTTTTGGCTTTCTTATTAAAAAGCACTAATTTACACACATAGTGTATATAAAGTGCATACGCACTTTATCCTAACGTTGTGGGTAATGCAAAAACCGACTCTGATTAACATTAAAAATAATAAATATGTATCTCTTTTTTGACACAGAAACAACAGGACTACCAAAGAATTGGAAAGCACCTGTGACGGATTTAAATAATTGGCCAAGAATGATTCAAGTTGCGTGGATTCTATGTGATAATGAAGGGAATCGTATTGAATCGTACGATTGCATTATTAAGCCCGAAAATTTTAGTATTCCTATCGAATCTTCAAGAATTCACGGAATCTCTACAGAAAAGGCTATGAACGAAGGTGAAAATCTTGAAGAAGTACTTGCCAAATTTAATGAATTAGTAGAAAAATCAAATTTTATTGTAGCACACAATATTAGTTTTGATGAAAAAATTATTGGAGCGGAATTATTAAGAAATAAAATTCATAGCAACTTTGAAGAAAAAAGAAAATTATGCACTATGAAATCTTCTACTAATTATTGCAAAATTTCCGGAAATTACGGATATAAATGGCCTAAATTGTCAGAATTACATATAAAACTATTTGGAGTTGATTTTGACGAAGCACACGATGCTTCAGTTGATATAAATGCAACAGAAAAATGTTTTTGGGAAATGAGAAAAATAGGACTAATATAAAGCACATACCCACAACAATGGCTATAGTTAATACGGGTTTTGGTGCTTAACCCAAAGTGAAGTGCCTTGAATTAAGTCCGCAAAATTTACAATTTTGCGTGTCTATTATTAATAGAAAAAATTGTAAATTTGGCTAAGTGCGAGACCGAGAGTTCAGTCCTTCGAAATCCCGTACTAACCATAGCCGAGACGTTGGCAACAATATGAAAAATGTACCCTGAATTCAAGGACTTAACTTAAATCAATGAAAAAAGTAATTTTATTATTAACAGTAATTATTGGGATAATGTCTTGTTCAAAACCTGATACAGAAGAAATCAACGGGATTTTGATTGGAAACTTTATTGAAGTTGCTCCTATAGGTGAAAGAGTAACTTTAGAGTTTTCTTCAGAAAGTGAATTAACGCAAAGAATTAAAGACTTTGATATAATACCAACATACACCATCAAACTACTAAATACAAACCAACTTGAATTGAGTTGTAACGAATGTGATGAATCCCAATCAACAATAGTTTTATATCGAATAATCGATAATAATAAATTTGAAATCGGTGGATTTTATCCAGCAGACTCAACAGAAATAATGACGTTTGAACGAAACTGAATAAGACAATACTATTACCAAAAAATTAAACAACTAAAAAACATATAATGAACAATAAAATTTTATTTTTAATAGCAGGAATTATAACGTCTCTTGTATTTATAGGATACCTTGCCGAATCTGAACCTCATAAAATGTTTGGATATTCAATAAACATTTGGATTGTAAGACTTGCTTGGTTAATAATTGCCATTTCAAATTTTGCTAATTATTTCAAATTAAAGAAAACCGAAAAGAAATAAAACTGAAATTGAAAGTTAAAACTGAATTGTAAGCGGAATTTATTACTCAATAGGAATTGAAAATTTATTACATAAGATTATGATTAAATATTTAACATTTGGAATATCAATATCAGTTATTTCTTGGATAGTCGGAATGATATTAAACAATATTCTTGTGAAAACTGAATACTACAAAAAATTATCTAACCTGAATTTTATTACAAGTAAAGCTCTGAATAAAAATATTGGAATTGAATACTTTAAATGGATTGTAAAAAAATCCTTTTTCAAGTTTTTCAATCAGAAAATAAAGTTAAAAAATAAAAAAACGAAATTGACTGAAATACGGAATGAAATGACACTTGCCGAAATAAGTCATTTAATTGGATTTATTTTCGTGATTTTTTTTGCCATTTATAAGAGTATTACTCTTAACCATTTATTCGGATTGACAATAATGGCAGTTAATATTTTGATGAATTTATATCCTTCATTATTACAACAGGAAAATAAAAGACGAATTGACAAGCTGATTAAAAGACAAAATATAACTCAATTGGAAATGTGACCAAGTTTGCTGAAATACGTAACAAAAACTCATTTTAATCGTCATACATAAATATAAATAAAACATATACTTAATGAAATACTTAGTAACCATATGCTTTACGATAGCATTATTGTTTCCTAAAATAGGAGTGGCTTGCAGTATGTACAAGCTGACCAAAAACGGAAGAACCATTGTAGGAAATAATGAAGATTATTTCAGTCCTAATAGTCAATTTTGGTTCGAAGCAGGAACTAAAGATACTTTTGGAGTAATGTATATGGGATTACTCGACAACTTTGCTCAAGGTGCTATTAATGAAAAAGGATTAGTTTTTGATGGATTTTGGGAACCTTATTTGGAAGTAAAAAATACAGAAGCTAAAATACAAATTTATATTCAAGACGCTTTAAAAAAGGTTATGCAAACGATGACAAATGTGAAAGAAGTCCAATCCTATTTAAACACCATAAACCTTAGCTCATTGGAGGACGGGCAACTTGTGTTTGTTGATGAATCAGGCACATATTTGATTATTGAAGGCGATGAGATGTTTCTTGGCAATGAAGCCGAAAAAACCTTTTCCAATTTCTATTATTCTCAAATTCAATCTTTAGACGATGTTAATTTACCATACTTTCAAAAAGGACAAGAATTTTTAAAAAACACACAGCAATCAATGGCTTTGGACTATTGCTCAGAGGCAATGTCAAATTTTGCACAATTCAGAATTGCACCAACCCAATACACAACTATTTACGATTTAGAAGAGCTAACGATTCGTGTGCATTTATTTCAAGATTTTTCCAATTATGTTGAATTCGACTTAAAGAAAGAATTACAAAAAGGTAACCATCGAACAATGATTGCTGACCTATTTCCTAAAAACTCTAAAGGTGTTAAGCACTATAAAAAATACAACAATCCCGAACATCCAACTTTGCTTATAGAAGAATTACTTGGCGACAATGTAATAACTGAACAAGAATTCTTAAATCAAGGTTTTGACAATATAATTAATGGTTTAGGTTATGAGTGGTTGAACGATATAAAAAATCCTAAAGGAGCGATTAAAGTCTTTCTATATGGTGTAGAAATAATGCCTAATCATTCAAATTTGCACGACAGTTTGGGAGAAGCCTACTTCATAAATAAGGAATGGAATAATGCTATAAAAAATTATGCCAAATCATTATCTCTTAACCCAGAAAACAAAAATGCCATAGAAATGATTTCAAAAATAAATCGGTTGAGAGAAAATAAGAATGATTGAAAAGTCTAATAAAATACTGTTGCCAACAATTAAGCTACAATGATGCGAAGTAGGGCTTCGGTTCATTGTAGCCCGTGTTGAGCTCAACCTCAGGTAGCGGGTTCGGGCATTTTTCTCTATGGGGATTCAATAGTTTTAGACTACCTACACA
>JAKISU010000031.1 GCA_021648445.1 Flavobacteriaceae bacterium
GCTTATTGAAGCTTTTAGTTATGCTAAAACGAATAACAAACCTATTCATTTTCTTGGTTTAGTAAGTGATGGAGGAGTACATTCACATATCAAACACTTATTTGGATTAGTTGATGCTGCTGAAAAATTTGGAGTTCAAAATTCATATATACATGCCTTTACAGATGGAAGAGATGTGGATCCAAAATCTGGTTATGGATTTATTTCAGAATTAGAAGAACATATCAATGACACTAATACAAAATTAGCAACTATAACTGGTCGTTATTACGCAATGGATAGAGATAAACGTTGGGAACGCATAAAATTAGCTTATGATGCATTAGTAAATGGTGTTGGAAACAATTCAAAGAATGCTTTAAAATCTATACAAGATAGTTATGATAATGACATAACAGACGAGTTTATAAAACCGATTGTTATGGTTGATGATTCTGAAAACCCAATAACAATAATTAAAGAAGATGATGTTGTTATCTTTTTTAATTTTAGAACAGATCGAGGAAGGGAACTTACCCAAGTATTAACGCAACAAAATTTTCATGAACAAAATATGCACAAACTCAATTTATATTATGTAACCATGACTAATTATGATGACTCTTTTGAAAACATAAAAGTTGTTTATGATAAAGACAATCTTACAGAAACACTTGGCGAAGTTTTAGAAATACATCATAAAAAACAAATTAGAATAGCAGAAACTGAAAAATATCCACATGTTACATTTTTCTTTTCAGGCGGAAGAGAAACACCTTTTGAAGGCGAAACACGTATCCTTAGAAACTCTCCAAAAGTTGCGACTTACGATTTACAACCAGAAATGAGTGCTTATAAACTTACGGAAGCTTTAGTGCCAGAATTAGAAAAAGGCGAAGTGGATTTTGTATGTCTCAACTTTGCAAATGGAGATATGGTTGGACATACAGGAGTTATGGAAGCTGCTATTAAAGCATGCGAAGCTGTTGATGAATGTGTGAGAAATGTAATCACTACTGCATTAAAAAATAATTATACAACCATTTTAATTGCCGATCATGGTAATTGTGAAACCATGATAAATGCAGATGGTTCGCCACACACTTCGCATACAACAAACCCTGTTCCTATTATACTTATTGATAAAGAATTAAAACAAATTAATGATGGAATTCTTGCTGATATTGCGCCTACTATATTAAAATTAATGGGAATTGAGCAACCAAAAATTATGACACAACATTCATTAATTGACTAAAAAAGAAATCATAAATTTATTGTAATTTTGGCAAATAAAAATAATGCATGAATTTTCAGGATAAACTTATTTTAGCTATTGATTTTGATGGAACTATTGTAGAGGATGGTTATCCAAAGATTGGTAAGCCTCGTATGTTTGCTTTTGAAACCTTAAAACGTCTTCAAGACGATGGTCATCGCTTAATTTTGTGGACTTATAGGAGTGGTTTAAGACTTACAGAAGCTGTTGAATTCTGTAAAGCAAATGGTATAGAATTTTATGCTATAAATGATAGTTTTCCAGAAGAAGAATTTGATAATACTAAAAGCAGAAAAATCTACGCTGACCTTTATATCGATGATAGAAATATTGGAGGTGTATTGGGTTGGGGAGAAGTTTATCAAATGATTTCTAATAAAGACTTGCCAATTTCAAGACGACCACAACGAAGAAAAGGATTCTTTTCTTTTTTAAAGTAGAACGCATTTAAACTTTTAAAATGAGTTCAATAATACTTAATTTTTTAACACGTTAAAATATTCTTTATCAATATTTTCTCTATGATCTGGATGCGCAATATTTACTAAAGCTTTTACACGTTCCTTTATTGTTCTTCCATATAAATTTGCAATTCCATATTCTGTAACTACATAATGTACATGTGCTCTTGTGGTTACAACTCCTGCTCCAGGTTTTAGAGTAGGTACAATTCTACTAATTCCTTTTCTTGTAGTAGATGGCAATGCTATAATTGCTTTTCCGTCTTTACTTAAAGATGCACCTCTAATAAAATCCATTTGTCCACCAACTCCAGAATATATATTTCTACCAATAGAATCTGCACAAACCTGACCAGTTAAATCAACTTCAATAGCAGAATTAATAGCGACCATTTTTGGGTTTTGCATAATTACAGAAACATCATTTACATAGTCTGAAGCTTTCATTTCTATATAAGGATTATCGTCAACATAATCATATAAACGTTGCGAACCCATTAAAAAAGTTGCTAATGCTCTACCTGGATTTACCTTTTTATAATTCCCTGTTATAACATCATTCAAAATTAAATCAATAACACCATCAGAAAACATTTCGGTATGTATTCCTAAATTTTTATGACCTGTCAACCGTTTTAAAACGGCATTAGGTATAACGCCAATTCCCATTTGCAAAGTACTTCCATCATCAATTAATTCAGCAACATGACTTCCAATTTTGTTCTCAATTTCAGATGGTTCGGAGATTTTCATTTCATATAAATTTTCTTCTACCTCTACAAAAGTATCAAGTTCAGAAATATGAATTATTCCTGCCCCATGAGTTCTTGGCATATTGGGATTAATTTGTGCAATTACATGTTTAGCATTTTCAATAGCTGCTAATGTGGCTTCAACAGAAACGCCTAATGAACAATAATCGTGTTTATCAGGAGGCGAAACTTGAATTAATGCAACATCAATTGGCAATATATTCTTTTTAAATAATAAAGGTAATTCACTTAAAAAAACAGGAGTATATGAACCGTTTCCTGCAGCCAATGTATGTCTTACATTCCTGCCGATAAAAAAAGAATTCACGTGAAAACTGTCTTTTAAATCAGGATTCGCATAAGGAGCATCACCTTCAATATGTAAATGACACACTTCAACACTTTTTAGTTCTTCAGACCTTTCAGTCATTGCATTAATCAATGCTTGCGGTGCTGCAGCTGCTGCATGCACATAAACCCTATCGTTATTTTTAATAACTTTTACCGCATCTTTTGCAGGTATTGCTTTATACATTATATTCGTTTTTAGTGTTCAACAAAATTATAGATTTAAAATATTCTAAAACCTGTCAAAAATCATATTTCTATTCAAATAATAAACATTCTTTTTTAAAAGGTATATATATTATCTTTGCACTTTAAATTCATTTAATGATTAAAATAAAGACTGAAGAAGAAATAGAATTAATGCGCGAAAGTGCATTAATTGTTTCTAAAACATTAGGTATTTTAGCTAGTAAGGTGAAGCCTGGTGTAACCACATTGTATCTTGATAAATTGGCAGAAGAGTTTATACGTGATCATGGTGCTGTACCCGGATTTTTAGGGTTGTATGATTTCCCTAACACATTATGTATGAGTCCAAATGCTCAAGTGGTACATGGTATTCCAAATAATAAACCATTAGAGGATGGTGACATTATTTCTATTGATTGTGGTGCCATAAAGAATGGCTTTTATGGTGACCATGCTTATACTTTTGAAGTTGGTGAAGTAGAAGAAGCAACTAAAAAACTATTAAAAGTCACTAAAGAGAGTCTATACGAAGGTGTTCGTGAATTTAAAGCCGGTAATAGAGTTGGTGATGTTGGTTTTGCTATTCAGAATTACTGCGAAAGTTTTGGTTATGGAGTTGTACGAGAATTGGTAGGACATGGTTTAGGAAAGAAAATGCACGAAGATCCTGAAATGCCCAATTATGGTAAACGAGGTAGAGGGAAAAGGTTTAAAGAAGGAATGGTAGTTGCCATTGAGCCTATGATAAATTTAGGGACTCATAGAATTAAACAACTAAAAGATGGATGGACTATTTTAACTGCTGACGGAAAACCTTCTGCACATTTTGAACACGATGTGGCGATTGTTAACGGAAAACCTGAATTACTTTCTACCTTTAAATATGTGTATGATGCTTTGGGAATTGAGAGTGAGGAGGAAAAAGAATTTAGACACGAATTTCACGGATTTGCACTAAATAAAGATAATAGTAATTTCACTAAATAATTTATGAATGAATTATTATACAAAGATGAATCTTATAAAGTAATAGGTTCATGTATGGAAGTTCATAGAGAGTTAGGTAAAGGGTTTAGTGAAATTATTTATGGTGATGCTTTAGAAATAGAGTTCAAAAAAAATAACATTATTTATTCTAGAGAAAAACGTTTTAAAATTAGTTATAAAGGAGAGTTTCTACCACATTATTATATTGCAGATTTTATAATTGATAATAAAATAATTCTTGAAATTAAAGCCATTGAAAGTTTAACAAGTGCTCATATTAAACAAACATTAAATTATTTAGCCGCATCAAAAATAAAACTTGGATTATTAGTTAATTTTGGTGAAGATAGTTTAACATATAAAAGAGTGATTTTATAAAATATAATTCATGAAAATTAGTGACAAAAATATTTTAATCCTTAAATTTAATTTTCAGATTTCATAATTGTATGATTCGTGAAAATTCGTGAAATTCGTGTCTTTCTTTAAATATATATTAAACACCATACCAAGACCTATCTTAATCAAATTAAGTTATTGGGTTCGTCCGTTATTGGCATTTTATCTAAAAGGTTCAAAGTATACAGACCCGATAGATGGTAAGAGTTTTCGAAAATTTTTACCTTATGGATATGGAATCCAACGCCCAAATGTATTATCACCAAGTACCTTGTCTTTAGAACGTCATCGTTTATTATGGCTATACCTTCAAAATGAAACCGACTTCTTTGAACCTAATAAAAGTTCAAAAGATCCTGAAACAAGTTCAGGACTGAAAAAAGTATTACACATGGCACCAGAGCAATGTTTTTTAAAACGTTTTAAAAAACTAAAACATATTGATTTAGTTACAGCCGATCTTTATTCTCCTATTGTTGATATAAAAGCTGATATTTTAAACCTTCCTTTTGAGGATAATAGTTTTGATATTATTTTTTGTAATCATGTATTGGAACATATTGAAGATGATAAAAAAGCCATGCAAGAACTCTATAGAGTACTTAAAAAAGGGGGCTTTGGTATTTTTCAGATTCCTCAAGATTATTCGAGAGCAACTACCTATGAAGATTTTAGTATTACATTGCCCGAGGAACGCACTAAACATTTTGGGCAATACGATCATGTACGTGTTTATGGTAGCGATTATTTTAACAGACTAAGAGCTGTTGGGTTTACCGTAAATGAAGTAAATTATGCTAAAAAATTATCTGAACAAGAAATGGATAAATATCGCTTAATGAAAGGTGAAATTTTACCGGTTTGTTTTAAATCCTGAACTTGTTTCAGGATCTTATCCATTTTAGTTTCTACTTTTAGTACCTATTTACATGTTTAAACTTTCTTTTTAGAACTCCATTTTAGAACTTTTCAGGTATCATGGTTTCTAGGTATTTTTGAAAAAACTACTAAAAACTTTGCTCCCCCCCCCCTTTTTTTTGTGTATATTAGCTCTATAGGAGACAATCTTACCCAACAAAGCCATTTAAATTTAGAAAACCCTAACCTTTTCGTTACTAATTTAAATGAAAAACATTGACCAAAAAATAACACATTTGAAAGAATGTGAATAATAATATTATGCTCATGTATAATATAAAACAAAATATTTAGAGGTAAAAACCTCCAGCTAAATGTAAATAAAATAATAAACGGACTAATGAATATTAATTCTAAAACCAATTGCCTATGATATAAACAACAGCCAAATAACCGAAGGAGGGGCAAAACTATAATTTTTTGGTCAGAAAATGCCTTCGGTTATGTTAAAATTTAATCGAATATTAACCATAAAATTTAATTAAAATGAAAACAAATTTATTATCATTATTTTTAGTTTTTTTGACCCTAGGTTGTTCTAATTCTGAAGATTTAGAATTTGTAAATGATCAAAATGCAGATTTAAGTTTTAAAAACTTGATACAACAAACGCAAAATAATCCTATTACTGATATTGAATTATTGAGTCAATATGAAAAGGTTATGATTGAAGTTTTAAAAATGTCAAAGAGTCAAGGTTTTAGACAGTACATTTTTGAACAAGCTCTTGAACAAAAAGGCGGAGATTACGATGTTTACATAGACGATATAGTTAGTAAACATAAAGGCAATACTAATTTTGACAAGTCTGTTTCTAGTTTAAAACAACTTTCATCACAAATAAAGACGAAATCTGATGGATTACGCCCCTTAGTATTTTATCCTAAAGCGGAAACATTACAAGAAAAGGTTAAATTAAAAAGTTTTAATGCAAAAAATGATTTAAATGAGCCTATTGTAGTATTAAGAGATGTCTATGAAAAAGACTATTCTTCGCCGGGTTTCACCTTAGACGCTAATGATGAATTAGTATTTAATAGAATGGTAACAGAAGAAGATGCTTGGCAAAATGATGTTTATGTAATAGGAGAAGAAGAAAACGTACCATATATTGTCGACCCATGTCTCAATCAACCTCAAGCAATAATCGAATGCGGTGGCGGGGGTGGCGGAAGCCCTACGCCTACAACAAGAACAGATGGAAGAGCTGAATACGGTGGAAATGTTCAAGTAATTGACATGAATGCTATTGAACATTGGACTGCCGGAAAATTTGAGTTTAGAATGATTATTGCCGGAATACAAGGTACTGCTTCAACAATTATTAGGGATATCAAATACCCTAAGAGGGCTAGAAGAAATTTTAAGGATCGCAAATGGTATAGTTATGGAATTTTTTTATTTAATTGGAATACCAGTAACTTGGGGCAATTTAATATAGAAAAATGGATGGAAATAGATGGAAAGAATGAAAATGTTACAACTACTATTTCATTTCCCGCACAAAACGGGAATCCAGGAATATCGGTTGCTGTAAAATCAGATAAAAGAGATGAAGATTTAGGTCTAAGTATTGTTCAATTTACTGATCCGTTAACTACTGTTTATGGTATTAGCTATATGAATTTTAAACGTAACTAAATTTAACATTATTCATAGCAGGCAATAAAAATTGCCTGCTATTTTAAAAACTTACTAAATGAGAAATTTAATAATAGTAATATTATTTTTTATTGTATTATCAACCCATTCGCAAGAATCTAAAAAAAGTACACTAGAGTTTCATTTTGGTCGGGCAAAACATGGTACCGGTGATATCGACGGGTTTTTGTATGGAGTCCAATACCAACAAGCTTTTGGTAAAAAGATATACTGGGTGGGTGGTTTTGAAGGTACATTTCATGATGCCCCAAATGGTGATTCGCTTTTTTTTGAATATGAAGGTGAAACTTTTGATAGTACAATACGCTTTGTTACAGCTGGTATGCAATTGGTAGCAGGTATTAAATATAATTTTTTAGAAAATAAGAATCATACATTTGGTATTTATGCCTTGCCACTTTTACGATATCAAGCCACTTCAATTAATGATATAATAGATACTTTGTATCCAATTATTACAGACGTCCCTGTCCCGGTTAGAATTATTATAAATGAAGAACCCTCTCGTACACTCTCTTTTGGAGGCGCTTTGCGGTTCAATTATAACTACACCTTTAACAAAGGGCTATATTTAGGTGTTTTAGCCGGTTTTCAAACAGATACCAATGGTGATACTATGTTAAATGCAGGGCTTACATTTGGTAAAAGGTTTAATTTTTAAAGAACATCGTTAATTTAACTCCTTCAAATCATCAGCAATCATCCAACCAATTTTACCATCAGCTATTTTAATTTTTTTCCAACTATCTAAACTTTCTAATATTTGAACTTTAGTACCTTCGTGTAACTTAAAACTTACTTCACTAGATATTGTAGGAGCACTTTTAACATCAGTTTGTTGAACAAAAACAATAGCCGGTTTATATGTTTTTATAATATTGTAATTCTGGTATGCAAAAGAAAGAATTACCAATGCCAAAAAAGCACTTATGATACTCGAAACAAAATAAAAACGCTTACTACCTGAGCTATAAGAAAAATGATATAATAAAAATAAAAACGCAAATAAAAGTGATAAACTGACTGCTATCCATGCCCAAGTATTATAGCTCATTTTTTGAATGATACTTGCCGAAAATTTTTGTGAAAACGTTCTAGGTAAAGGTTCAATATTGTCAATTGCCATTTGTTTTGCAAACCTTAAATTGAATTTAGCATCACTATTGTTAGGGTTTATCATTAATGCCTTTTCGTAATAATAAATTGCATGCGCCACTCTATTGAGTTTATAATTAGCACTAGCTATATTATAAAATAGCTTATCAGATTGTACTTTACTCTCTTCAATCTCTTTATAGATTTCTAATGCTTCAGTATATTTTTCGTTTTGATATAGTTTATTTGCTGCTACAAATAAACTATCTGCTTGTTGGGCTGATAAGCCCGATGTAACAAGTAGTATAAATAAAAGGATATGTTTCATTTTCTGTGTTAATCTTATCTGAGAGATACTGAAACAAGTTCAGCATGACAAATATGTCATAGTTGTTTATCAATTTTAGCAATAACTATTCTTGCTTTATCGTATTCTTGTTGCATCATTACATTGGTTGTTGGCGTATAGCGAGCATAATCGCAATCATCTAATACTTTTATAAAATCATTAATAGTATTAGTATCAACATTACGTTTTTGTAAAAGAGTACTTATTTTTTCTTTACTGATATCTGTTGTTTCTACCTGTAATTTTGCTTTTAAATAATTGTGTAAAGCCTTTTCTAAAGCTATATAAAATTGTTCGTTATTATTAAGCTGCTTTTTAGCTTCAGATAAATATTTTTTGGCTAATTTATCAGCTTTTCTACGTCTATTACCAACAATATCACTATCTCTTTTTTTCTTTGTCATTCCTATAAAAATTCCTAAAGGAATAGAAAGTAAGGGTAATACTAACAAGGTATAAAATAGGTTAGAACCTAAAAAGTCTTCTTTATTTTTAATTGGCTTCAAATTAGCAGTAGTACTTATATATCGAATATCTTTAGCATTACTAATTACATTTCTCTTAACGATTCCTGTAGTAACATTATCAACTTGAGTAGGTATTTTACCTTGTGGCACATTAATAATAATGGCATTAGAAGTAATTGTTTTATACTCTTTATCTTCTAAACTAAAATACGAAAATGATACCGGTGGTATTTTAAACTTTCCTCTAAATTGAGGTACTACAGTATATTGGTCATAAATACTCCCACGTAATCCTCCAAGTGTAGTTACTATGTTCTCTTTATTTTCAGGTTCATATCGTTCTAAGCCGTTAGGCGTTTCTATACCGGGTAATCCAACTAATTTTAAATTCCCTTTACCTGAAACTGCTACCTTAATTTGTGTTGATTCATTAGCTTTTAATTCTGTTTTACTTGAAGTCACTTTAAAATCATAATCGCCAACGGCACCGGAAAAATTAGCAGGTTTATTTTCAATTGGTAATGGTTTGGCATTTATAACACGTTTACCTGTAGTGAGTGTTAGTGTAGTATTATTAGAAATCATATTACCAAACAAATCTCTTCTTCCAATGGGTACACCGGCGCTAATTTCTATTTCCATCGGATCAATAATAAGTTTACCCGCTTTTTGAGGAATCAATACTGTTTTTTTGATAATTGCATAACGATGGCTTCTTCCTTGAAAAGAACCTTCTTTAGCTTCCCATCGTTTTACTTCTATGTTTTGATTCCAAAAACCATTGAATGATGGTGATTCAACTTCACGCGTATTTCTAACACTTACTTTATTTACATCAACATAAATTTTATAGACTACCGAAATACTTTCACCAACATAAGGGTTGGTATTAGAAATTTCAGCAACTAAATGAATATTTTGCGATGCAATATATCTTGGATCATTTGGATCTTTAGGTATTTCAACTGCCCCTGTAACTCTAATTTTTACAGTATTTGTTTTAATAATATTTCCATCATATTTTATAGTAGCCGATGGAATTTTAAAAACACCTTTTTTAATAGGCTGAATAGTGTATGTATAAGACTGTTCAAAAGATTGCTTACCGTTTCCATATGAAAAATTAGTAGATTGCATTGGTCCGGCCAATACTTTAAAGTTTCTAAAATTAGGAGGTGTAAAATCGTCAGACCCTTGCTTATTTATAGAAAATGTAATGCGTAGACGCTCATTTAAACCTAGTCTGTCTTTACTTACAGTAGTTTTAAATGACACCTCTTGAGCTAACAATTGTTGGCTTACAATTAGTAATACTATTAATATTGTACTTTTTCTAAACATTAATTTCTATTCTCCTTTAATTTATTTTTATCGAATCTAGCAAAGATAACTTGTTCTTTCTTTTAAAATACCTTGCAGGAGACATAACTCCCTCCCTTTTGGGGAGTCCCGAGGCTTCGGGAGAGGTGGGGCTACCAATCCTTTTCTTGTTTTACTTTTCTACCTTTTGCCTTTTTAGCATTTACCTTTTTCTGAGTTTTATTTTCTTCTTTATTCATCGCTTCCAGCAATTGTTTTACCTGTTGAGGTGATAATTTGGGTTGCTGTGGTTTAGGCTGTTTCTTTTGTTTGTCTTTATCGCCATTTTCATCTTTCTTTTTGTCCTTATTTTTATCTTTATCATCGCCTTTCTTGTCTTTATTCTGATCTTTTTTGTCGTTCTTGTCTTTTTTATCTTTATCCTTTTTGTCTTTGTCTTTGTCTTTGTCCTTATCTTTATTCTTATCCTTATTATCTTTATTTTGTTGCTGTTTCTTTTTCAACATTTTTTGAGCCAAGGCTAAATTATAACGTGTTTCATCATCTTTAGAATTATTTCGCAATGAATTTTTAAATGCTTCAACAGCTTTTTCATA
Organism: Flavobacteriaceae bacterium; assembly: GCA_021648445.1. Taxonomy (GTDB): domain Bacteria; phylum Bacteroidota; class Bacteroidia; order Flavobacteriales; family Flavobacteriaceae; genus Aureibaculum. The sequence goes on from JAKISU010000031.1 coordinate 10,802, forward strand.
CTGCTTTTCTTTCATCATTGTATTGCCAATATTATGAAAAGATTCAGCCTTAGTTAATTTATCTTCTGTAGTTTTTGAAACCAACTCATACATTGGTAATGCTTCTTTAAATCTATTTTGCTGATAAATGGCATTTCCTAAATTATAATTGGCCTTTTCGTAATTTGGGTTCTGTTGTAATGCCTTTTTATAGTGTACTTCAGCATCTACATAATTTTGCTCCTTATAAAAATCATTCCCTGTTCGAAAAAGTTTCTTTTCTACTTGTTCAATTTTAGGCTTGTCTTTTTTATCCTTATCTTGAGAAAATCCTAATAGGGCAAACATTAAGCATATTATTAGTACAATCCTTTTCATATTAATTCTTTTTTTGTTCATTAAATAGATTCAGCTTCTGAATCCATTTTGTTTTTTTATTTAACATTAACGTATCAAATACTAGAAATAAAATCCCTAAACCGATAAACCATTGAAACTGGTCTTTAAAATCGGAAAACTGCTTTGTTTCAAATTCTTTTTTATCGGCCTTCAATAATAATTCATCAATATACTCAACTGTTTTTGTTGTATTATTTCCAAGTAAGTATTTACCATTTCCGTCGTTTGCAATTTTCTGTAATGTTTTATCATTCAACTGTGTAATTACTACTTCTCCTTTTCTGTCTTTTTTATAGCCTATAAGTGTTCCGTTTCTTTTTAACGGAATTGGTCCTCCTTCAGGTTTTCCTATGCCAATAGTAAATATTTTAATTCCTTCTTTAGTTGCCTCTTCGGTAACATAACTTACATTTTCTTCATGGTCTTCACCATCAGAAACTATGAATAAATATCTATTGGTTTGTTCTTCATCGTCATAATAACTCTTTGCTAGTTTTAAAGCTTCATTGATAGCTGTTCCTTGCGAAGATACCATATCGGGATCGGCATTTTGTAAAAACATTTTAGCAGCAGCTTGATCGGTTGTAATTGGTAATAACGGATAGGCATTACCTGCGTAAATTATAATACCTACTCTGTCACTTCCTAATTTGTTTATAATTTTTGAAATGATCTGCTTGGCTTTTTCAAGTCGATTCGGAGCAATATCTTCAGCCAACATACTTTTTGAAACATCTAAGGCAAAAACAATATCAACGCCTTCTCTTTTTATGGTTTTTAGTTTCGTTCCCATTTTAGGGTTTACCAACGCTAGAATCAAAAAAGATAATGCAAAGGCAATTGTCAATACTTTTAGTACCGATTTGAATGGTGAAGCTTCCGGACTTAGTTTTTCTAACAAATCGCTATCTGCAAAAGCTTTCTGTTTTCTTCTTTTCCAAAACAATACCAATACAAATGCAAACAATAAAATTGCAATTGCTATAAAATATATAAAATATGTTTTGTCTTCTAATTGATACACTTACTTATTGTTATTTGTTGATGTGTTTATTTGTTAGCTTTTACGTTTAATTGTGCTTTTCGTAAAGAGTTTAGCATATTTGTTATTTTAGAAATCATTTTTCTTAATTCTAAATAGTCTTCTTCAGATACAAATTGTAATTCTTTTGAAATTATTAATTGATTTAATACTTCAAGAGCCGAACTAAATGACATTGTTGTAAAATGTGCTTTGTCTTTATTCGTTATTCTTGATGTCCCTTCAGATAAATTAGAAGAAATTGATATGGATGCTCTTCGTAATTGACTTACAAGACCAAACTTTTCTTCATTAGGAAATTCATCAGTAATTTCATAAATTATTTTGACTAATCTGATCGATTCTTTCCAAACCTCTAATTTTTCAAATGAATACTCAAACATCTTAATTATCCAATTTTAATACACAATTCAACAAATAAACAAATCACAATTATATAAAGCTTCTAAATAATGTAAATCGTAATAACATTTCAAGTAACACCAACAATCCTGCTAACAGAACCAATGGTCGGTATTTTTCTTGATAATTATAATATTTAAACTCTTCTACTTTGGTTTTTTCTAATTTATTAATTTCATTATATATTGATGCTAACTTTTTATTATCTGTGGCTCTAAAATATTTCCCATCTGTTTGTGTTGCTATAAACTTTAATAAACCTTCATCAATTTCAACTGGTGCCATTCTAAATTGTAATCTACCATTCAAATCTTTAGCATAAGGAAACATTGCCATTCCATTTGTTCCTAAACCAATAGTATATACCTTAATTTCTAATTCTTTAGCTAGTTCAGTAGCCGTTTTTGGATCAACAAATCCTGAATTATTTACCCCATCGGTCAATAAAATAATAACCTTACTTTTTGCTTTACTGTCTTTGAGTCTGTTTACAGCAGAACCCAATCCCATACCAATGGCAGTGCCTCCATCTAAATCTCCCCAACGCAATTTTCTAATGGTATTAATGACAATTCTTTTATCACTAGTTATCGGTGTTCTGGTAAAACTTTCACCTGCATATTCTACAATACCGATTCTATCATTAGGTCTTTTGTTTACAAATTTCATAGCAACTTCTTTCAGTGCTTCCAATCTGTTTGGTTTTAAATCTTTTGCCAACATACTTGCCGAAACATCTATCGCCATCACAATATCAATACCTCGGGTAGTCTTTGTTTTTTTACTCACTTCTACATTTCTTGGTCTAGCCATAGCAACAATCAAAGCTGTTAATGCCAATAATCTTAATACATATAATAATGGTTTTAATTTAGCTAAGAATGACTGTTCGGCAAAACCTGTGGTATCAGCCATTTTTAATCTAGCAGTATCTTTTTTACGAACAAGAAAATACCATACTGCTAATAGTGGTATTAGCAATAGTAACCACAAAAACTCAGGGTTTGTTAACTCTAAATTATTCCACAGCTTCATCTTCTATTTCAATTTTAGGGTGTAACACTTCTATAATTTCTCCGGCATCATTTCTATGCAATTCAATTTCATTTACCAATGGTTTGTATTTTGCGAATTTAACTAGATCAGCTTCTCGTAATAATTTCTGTAATTTTTTAATAGTTTCATCAGGTATATTTAATGAACTTGAAGTATTAAAATCGGTCATTGTTTCCATCAATTCATCTGTGGTAGATTCTAATGCGGGAATATTAAGTTCCCTTTCAATATATGACCGAACAATATCAGTCAGTTCAACATAGTACTTTTTAATTTTATTTTTTTGCCAGAGTTGTTTTTCATCTAATGCTTTTAATCTATTCAGTGCCAATTCATAAGGTGGAATTTTAGCCTCAATTTCTTCAACCGTTTCCTTTTTTCTCAATACAAAGTACAATATCAACGCTATTAATAATAGAATTCCTAAAATCCACCAGAGGTATGATTTAAAATCTTCAAAAGTATAAGGCTCATTTTGTATCGCCTTTATCGGATACATCTTTTGTTTAATAGTATCAACTGCAACAGTGGCAACATCTATCAAAATAGAGTCGGTATAATAGGGTTGATTCCAAATATAAATAGGTTGTTTAGGAATTACATATCTACCACTATCAAAACTGGTAAGTCTATATTTTTTAATGAGTCTGTTTTTTAAAGTATCAATATTTAAAGACTCTACAATTTCTATTTTACCTAAACTATCTAGTTGTAATTTTGGAAAAATGACTCCATTTTCAGCATCTTCAACGGTAATTTGATAATTGATCTGCTCACCTATTCTAATCTTGGTAGTATCAACTTTAGCGGATACTGTAGGTGTTTTTTGAGCAACAACAAAAAATCCGAAAAAAAATAAAATATATAAAATGTAATTTTTTACCATATTATTTAGCTCCTCTTCGTTTAAAATAACCTAATAATTTTTTTACATAACTCTCATCAATTCTATTGTTGATTGTACCTGATCCACTTCTTTTAAAAGTATCATCAAAATAATCAATCGTTTTTAAGTAATGCGCTTTATAGTTGTTTCTAACCGTCCTAGAATTAGTGTTCACTAAAATAGTTTTACCCGTTTCAGCATCTAACATAGGTATCATTCCTAATTTAGGAATTTCTTCTTCGTATTTATCATATACTCTAATTCCGGTAACATCGTGTTTTCTGCCAACAATCTTTAATGCACTATCATAGTCATCATCCATAAAATCAGACAGAATAAAAAGAATAACTTTCTTTTTCATTACATTTGAAAGATAGCGTAAAGCTTGCTTAATATCTGTTTTTTTACTTTTTGGACGAAACTCTATTAATTCTCTAATAATTCGTAGCACATGTGACTTTCCTTTTTTAGGAGGGATAAACAATTCTATTTCATCAGAAAATAACAATAAGCCAACTTTATCATTATTTTGAATTGCCGAAAATGCCAAGGTTGCACTGATTTCTGTAATGGTTTCTTTTTTAAATTGTTTTGTTGTTCCGAATAATTCAGACCCACTCACATCAACCATTAATACCATGGTTAGTTCACGTTCTTCTTCAAATACTTTTACATAGGTTTCATTATAACGCGCCGTTACATTCCAATCTATTGAACGAATATCATCACCATACTGATACTGACGTACTTCTGCAAAAGCCATCCCTCGTCCTTTAAAAGAACTGTGATATTCTCCTGAAAAGATATGATCAGACAAACGGCGTGTCTTGATCTCAATCTTACGAACTTTTTTGAGTAATTCTTTGGTATCCACTACTAATTGTTGAGTTGTTAATTTGTTTATGCGTTTAATCGTTAACTATTTTCACAAATACACGAATAAACAGATATACAATTAAACATGTCTAAGGTACTTCTACTTCATTTACAATTTTATTAATAATATCAACTGAAGTTATATTTTCAGCTTCAGCCTCATAAGTAATCCCAATTCTATGTCGTAACACATCATGTACAACAGCTCTAACATCTTCTGGTATTACATAACCTCTCCGTTTTATAAATGCATAGCATTTTGCTGCCATTGCTAAATTTATACTACCTCTAGGGGAAGCCCCAAAACTAATTAGCGGATTTAAATTCGGTAATCGATATTCTTCTGGCGAACGCGTTGCAAAAATAATATTCAGAATATATTTTTCAATTTTTTCATCCATATAGACTTCTTGAACGGCACTTCTAGCATTTAAAATCTCTTTTAAACTTACAACTGCATTAACTTTTTCAAAACTTCCCTTTAGATTATTCCTCATAATCAATTGCTCCTCATCTAATTTAGGGTAATCAATAACTGTTTTTAACATAAAACGATCTACTTGCGCTTCCGGTAAAGGATAAGTTCCTTCTTGTTCAATAGGATTCTGAGTGGCCATTACTAAAAAGGGTTCAGGTAATTTAAATGTAGTGTCTCCAATGGTAACTTGATGCTCTTGCATTGCTTCAAGTAATGCAGATTGCACTTTTGCAGGCGCTCTGTTAATCTCATCAGCTAATACAAAATTGGCAAAAATGGGTCCTTTTTTGATTGAAAAATCATTCTCTTTCATGTTATAGATCATCGTACCTATAACATCTGCCGGTAATAAGTCTGGTGTAAATTGAACCCTGCTAAATGAAGCTTTAACTGCTTTAGCCAATGTATTAATAGCTAATGTTTTTGCTAAACCTGGCACACCTTCTAATAAAATATGTCCGTTACCCAACAAACCAATTAATAATCGTTCGATCATATGTTTTTGACCAACAATTACTTTGTTCATTTCTAAAGTCAACAAGTCAACAAAAGCACTTTCTTTTTCTATTTTTTCATTAATTGCTCTAATGTCAACACTTGAATTTTGTTCTTCCATTATTTATAAAATTTATTGCAATAATATAGTATTAATTTTAGGATAGCAAACTTAGCGTTAACCTATTGGTTTTGCTGTTAAAATTTGGTTAAAAGTATCCTATTCTAAATATAATTTTTCAATAAACTATAAGGTCGATTTTAAAATTTAAATTAACCTTAAAAATGTTAAATAAATGTTAACAATTTTGTTAATTATGGTAGAAAAAATTGCTTAATTCTAAAAAAAAAGTAATCTTTGTTATATATAAACTAATTAATTCAAATACAATGAAACGAAAACTACTACTTAAAAAGTTGTTGTTTTTCTGTGTTTTTTTACTGCCACTAAGTATTTTGGCTCAAACAATTACAGGAAAAATAACAGACGCTAATAGTGATGCAATTCCTTTTGCAAGTGTTGTAGAAAAAGGAACAACTAATGGAACAACTTCAGACGGAGATGGTAATTATAGTCTTACCGTCAATCAATTACCTGTAACTATTATTATATCATCTATTGGGTTTACCACTAAAGAACAAGAAGTAACTGATGTAAGTTCGTCTGTTAATATTACGCTGACTGAAGATGCTGTCAGTTTAGAAGAGGTTGTTATAACCGGTTTGGCATCGTCAATTAAAAGGTCTAATCTGGCAAATGCCGTTTCAACGATATCGTCAGATGAGCTTATTGGAACTACCGGGCAAACATCTGTAGATGGTGCTTTATATGGTAAATTAACAGGTGTTAATATTGTTTCGTCTTCAGGTGCTCCTGGTGGTGGCGTTGCGATGAGATTACGTGGAATAACATCAATTGTTGGTAATAATCAACCATTGATAATTGTTGATGGTATATATATTAATAATATTGAGATTCCATCTGGTTTGCGATTTGCTTCCGGTGCTAATAGAGGTAATGAAGAAAATGCTTCAAATAGGCTTGCTGATATTGACCCTAATAGTATTGAAACAATTGAGGTGCTAAAAGGGGCTTCTGCAGCAGCAATTTATGGAACAAGAGCAAATGCCGGAGTTGTAATTATTACAACCAAGCGAGGTAGAAATGGTAAAACTCGTTTTAGTTTTGGTCAAGATGTAGGGTTTACTACGATTGCTAACCCACTAGGTATGAGAAATTGGAATCCTACAAATATCTTTGATGCTTTCTACTCCCCAAGTAACGATCCAGTAGTAGATGCTAATAATAGAGCTATAGCTCAAGCAGAAGTAGATAAATTTAATGCCACCATAGCCGAAAGAGGTAGCCTTTATGATTATGAAGATATAATTTATGGTGAAACCGGATTAATTACAGAAACAAAAATTAGCGCAGATGGGGGAGACAATAAAACAAAATTCTTTATTGGAGCTACTTATAGAGATGAAGAAGGAATTATTAAAAATACAGGTTTTGAACGCTTGTCAATCAAAGCAAATATAGACCATAAAATATCTAAAACCTTTGATTTTGCTTTAAGTTCTACTTATATAAGAAGTACTTCCAGTAGAAGTTTTACGGGTAATGAAAATGAAGGAGGATTAAGTTTTGGCTATACTTTAGCTTTTACCAGACCTTGGAACAATCTATTTCCCGATGAACAAGGTAATTACCCTAACAACCCTAATTATACGGGCAACCCTATTTTTGTGAGAGATAATGCGAAAAATACAGATCTGAATAATCGATTTATTCAAGGTATAAAAATTAATACGTATCTGTTTTCTGATGATAAAAATAAGGTTAAGATTGTTTCAAATTTTGGTGTAGATCATTTAAGTAACCAAACAGATGTCTATGTGCCTGAAACACATCAAGGAACCATTGCCAGTGGACAAAATGGCTTTATTGCCGTTGGTAAAAATAACTTTACCTTTTTCAATTCTCAAATTATTGGAGTTTGGAATCATGACACTATGGAAGGTGATTTAAATTTAAATACGCAAGCTGGTATAACATACCTTGATCAAGTTGATAACCGAGTATTAAGTACAGCTTCAGATTTAATCCCTAATCAAACCAATTTAAGTCAAGGGAATGTTCAAGCTATATTTCAACGCACTTCTTCTGTTAGAGAATTTGGATATTTTGGTCAAATTGAAGGAAATTATAAAGACAGATTTATTGGAACGTTGGGCTATCGATTAGATAAATCGACTTTAAATGGTGATCCAAATAAACTATATGGTTTCCCAAAAGCTTCCTTAGCAGTAAATTTAAATAAGTTTGATTTTTGGAAATCAGAAGCCATCAATCAATTTAAAATTAGAGCTGCTTATGGTGAAACAGGTTCTTCAGCTCGTTTTAGATCTCTATTTACCAGTTTAAACCCAACTTCAATTGGAGGTAATGGTGGTTCTACAATCAATCCTGAAAAAGGAGATTCAAATATTCAACCCGAAACATCAACAGAGTTTGAAATGGGAATTGATGTGAAACTTTTTGACAAAGTAACTTTTGAAGCAACATATTATAATAGAAAAGTGAACGATTTAATTTTAACTAGAGGGCTACCAACCTCATCAGGTTTTGGTACAGAAACAACCAATGTAGCCGATTTAGAAAATATTGGTTTAGAATTATCATTAAATGCTGATATTATTGATACAGACAATTTTTCTTGGAATTCAGGAATATTATACTGGTTTAATGATTCTGAAATAACACGATTAAGTGTTCCTGCATTTGCCGTACCCGGGGCAGGATTTGGACTTGGTTTAGGAACATTTTTTATTGAACAAGGCAAACCTGTAACACAATTAGCAGGAACAGTAAATGGTGTTCCAACTCAAATCGGTGATGCTGAACCAGATTTTCAAATGTCTTTTAACAATAGTTTTACTTTCTTAAAACAATTTGATTTCTCCTTTTTATTACATTGGAAACAAGGTGGTGATAATATCAATTTAACTACTTTGTTGACTGATTTAGGTCAGACTACTCCCGATTTAGATACACAAGCCGGTATGGATAGAGCTGCTTCCGGTTTTGTTGCTACACGTTTTATTGAACCAGCTGGTTATGTTAGATTAAGAGAAGTTGCCTTATATTATAGATTTCCGAAAAATTTATTAGATTCTTTTGGGGGTACATTAAGTAATATTAAGATGGGTATATCTGCTAGAAATTTATTTGTAATAACCGATTATACCGGTTATGACCCTGAAGTGTCTACCAATGGTAGTGCCGGACTTTCAAGCGGAATTGACGTAACACCATTCCCTAGTTCTAAACAGTTTTATTTTCACTTAAACGTTAATTTTTAAAATAAAAGCAATGAAAATATTTAAAATAAATACAATTAAAGTTCATCTTATACTATTTGCAATACTTTTGGTAGGGGTGACATCATGTACTTTCGATGAGCAAACAGACCCTGACAACCCTAGTTTAGAAGGTGTATTAACAGGAGCCTCAATTAATCAATTAAATAATTTAGTTGTTGGGGTTGAATCTACAATGAGAAATTCATTAGGTATTCAGACCACTGCAAGTGGCACTATGGCTAGAGAATTATATATTTTCGATGCTGACCCAAGAAATACTGCCAATCTTTTAGGTATTAATGGTTCTACATTAGAAAATAGCGATTTTTATTCTACAGCTCCATGGGCAGGCAGATATAGATCTATAAAAAATGCCAATATTTTAATTCAATCGGCAAATAATACGGAGGCAATTACTGATGCTCAAAGAGCAGGATATGAAGGTTTTGCAAAAACGATTATTGCGTTTGAATTAATAGAAATACTCAAGTCTTATGGACAAGCAAGAGTTGATGTTTCAGATGATACAAACTTAGGTCCCATTTTAGATTTTACTGCTGCGTTAGCAGCAATTAGAACTATGCTAGATGAAGGTTTATCTGATTTGAATGCTGCAGGATCTACCTTTACATTTTCTTTAGCCGGGTTTGGTGGCTTTGATACACCTTCTGATTTTGCAGAATTTAATAGAGCTACTTTTGCCATTGCTTCACTTTATGCCGGAGACAAAAATAGTTCTCTTACTGCACTTAATGCTTCTCATTTTAATCTAAGTGGAGATTTAAGTATTGGCCCTAAACATGTGTTTAGTCAAAGTAGTGGAGATCAAACCAATCCTGTTTATAAAGGTCCTTCAGGACCTACACCTGAAGAAGCAAATAATGGTGACCAAATTATTGTACATAATAGTTGGATAACTGAAGCTGAAGCGGGTGATACTAGAGTTTCTTCTAAGTCAGCTGTTAGACCTGACCCTTCTACACAAGATAATCTTAGTGGCACTCATGAAACAAGGTTATATGCTAGCGTTGTATCTCCAATTGACATGCTTAGAAATGAAGAACTAATTTTAGTGTATGCTGAAGCACAAATAGGTAATGATAATAACGAAGCTGTAGTTGCCCTAAATGTAATTAGAAATGCTGCCGGTTTAGTAAATTATGCCGGTGCTACTGATGATGCGTCTTTAGTTACAGAAATGCTTAAACAAAGACGATATTCTTTATGGTCTGAAAATCATAGAATGTTTGATTTGAGAAGATATAATTTATCAAGCACATTACCTATTGATAGAGTTGGTGATGTAGTTTATAATATATTTCCTGTACCTTTAACAGATATTCAATAATATTATTATTAAGCCCTCGCTATTAAAATAGCGAGGGCTTTTTTTATTAATACTGCTCCTCATCACTAGGGAAATTCCCACTCTTAACATCACCAATATAGTTTTTAAAAGCACCATTCATCTCAGTATATAGATCTAAATATCTACGTAAAAAACGCGGATTGAATTCATGTGTCATTCCTAACATATCATGTATCACTAATACCTGTCCGTCAACACCATTACCTGCTCCAATACCAATCACAGGTATATTTATACTTTCGGCAACTTCTTTTGCTAGTTTTGCAGGTACTTTTTCTAACACAATTCCGAAACAACCTAATTTTTCTAATAATTTAGCATCTTTTTTAAGCTGATTTGCTTCTGCTTCTTTTTTAGCTCTTACTGTATAAGTGCCAAATTTATAAATTGATTGTGGTGTCAAGCCTAAGTGACCCATTACAGGAATACCTGCTGTTAAAATACGTGAAACAGACTCTGCAATTTCTTCTCCGCCTTCTAACTTTACTGCATGCCCACCAGATTCTTTCATTATTCTTATCGCAGATTCTAAGGCTTTTCTTGAATTACCCTGGTAAGTTCCAAAAGGCAGATCAACAACGACCAAACATCGTTCAATTGCTCGTACTACTGAAGATGCATGATATATCATTTGATCTAAGGTAATTGGCAGCGTTGTTTCATGGCCTGCCATTACATTTGAAGCTGAATCGCCCACTAAAATAATATCTATCCCTGCATGGTCTACAATTTTTGCCATGGTATAATCATAGGCTGTAAGCATGGCGATTTTTTCGCCATTACGCTTCATCTCAACAAGAGATTTGGTGGTGATTCTTTTATATTCTTTTTTGGCTGTTGACATTTTTAAAAAGTTAGAAGTCAGGAGACCAAAGACCGAAGTCTAGCGTCGGGAGACTAAAGTTAGTTTTCATTAATCGTAACATCATCACTTTCCTTAATAATAGAAGGAAATATGAATGGTGCTAAATTTTTTACTGGTTTATATAATACTGATGCTTCTAAACTCGCAGGTTTTACAAAAGGAAGTGTTCGATTCAATTTACTGAAAACAATTAAAACCACACTTAATATTAATCCTATTTTAGCAGCTCCAAAAGCGGCTCCAAATACTTTATTCATAATCCCCAACGAAGCAGTATCAGCAATTTTTGTCAGTATTTTTCCTGTAAAAGAAATTAAAATCACAATAATGACAAAAGTACAAGCGAAAGCGACTATTTGTATAGATTTCTCTGTCCATTCTACAGTATCTTTAAGATAATTAGCAGCTAAATAAGAAAAATGAATTGCGCCCCATAAACCTAAAGCCAAAGCAACCAAAGACGTTACTTCAACAAAAAAACCTTTCACAAAACCACGTACCAATCCGAAAAGCAATAGTGCAATAAGTATTATATCTAATGTGTTCATTTAGCAAATATATTAATTTAAAATTGCTTGAAGTTTGATGTCAGATGTTAGAAGGTTTTAGTCTGTCTTCGGTCTTCCGACATCCAGCTTTAGCCTTGTTCTTTCAAACTTCCTCCACAACAATCACTTCCCCTACATAAACCAAAAGTTTTTTTATTACTTTATATCCTAATTGCTCTATTGATCGTGCATAGTTATTTAGCTGATGATAGTATTTTCTATCAGGCTTACCTGTTTTATAATCAATAATTACAGCTTCATTTTTATCATTAATAACTAATCTATCAGGAATAATGACTTCATTTATATCTGTCAATATCTCACGTTCATTATAAACAATACTATTCTGCTGATAATAGCTTTTTAAATCAGTATGTGTAACAATTGCTATCAGTAATTTTTGTATTTCTTTTGCTTGATCAAAAGTTATCTTTCCGGTAGTGATGTAGGTTTCAATCGTGCTTTCAATATCGTCTACAGTTTTGATATGAGCTAATATTTCATGGATCAAATTACCATAAACAACGGAGTCTCCATCATCCCATAATAATGAAGAGTTAGCTACAATAGCAATGGTATGCGATTGCCAAGATGTGCTAATTAGTGTACTGATTTCATAACTATTCTTATCTGATCTTGATTTTGAAAATACTTTTTTTTGATTACCAAAAGAATACTCATATTGATTGTCATTCCATTGCCCGACAGATTGTAGATAATGAATAAAAAACTGTGATGAAGTCTTTAAACTTTCATTCATTTTTCTAGGTTCTCCAATAACATACAGTTGTTCTACTGCTCTAGTTAAGGCTACATATAATAGGTTGAAATTATCTAATTCGAGTTCATTACGATGAGACTGATAGATTGCTTTTCCTGTTTTGCCTGATAATTCTAAAGATTTATTATAATTGATCAATAATGAATCAAAGTCATTAAGCTCTTCAGGATTAGCTATCGGATACCAAACTTTCGGATTCTGTTCTCTATAAATATCTAGATCATAAGGGTAAATTACCACAGGAAACTCCAAGCCTTTGGATTTATGAATGGTCATGATTCGCACAGCATTTTTTCCTTCAGGAACAACAATACTCAAAGCCTCCTTTTTATCATTCCAAAACTCTAAAAAAGCAGTTATATCTGTCGATTTTTTTAGTGAAAACTGTAATACCTCATCTAAAAAGAACTGTATATAAGCATCAGAGGTTTTATTAAAATGAAAATTTCTTATGATATACTCAACACTTTCATACAATGATAATTGGATAAAGTAATTCGGTTCAAAATCAATTTTATACTTTTTTAATTCTTTGAAAAAAGCTTCAATCTTCAAGTCTAACAAGTTCTTAAAAAAAGTGTGTTTGTTATCTGCTAACTGTAGGTCTTCATGTAGAAAATACAGTACATTTAGTTTTGCTTCTTTATCCTCATTATTTTGAAGATAGATCAACAAATCTATCATAAAGATCACCTTCTCAGAATTTTGTAATAATAAAGTTTCTGAGCTGATAATATCTATTCCTTTTTCTGTTAAAAAATCAGCAATGTTTACACCTTGTTTGCGTGTTCGAGTAAGAACACATATCTCATTAAGATTAAAATCGTCAGACAATTCATTAATAATTTGCAATACTTTTTCCGCGTAAGCAATAGCTTTTTCATCTGCTTTTTTTAAACCTTCTTCAATAAAAGATAACTGTACATAACCGCCCTTTTTATCATTCTGCTTTTGCTGATTTTCATTCACATAAATATCTGCATATTCCTGCTTATTAAAAAAGGATGCTAGATGCTGAAAAAAACCATTGTTAAAGTCAATGACTTCACTATAACTTCTATAATTTACATCTAATGGTTGTAATTGTTTTGGTATAAAAAACGGATTAGTACTTTTCGAATCCTCTTTGTTAGTGAGCTTTAAGAACTGTTCCGGTTCACTACCTCGCCAACGATAAATAGATTGTTTTGTGTCGCCTACTAGCAATAAACTTGTACCTTCTTGAGATAATGCATTTGCAATTAACGGAATCATATTCTGCCACTGCAAAATAGAAGTATCTTGCATTTCATCAATAAAATAATGTTTGAATTTCTCGCCAATGCGTTCATAAATAAATGGGGCAGGTTGTTCTTGTAAATTTTCACTAATGAGTTGATTGAATTCAGCATTTAACCGAATATTCTTTTCTTCTTTTAACGCATTTAAACTTTTATTGATATTACTCAATACTGCTAGTGGAATTAAACTCGAAAGGAATAACTTATTCAATGTATATTCCTCATACTGTCTTTCTGAAATGTGGTATAATTCTAATAGTGAATTGATAATACTATCGATTGCTGTTTTAACCTCATCTGGTTTATTTTTAGTATAAAAGATATTATTCTGAATGCTTTTTGCCAACCCTTTTGTTGGATCAAAAGTCAATTTATCAGGATACTCACATAAATTTTGAAAATGTTTAGGAAATTGAGTATAATAAAAGTCTTTATATTCTATATCTAAACTATCAATAATGGTCAATCCTTCTTTCCCTATTTCGGAAAATTGTTGTTCAATACTTTTCTGTTTTTTATTAAGTTTTGTTTTTAGATCAATAAAATCTTGAATAGGTCTTTCTTGTATCTTTTGTATATGAGCATTGTCATTTTCATTTAGTAAAATTTGAGCTATTTCATTCAACTCTCTAGTAATATCCCAAGACTTATCTTCATTTGCTTTTTGCAATGAAAAATCAATCAATACCTTAGTCAATTCTTTGTCTTCACCAATCTTGGCAATCAATGCTTCTACTGCTTCATTAAGTAATGATTTCGCATCCATCTCTACATCAAAATTGAGTGATAAACCTAGATCAAAAGCAAAACTTCGTATCAATCTATGCGTAAAACTATCAATGGTAGTGATATTAAAAGCGGAGTAATTATGTAGAATATTTTGCAGTACTTTTTCAGCTCTTTGGTGTAAAATAGTATCCGTAATAGAGAGTTCTTCTTCAAGTTGCTGAAACATTTCTGTTTTATGCAACAGAATATCCGCTTTAGCAAAAGCACGTAAATTATCAATAACACGCTCTTTCATTTCAGCAGCAGCTTTATTGGTAAAAGTCACTGCCAAAATCTGTTGAAAACGTTTTGTATCAGAGGTTTGTAGTAAAATCTTTAGATATTCTTTTACTAAGGTAAAGGTTTTACCACTTCCTGCAGAGGCATTATAGACTTGAAATGTTGCGGGGTTTTGCATTGTGCTAATTTAGTGTTTAGACACGAATTGCACTAATTTGCACTAATTTATCCCCGAAAGGGTTTCAAACCCTTTCGGGGTTCTGTTCCTATAACTAATCAAACCCTTCGCTGAAGAATTCTTTAAGATATATATCTAAGATTATCTATATGTACATCTAACCTCTGGCTCATGACATCACAACATCCATACTCATCATAATAACACTCTTTGATATTTTTATATAGGTAATCTAAAACTTATTCCGGCACTTAAAAAAAAGTCTTGAATATTTTCTGTTATGCCTGTTCCTCCGGAAATATCTAGCTGAATATTATCGTTTATCAAATATGTAAAACCGGCATCCCATTTATGTTGAGGGCTACTGTTTTCCGGCAAATCACCATATATTTCTATAAATGTTCCTAAGTTATCGGTAATACTATATCCATAAACCAATGTATATACATACGATGCCTCTAGAGAATCATCTCCCAATGCCATTCCTAAATTATATGACAAACTAGACTTTTCATTTAATGTATGTGCAAATGAAAATCTAAAATCAACACCTGTGTTTTCTGTTTTATAGTCAGTTGAAGCTAAAAAGGGTAAATTAGTGTGTCCCAAGAATCCTATTTCCGGCAACAAACCTTTTTCTTCGGTTATACCAATTTTAATCCCTAAAAGTAAAGGAGAAAAACCACTAGTTATATTGTTTAATTTATTACCGTTAGTTTTTCTTGATTGTTCAATAAAATCAAACCCTATTCTTAGCTCTAAATTATCTAGCAATCCATAACGCAATAAAGTTGTGTTAAGACCTATTGATTTATCTTTAACTCTATTATTTTCAACTGTTTCTACAAAAGAGCCTGTTTCTACTTGTGTACTTTCCTGAAATAGGTTGACTAAAAATTCATCACTTAATGATAGTCACTTATGAAAACCCAAAAACAACCCTGGCGAAAAAAAAGCTACGAAAAAGTAACTTTAGAGCTTAAATTATTGAT
>JAKISU010000179.1 GCA_021648445.1 Flavobacteriaceae bacterium
AATGAGTCTTGCAACTCGTCTCATCGGGGAATCTCTTGAAAAAATCTCGAATCTTCATGCTTAACTAATTTATAGTCAGTAAGATACGAAATGTCTAGCACTTATGCAAGTAATCCGATAGTCATAAAATCTTTTTATAATGCACTGCTAGAATCATTGCAAAAACATGATGATGTAGATAAAATGAAAATGTTCCGTATTTATAGAGATGTCCGTTTTTCTAAGGATAAAACACCTTATAAAACACATTTTGGAGGTTCTTTTGGAAGAACTAAACCTCGTTTACGTGGCGGATATTATTTGCACATTGCACCCGGTGACTCGTTTATAGCAACCGGATTTTGGGAACCAAATAAAGAAGATCTATTCCGTATTCGAAAAGAACTTGAGCTTGATGCTACTGAATTTAGAAAAATAATTACTGCAAAGAAATTTAAAAGTGTTTGGGGCGAGCTAGTTGGTAATGAAGTAAAAACAGCCCCTAAAGGTTTTAGTAAGGAACATGCAGATATTGATCTGATTAGAAAGAAACAATTTATTTTTACCAAAAAGTTTTCTGATGCCGAAGTTACTTCTCCAGATTTTTTGAATGAGGTTATGATAGCTTTTAAAGCAATTCGACCTTATTTTGATTATATGAGTGAGGTGTTAACTACCGATTTGAATGGTGTTTCCTTACTTGATTAATCCGAGTTAAATATTAGTCTACAGACTAATATTTACTATTTATTAGCCTACAGACTAATATTTATCATTTATTAGTCTGTAGACTAATATTTTTTAATATATTTGCCATATGCAAGCAGTTATAACAGGAGATCTAATAGACTCTACAAAATACACTTCTCAAGAATTAGATACCATTCTTGACATTGTAAATCAGGAATTTGAACATTTCCGTTTGGCACATGATGCTGATTTTAAAATATTTAGAGGTGATAGCTTTCAAGGAATAGTGCTAGACCCAACAATTGCACTAGACTTAGTAATAGCCATAAAAACAGCAGTAAATAAAATCCCAATAAAAAATAAGAAAATTTCAGGTTTACCTGACTTTCGGATAGCTATTGGTATCGGAACCATTAATTTAAAGCGAGAGTCTATTTTAGAATCTAATGGTGAAGCTTTTCAATTTTCAGGAAGAGCATTAGATACTATGAAAGGAGATTATCCTAGATTATTATTAAAAACTGCTGACGATGATCTAAACGATGAGTTCAATGTACATTTTAGTTTGTTTGATAGTGTAACCAGTAAATGGAGTATGTCTTCTGCCGAAGTAATATATTATTTACACAAAGGGTATAAAGAAGTGAAGATTGCTGAAACTTTGGGTATCAATCAATCTGCTGTAAATCATCGTAAAAAAGTAGCTAATTGGGATTCAATTGATCTATTATTAGACAGATATAGATCTGCTATATCTAAATATAATAGTGATGGAATATAATACTATTATCATATTACAATTATTGCTAGCACATGTGTTAACCGATTTTGTGTTTCAAAATAAAAAAATGGTGGAACACAAACGCCTGTATAAAGCCAAATCATGGTATTTATATGTGCACAGTATCTTAGCAGGTGTACTAACTTATATTGTTTTGCAACAGTGGTCAAGCTTTCTAGTACCAATTGGAATTATAATTACTCACTTTTTTATCGATCTATGGAAATTACATCAAAAAGAAGATAACCTAAAGTATTTTTTAATAGATCAATTTTTACATTTTATTATTATAATTATAGCATGGTTATACCTTATTCAAGGCTTTAGCAATGTATTTCCAGAAATAAGAACATTCTTTTCTTCCACAGAAAAATTAGTGATATTGATAGGGTATCTGATTGTTATTTTTCCGGTAGGATTTATTATTGGTAAAGCTACTGAACGTTGGCAACAAGAAATTGCTGTAGAAGAGGAGCAGAGCAGTTTAAAAAAGGCAGGACGTTATATTGGTATTTTTGAACGTATTTTGGTATTGACCTTTATTTTGTCTAGTAACTTTTCAGCTATTGGGTTTTTAATCGCTGCCAAATCAATATTGCGATTTAGTGATTCAAAAGGGGGTAGAAAGCAAACAGAATATGTCCTTATCGGAACATTAATGAGCTTTGCTATTTGTATTATTGTTGGACTTTTGATACTATATATCATAGAACAAACAACATGAAATTCGGTCGCGTAGAACATCCTGAAATTATTGATCTTACATTACCACATGACCATCCAGATACTAAAAGAGTATTGTCAAATTTTAAAGCAACAAATCATTCGGAAGTATATGTAGGTTGCGCTAAATGGAATAGACAAGACCTTAAAGGATTTTATCCCAGAGGAACAAAAGATGAGTTAGTGTATTACGCATCACAGTTTAATAGCATTGAATTGAATGCTACTTTTTATCGCTTTTTCCCTCTGGAACAATTCGAAAAATGGTATGACAAAACACCAACTAATTTTAAGTTTTTCCCAAAGTTAAATCAAGAAATTAGCCATTGGAAACGTCTAAATGATATAAAACAATCAGTAGACAATTATTTATATGCTGCTTCTAATTTAAAAGAAAAACTAGGGACAATATTTTTACAAATGCACAGCAATTTTGCGCCAAAAGATATTGATAGAGTGATTGCTTTCGCGGAATTCTGGCCTAAAGAAATTTCGTTGGCAGTAGAATTTAGACATACTGATTGGTATAATAATGATACAATCTCAGAAGAGTTATATCAAGTATTAGAAGAAAATAATATTGCCAATGTATTGGTAGATACTGCTGGTAGAAGAGATTTAATACATATGAGATTAACAAATAATGAAGCTTTTATACGTTATGTAGGTGCTAATCATGAGAGTGATTATTCAAGATTAGACGATTGGGTAATAAGATTAAAAGAATGGATTGCTTTAGGATTACAAAAGATTCATTTTTTTGTACATCAGAATTTAGAAGTAGCATCACCATTACTTTCAGCTCACTTTATTAAAAAACTAAATACCGAACTAAATACTAATTTGGTAATTCCCACCTTAGGCACTGTTAAGAAATAACTGATACATTTTAGCTTGTTCTTTTGCCCTTTTACTGCGTTAAAATTTTGAACTATAGCGATGCTATGCTTGATCCCGAAGCTTCGGGATTGCCTTGAAAAAGAATAAAATTACTTCGCTAATTCTGCACCATTTATTTCTTAACAGTGCCTTAGCAAAAGAGCCTGAAAAGCTGTTTTAGTCATAATTAGGGATATGTAAACCCAAGATAATATCTCTTTTTGCTTCTAATAGTTGTCCTTTTTTATTGAGTTTAACTATGCCATTACCTCCTCTATGATTTTGTTTGTTTCTTATGTTGTCAGTAAGATTAGGATCGTCTTCAAAATAAATATCAGCGATATAATATTCATTTTTATCAGGTTCTTTTACCGTTATGTGTATGTGTTGTGGTAAAGATGTATTGGGATATGAAGCAGGCTTAAAAGTGTAAAAAGTATAGTTTCCTGAAGCATTTGTTTTTATCCATCCACGCAAGTATCCATGACGTTTTTCCCAGCCTTCAGAAGAGCTTCTCTTAGGATAGATTCCTTTTTCATCTGTATGATAAGCATATAGAATTATATCTTTAGCAGGAGTCTTACCGTCCTTTTTGTAGATAGTTCCGGTAATTTTTATTTTTTGATTGGATGTGGCAAATCCCTGTAGGGTATCAACAGGATTTAAGGGCTTATTACCATATTCATAAATGGCTTCACATCCTCCACAGGGACCACCTATTAACTTCTCTATAGCATTTCTATTCTGTGATTTGATACATGAAGTAGTAAGTAGTATAATTACTAATAATAAAAATCTAAAAGGCATAATAAAAAGTTTAGTATTTAAATTTATAAAATTTTGGAACATAACCTTTGACTTTATGACAAGTTTAACATCTTACCCAAATTAATCTTATAATGCTCCATTACAAAATCAAATTTAAGTATTATTGAAGATTTTGTACTTTTACCTCAAATTTGATTTCTATGAGATTTCATACAAGAAAATGGGTAAAACCCGGAGATTTAAACCCTAATGGTACGTTGTTTGGTGGTAGATTATTAGAATGGATAGATGAGGAAGCGGCATTATATTCTATACTCAAACCATTTAGCTTTTCGGGAGTCAAAAATTCCATCACCTAAATTATCGTATTAATTGATTAATAATCAGTTATTTATATGTTATTAGTTTGGTGTTTTGAATACTATTTAGTATCT
>JAKISU010000032.1 GCA_021648445.1 Flavobacteriaceae bacterium
ACGCTAAAAGACTTTTATTGGATATACATCATTCCATTGGTGATGAGTATCTACAAAGCTATCTCGATGAATATTGCTACAAGTTCAACAGGAGATACTTCGATTCGGTATTCGATAGAGTCGTAATTACCTCTGTGTCTTGTAAATGGAAGAGAAATGTGCAAACTATCGGATAGTCATACAATTGAATAATGATGGAGTAACCATTATACAAGTAACACATTCTGAAAAAAATGCTGCTTATGGCTCACGGATTATCAATTTGTTAGATGGTAGAATGGTAAATGACTAATTTGGACAAATTGGTTATTCATAAAAGGTAATGGTTGCTAGAAAAAATAGTTAAATTAAACTCACGTTTTATTATGGACAAAACCATTGACAGCCTCCAGTTTATTAACAAATATTAATGAGAAAAGTCCTTCCCTTGGGGAAGGATTTAGGATGGGCTTTCAATCCACAATCTCGCATTTACAAAAGCTTCTAACCAAGGCGATACGTCATCTTTACGCCCTTGCGGATAGTTAGCCCAATTCCATTGAAATGTAGAACGTTCAATATGAGGCATAGTTACTAAATGACGACCTGTTGCATCACAGATCATGGCAGTATTATAATCAGAACCATTCGGATTTGCTGGATAACTGTTATAACCGTATTTGGCTACGATGTTGTATTGTTTCTCGTCAAGTGGAAGTTTAAATTTCCCTTCCCCATGACTGATCCAAACACCTAAAGTACTTCCTGCCAATGTTGATAGCATTACCGAATTGTTTTCAGGAATAGTTACACTTGTAAAGGCACTTTCATGTTTGTTTGAATCATTAAAAGTCATTTTTCCGTGAATTTCATGTTCGGGATTGATAACTTCTAATTCCATAAATAACTGACAACCGTTACAGATACCAACAGATAGGGTGTCTTCTCGTTTAAAGAAATTCTTTAACGCAGTATTCGCTTTTTCGTTATAGAGAAAAGCACCTGCCCATCCTTTGGCAGAGCCTAATACATCTGAGTTAGAAAACCCTCCAACAGCACCAATAAACTGAATATTTTCTAATGTTTCACGACCGGAGATCAGATCGGTCATATGTACATCTTTTACATCAAATCCTGCTAGATACATAGCATTTGCCATTTCGCGTTCAGAGTTTGAACCTTTTTCTCGGATGATGGCTGCTTTTGGCTTCTCTCCTTCGACTCCGCTCAGGCTGACATTCGGTAACTTTCCCGTGAAGTGCGCCGGAAACTTATACTGTAATGGCTGATTCTTATAATTTTCAAAACGAACTTCAGCTAAGTTATCAGCTGTTTGTTTTTGGTCGAGTAGGTAAGAGGTCTTGTACCATGTATCACGTAATTCTGAAATATTTAAGTTAAAATTATCATTATAATTTCGGATAAGCAATTCATCACTTTCCATAACTTTTCCTATGTTAAAGAATTCAATATTAGCATCTGATAAGCTTTTTTCAATAGAATTGTCATTTGCTTGAAACACAATACCTGCATTTTCAGCAAATAATAGTTTTATAGCATCTTTTTCTCTTAAACCGGACAAGTCTAATGTTGCACCTAGATTATTATCAGCAAAACACACTTCCAATAAAGTAGTTATTAATCCACCGGAAGCGACATCATGCCCGGCAACAATTTTATCATTTTTTATCAATTGTTGCATGGTATTGAAAACTGTTTTTATATAAGCAGCATCCTTTATTGTTGGAGCATCATTTCCTATCTTACTCAATGTTTGAGCAAATGAACTTCCTCCTAATTTATAAGTGTCTTGTGAGATATTAATGTAATAAATATCGCCTTTATTCTTTTGAAAAACTGGTTCTATAACTTTTGAAATCGCGTTACAATGTGCAGTGGCAGAGATAATTACCGTACCGGGAGCAATCACTTCTTCATCTGGATATTTTTGCTTCATAGATAAGGAATCCTTCCCGGTAGGAACGTTGATTCCCAATTCAATAGCAAAATTAGAAACTGCTTTTACCGCTTTATATAAACGCGCATCTTCACCTTCATTTTTACAAGGCCACATCCAGTTCGCAGAGAGCGAAACACTTTGTAATCCATTTTTTAATGGCGTCCAGATAATATTGGTCAAGGCTTCAGCAATACTATTTTTACTTCCCGCTTCAGGATCAATTAATCCGGAAATAGGAGAGTGACCAATAGAAGTGGCAATACCTTCTTTGCTTTTATAGTCTAATGCCATGACACCGCAATTGTTCAATGGTAACTGTAATGATCCGGCACATTGTTGTTTGGCAACTTTACCGCCAACACATCGGTCAACTTTGTTAGTTAACCAATCTTTACAAGCTACAGCTTCCAATTGTAAAACTTGCTCTAAATAAGTATGAAAATTATCTGAATTGTAGATAACGTCACTATAGTTTCTTTCAATCGTAACATCATTCATTATGGTTTTTGGCGAACTGCCAAACATATCTTCAAGCGCAAAATCCATGGGTTTATTACCTTTGGTTTTAGACTCAAAAGTAAATCGATCATCTCCTGTAACATCACCAACAGTATACATTGGCGAGCGTTCACGATCAGCAATACGTTGTAGTGTATCGATATGTTTTTCGGCTATAACTAATCCCATACGTTCTTGAGACTCATTACCAATAATTTCTTTAGCAGATAAGGTAGGGTCACCTATAGGTAATTTGTCTAAATCAATAAGGCCGCCGGTATCTTCGACCAATTCTGATAAACAGTTTAAATGTCCGCCGGCACCATGATCATGAATAGAAACAATAAAATTCTCTTCACTTTCTACCATTCCACGAACAGCATTCGCTGCCCGTTTTTGCATTTCAGGATTTGAACGTTGTACTGCATTGAGTTCTATACCACTTGAAAATTCTCCCGTATCTGCTGATGAAACTGCAGCACCACCCATTCCGATTCTGTAATTTTCACCGCCTAACAACACAATTTTATCTCCGGTTTTTGGAGTTGCTTTTATGGCTTGGTCTGCTTTTCCATAACCAATACCACCGGCTTGCATAATTACTTTGTCATATCCTAGTTTACGCAGAGACCCTACGCTGGAGTTTATCCTGAGCGCAGTCGAAGGACTTAGTGTGACATCATTCTCCTCATCGTGTTCAAAAGTTAAAACAGAACCACAAATCAACGGCTGTCCGAATTTGTTACCAAAATCTGAAGCACCATTAGATGCTTTGATCAAAATATCAATAGGTGTTTGATATAACCATTTACGCACTGGCATGGTATTCTCCCAGTCGCGATTATTTTCTTCTAAACGAGAGTATGAAGTCATATAAACGGCTGTTCCTGCTAAGGGTAGTGAACCTTTTCCGCCAGCCAATCTATCTCGAATTTCACCACCTGAACCCGTTGCAGCACCATTAAAAGGCTCGACAGTTGTTGGAAAATTATGTGTTTCGGCTTTCAATGAAATTACAGATTCAAACTCTTGTGTTTGATAAAAATCAGGAATATCTGCTCGTTTTGGTGCAAACTGTTCTACTATGGGCCCTTTTATAAAAGCGACATTGTCTTTATATGCAGAAACAATATTATTAGGATGTTGTTTAGCGGTTTCTTTAATTAATTTGAAAAGCGAAGTTGGTTTTTCTTCACCATCAATAATAAACGTACCATTGAAAATTTTATGTCGGCAATGCTCACTGTTTACTTGTGAAAATCCGAATACTTCAGAATCTGTTAATGGTCGTCCAATTTTTTTTGAAACATCTTCTAAATAAACTATTTCTTCTTCATTTAATGCTAGTCCTTCTTGTTGGTTATATAAGGCTATGTTCTCAATCTCTAAAATAGGTTCAGGTTGAATATCAATGATAAAAATATCTTGATTTAGACCATTATATTTCTCAGAGATCATTGAGTCAAAATCAGAGAAATCTTTTGGAACAACGGTAAACTCTTCAATTCTGATGATGCCTTCAATTCCCATATTTTGGGTTATTTCAACCGCATTTGTACTCCAAGGTGTGATCATTGCAGCTCTTGGACCAACAAAAAAGACGTCAAGAGACGCCGTATTTAAATTAGGTTGATTAGCAAATAGCCAATTCAATTTTGAATTATCTTCTTTTGAAAGTTCTTTACCGGTCTGTACTGCAAAAATCTTCTTTTTATGATCTCCAAAGAAATGAATCATTATGAATAATAAATTGTGTTGTTTAAAGCACAAATTTAGGTATTCTTAAAAGGAAAAAAATAGGATTGTTGAAAAGATTGGATAAAAACTCTAAATGCTATAAATGATAGGAAAATGAAACTGTAAATTCTCAATAACTCAAATAAAGGGTATTAAACCCCAAGACTCCCGAAGTCTCGGGACTGGATCCAATAATAGGAATCGACCCAAGGGTCGAGGTATTAAACCAAGATCCCGCTAGATACTGAAACAAGTTCAGCACAGGTAGCGGGATTAGTTCGACTAACTAAAAAATCGAAATTAATTTTTTAGAGTCTCACGAATAAAACAGAACTTATCTAACTGCAGCGAATCCTATTGGTTTATCTTTATAGTATATTTTTCCATATGTAAATGTTTCATAAACAGGAAAATCAATATAATAAGATATTTTACGACTTTTTACTGTCAATTTTTTTAATGATTGTACAACCAGTACGCTTTTTTTCTTTTTAAGCCCTAAAAAATTCACTTTATAGGTCTTTTCTTCAGAATTTTGATATCCCTCAACTACATGCTCTTCAAAAACATTATAGTTTTTATTTAAAGGTTTAGATCTTAAATATACTTTTTTCTCATTTTTATAATAAAAAATACCGGTAGGTCTAACTCTTAGTTTTTTTTCATCGAGCAATAAGGATAATAAATTAAAATCTAAGGTTTCTTTATGTCTGCTTACATTTTCAATGGTTATTCTAACACTTAATGTTTTCAATTCTTTATCTTCATACCTGTATCGTTGAGCCCATAAAGATTTGTTTAATACTGATTTCCCGATAAAAAAATTAAAAGCTTCTTTTTGAATACTATCCTTTATTTCAACTATAATATCTGAAGGAGTAACAACATTCGTTTTAATGGTGTCATTTAATTTAATTATAGTATTTGGTTGTGTTATAGTATCAGTCTGTGCAGTACTGATGTTTATAACAGAGGTGCAGATAAAAATCAGAATTAATATGATAAAATATTTAGTGTTCATGAGATAACTGGTTGATTACTAATTTTTTATTAGTATTTATTTACATAATTCACCTAACTAAAAACGTAAAATTTCAAGGATAATTGCCTAAGAAGCATTTGTTCTTTCTAATAAAGCCATATAGAAACCATCAAATCCACTAACGGAAGGTGAAATTTTCTTTTCAGCAATAAATTTGAATTCATTATGTGATTCTAAAAACTTTTCAACTTGTTTTTCATTTTCAGATGGTAAAATTGAACAAGTTGCATACACTAATTTTCCGCCTACTTTTACCATTTTAGCATAAGTGTTTAAAATTTTAGCTTGTGTTTTTTGTATTTCAGTAATAAATTCAGGTTGTAATTTCCACTTGGCACCAGGGTTTCTTTTCAGTACTCCTAATCCGCTACAAGGAGCATCAATTAATACTCTATCAGCTTTATCATATAATTTTTTGATGACCTTTGTAGAATTGATATGTCGAGACTCTATATTATGAGCGCCATCACGTTTGGCTCTTCTTTTTAATTCTTTTAGTTTGTTGTCGTAAATATCAAGTGCAATAATTTGCCCTTTGTTTTCCATTAAGGCTGCTAAATGTAATGCTTTACCTCCTGCACCTGCACAAGCATCAACGACACGCATACCCGGTTTCACTTCTAAAAATTCAGCAACCAATTGAGAGGAAGCATCTTGTACTTCAAAAAGACCATTTTTAAAAGCATCTGTTCTAAAGACATTTTTACGTTCAGTTAATTGTAAGGCATCCTGATGCCCTCTGATAAATTGAGTTTCAATATCATTTTCTAATAATATTTTTTTTAACCGCTCTTTGGTAGTTTTTAAGGTATTTGCTCTCAAAATAACACTTGCTTGTTGGTTTAAAGAACTGATTTCGGTATCCCATTTTTTACCCAATTCTTTTTCACCCAATGCGTCTAACCAGTCCGGGATAGATTCTTTAAAAACACGTTGACTTTGTAATTCATCAAATTTACCTTTGATTCGACGTACAGGAGTACCTTCAAATTGTTTCCAGTCGGGTAAGGTGATACCTTTTAAGGTTGCCCAAACTGAAAATATTTTCCATAAATTTTCTTGTGTATAATGATCTTTAGTTCCGGCTATTTCGTTGTATAGTCTTTTCCATCGTACACAATCATAGATAGTTTCTGCAAGAAATTTTCGATCTCTGGCACCCCATCGGGTATCTCTTTTTAGGGTCTTTTCTACTACTTTATCAGCATATAAACCATCATTAAAAATATAGTTTAATGAATCTATAACTGCAAGGACTAAATTTCTGTGTAAGCGCATTAAATATGTTTATTTGTTTATTCGTGTAGTTGTTTTTGCAAACAAACTTTAAGGCTGCAAATGTAGGTAATAATATTCGTCTCTTCTTTTGAAGTATCTAGATTAATTTTCAATTAAGGAAATTTAGAATGAGATTGCCACACTCCACTTTGTTACGTTCGCAATGACATAAAGCTAAAACTTTTCAAACACACCTAATCCAAATAAGGCAAAATCATATTTTACAGAACCTTATGTGGAAAAGAGAAAAAAGATAAGAGATGAAAGACAAAAAACTTAATACTGTTGAGAACGTTCGGTTGACATAATAATATTAAATTTCCAGCATCCAGTTGCCTAGATTCAAAACTTTTCAAACACACCTAATCCAAATAAGGCAAAATCATATTTTACAGGATCTTCAGCATCTAGTTTTCGTAAACTAATATTTAATTCATTCAATGCTTTGGCATCATTTTGTTTTCTGTTAAGTAAACCTAATTTACGTGCAGTATTACCGGAATGTACATCTAAAGGGCAGGACAATTGTGAGGGTGATAATGTTTCCCAAATTCCGAAATCAACACCGGCATTATCTTTTCTAATCATCCATCGTAAAAACATATTGATTCGTTTTGCTGCAGAACCTTTTAATGGATCAGAAATGTGCTTTTGTGTTCTTGATGGATGTTGAATTTCAAAAAAGATAGTTTTTAAATGATGGATAGCAGTTTGTAGAGAATCATTTTTTGAATACTTCGAAAATACTGCTTCTAATCCCTTATGATGCTTATAAATATGTTGTAGTGCTTTAATAAAATAAATAAAGTCAATTCCGTTAAATGTGCGGTGTACAAAACTGTTTAATGGGTCTAAATGATGTTCTTTATGATTCATTATAAAGTCATAAGGACTGTTACCGAGTAATTCTATCATTCGATTTGCATTCCTGATGATCATCTTTCTATTTCCCCAAGCGATGGTTGCTGTCAAAAATGCTGAAATTTCAATATTTTCTTTTAAAGTAAACCGATGAGGAATCTGGATTGGATCTGACTCAATAAATCTGGGATTATTGTATTGTACAACTTTGGCATCTAAAAAGTCTTTGAGTTCTGTTTTGGTCATATCCATCTCCGTACTTTCTTACAATATATTGAATAGTCTTCTTCAAATAATTTTGTTAAGACCTTTTCTTCCGGTTTTATCTGAAAAGTAGTAATATACCAGACATACAAGATTAAAATAGGAAAAGTAAAAAAACTACCAAGCCTAACGGCAAATGCTAATAAAATGAAAAACATGCCTAAATACATAGGGTTTCGTGAAATTTTATAAATACTTACAATTACTAATTTTGAAGCCTTGGCAGGATGTAAAGGATCAGCTGTTGTACGAGCTTTTCTAAAGGCATAAATAGCAATAATTCCTATAAGAATTCCTATTACAAAAATTATCCAGCTTATTGTTCTTTGTTGTTCAAATTCAAAATGTGTAATAACTGTTAGCTTTTTTATAACCCACATTAATATTGCAAATATTGCTACTTGAAGTGCGGGCGGAATTTTTAACTTCATAGGATAATAGAATAAAAATGTTTTATCAAATATAAACTAAACTTTCCATTTAATTTCAAGCCTCAAATTAGTATATTCGTCATTCAATTATTACGCTTTTGTCAAGTACAGATTTACATACTCCCATTGAATATTTAAAAGGTGTTGGGCCGGCACGCGCTGATCTGTTACGTAAAGAATTAGGGATAAGAACACAGGCAGATCTAGCTAATTTTTTTCCAAATAGATATATCGACAGAACGCAATTTTTTAAGATCAATCAATTACAACAAAATAGTTCTGAAGTCCAAATCATAGGTAAAATAACCCAAATTAAAACGGTATCACAAAAACGTGGCAGTAGATTGGTAGCTACTTTTGTTGATGAAACAGGAACCATGGAACTGGTGTGGTTTAGAGGTGCAAAATGGATCAAAGAATCGTTAAAAGTAAATACACCTTATGTAGCTTTTGGTAGAGTAAATTGGTTTAACGGAGCATTTAATATGCCGCATCCTGAATTAGAATTGGTTGTTGATTATAAAAAGAGTTTACAAACTGCCATGCAGCCTGTTTACCCGTCAACCGAAAGCCTGACTAATAGGGGCATTACCAATAGAGTTATTGCTAAAATGCTACAGAATTTATTTGTTCAAACTAATAATACATTTGAAGAAACACTTTCAAAAGGCGTCATTAATAAGTTACATCTAATTTCTAAAAGTGAAGCTTTATTTAATATTCATTTTCCAAAAAATCAACAATTATTAACAAAGGCGCAACAACGATTAAAATTTGAAGAATTCTTTTTTATTCAACTACAGCTCATTCGAAAAAAACTGATCCATAAGTCAAAAATTAAAGGATATATTTTTGAAAAAGTGGGTGATTATTTTAATGGTTTCTATAAAAATAATTTACCGTTCGACTTAACCAATGCACAGAAAAAAGTATTGAAAGAGATCCGTAAAGATATGGCTACCGGTGCGCAAATGAATAGGTTATTACAAGGTGACGTAGGTTCCGGTAAAACAATCGTTGCATTACTAACTATACTAATAGCCTTAGATAATGGATTCCAAGCAGCATTGATAGCGCCAACAGAAATTTTGGCAACGCAACATTATAATGCAATTTCGACATTGTTAAATGGACTTGATATTAATATAAATTTATTGACAGGTTCTGCTAAAGCAAAAAAACGTAAAGAGATACATGAGATCTTAGAAGATGGTTCTTTACATATATTAATCGGTACTCATGCTTTGTTGGAAGATAAAGTAAAATTTAAAAATTTAGGATTGACCATTATTGATGAACAACATCGATTTGGAGTGGCTCAACGCGCAAAAATGTGGTTAAAAAACGAATTCCCACCACATATTTTAGTTATGACAGCAACGCCTATACCACGTACTTTGGCGATGAGTGTTTATGGTGATCTAGATATTTCGATTATAGATGAGTTGCCGCCCGGACGTAAACAAATAGCTACTGCACATAGATACGACAGTAATCGATTGAGTGTTTTTAAATTTATGAAAGAAGAAATTGCTAAAGGCAGACAAGTATATGTAGTATATCCGTTAATTCAAGAATCACAAAAACTTGATTTTAAAGATCTGATGGATGGTTATGAAAGTATTACCAGAGAATTTCCCAAACCAAAATATCAAATTAGTATTGTACATGGTAAAATGAAGGCAGTTGATAAGGAATTTGAAATGAATAGATTTCTTAATAAAGAAACACAGATTATGGTAGCGACCACTGTTATTGAAGTTGGCGTAGACATACCTAATGCCAGTGTTATGGTTATAGAGAGTGCTGAAAGATTCGGATTATCACAATTACATCAATTAAGGGGAAGAGTAGGGCGCGGTGCTGAACAGAGTTATTGTATTTTAATGACGAGCTTTAAATTAACTAATGATGCTAAAATCCGATTAGAAACGATGGTAAAAACCAATGATGGATTTGAAATTGCTGAAGTAGATCTAAAATTACGTGGTCCCGGAGATTTAATGGGTACGCAACAAAGTGGTGTATTAAATTTACGAATAGCTGATATTGTTAAAGATGCTGCTATTTTAAAGCGTGCCCGTGAAATGGCTATTGAAGTCTTAAGTATAGATCCCAATTTAACTAGTATTGATAATAGAAATATCAATCAAACCTATCAGGAAATTACCAGAAATAGAGCAATTTGGGCTAATATTAGTTAGTGTAAGTTAAGCTTAATTGTCAGTCTTGAGTGCAGTCGAAGGGTTTTACCTTTATAGGACTCAAGCATTTTGACTGTACTCAAGATGACTGACAATAAAAATTTATATTTTAATTAATATCTTCTCCTTTTTTGAGCTTATCAATATTAGCTTGAACTCTATCTTTATTAGCTTGTGCCGGTGCTAATGACATTGCTTTATTCATGTATTTGAGAGCAGTTTTATAATTTCCTTTTGCTGAATGAGCTCTTCCTAAACCGTAATTTACCGGCCAAGTATTTTTATGATGGTTAGCATTCCATTTAAATACTTCCATGGCTTTATCTTCTAAACCTAGTGTAATTAATTGACGACCATAACCATGAACTTGAAGCACATTACCATCAGCTAATGATTCATCCATTAGTTTTAAACCTTCTTCTTGTTTCCCCATTTTGTTTAAAATTGCTGATTTTATTTGAGCATTAGCGAATGTTTTTTGGCTAAAAAACTGCCCATCTCTTGCAGCATCTATCCATTGCATAGCTTCATTTAGATCACCATTATTATTTAAAGAAAAATTTGCTGCTTGTTCCCAATTTAATCTATTAAATCCAGCTTGACCTTGCATTTTTTTTCTTATATCTGCCAAAACAATATCAGTTACTGCGACTTCAATTTTAAATGGAATCTCTTTTTTCTCCCAAATCAAAGCAGCAGTCGTTGATGTAGGTTGTGCATCAATAAACTCAAAAGTGAGTAGTTCTTTATGAGCTACTTCTTTTGTTTTTACAGTAATTTTTAAAACATCTTCATCGGGGTTGTAAAAGAAACTTCCCCAAGCTGAATAGTTACTTGAAAAAATAATGTCAGCATCACCATTTTCTTTAACAACCATATGTAAACCATATTTACCGGCTTTAATAGGTTGCCCTTCAACAGTTACATCGTTAGAAAATTTAATAATTGTATTTTCATTGGCACCGGCACGCCAAGGAGATTCTTTAGCAGTTCCGAAACCTAGATTATTCATTCCATAAGGAACTAATTTTCCCCAAATTTCACGTTCATTTACACTGGGTCTTGAATAGGTTATTGCAATATTAGTAATACCAACAGTTTGTTTTATAATGGCTTTTTGACTACCACTTGGTGTGTTTAGTTGTGCATTTATTGTTGTGCCTGATAGTAAAATAGCCACAAATGCAATAGTTGCCACGATGTTTTTTGTACTAAAGTGTTTCATAATAGCTAGGTTTAGATTATTAATATAATTTGCTACCAAATTACCTATAACTTATGCCAGTGCTAGTTATAGTAATGTTAATTTATATGTGAAAATGTTAAAATAAAAAAGTCTTAAGTTTTACTTAAGACTTTAATATAAAGTAAAAAAATAAATTATTTTAGTATCAACTTTTTTGTTTCACTAAACCCTTTTGAAGTAGTGATGTTTATGAAGTACAATCCGTTTTTTAAATTTGAAAGACCTATATGGTGTTCAAAAAACTCATTTTGCACATTGTCTAATAGAATTTTTTTCATTAAACGTCCTTGAATATTTACAACTGTTATTTGCACATCAACATTGTCATCTTCTATATCTAATTCAGTTCTTAATAATGTATGATTATTTGTTGTAGGATTAGGATATAGTCTCGTATCATCTATTTCAATCAATTCATTATCAAATTCAATACCTTTTCTTAAAGAAATGATGCTATTATTCGTAGAAAAACTTTTAGCAGCTCCACCGGATGTTGCTGTAATAATTACATTGTCAATGTAAATTTGATCAGCATTTGAGCTGGCATCACATTGAAATCTAAATTGTGCATTTGCAGGGAAATTATAAGATGAGGATGAAATATTTACAGTAGCTTCCATAAAGACATTATTATTGAAATCGGTTCCTCTAGCAAATGTTTGAACAGTATGCCAAGAAGAACCATCATAATAGCGCAACCAAAAATCTTCATTGTACTCCATGCTATAACTATAAAAATTGAATTTAACCTCTAAGTTATCATATGCTGTAATATCATAGCTACTAGATGTCATTGCTGATGCTGTACCTGAATTATCTCTAATTCTGATTGAATAATTACCATCAAAAGATCTTGAGCTATTTATTCTATAACAATCCCCACCGCCATCAAACCATCCGTCCCAGCCTGTTTCAAAAGAGTGTTCTAACAAAATATCTGTAGTTGTTCCACCATTTCCACTAGAAGTTGTGTGTGAACCTAAACCATCAAAAGTATTCTGAGAGTAAACATCCCATTCTCCTGTTTTATCGAATGTTGTAGATGGACTTTTTATTGCCTCTTTTCTACGTAAAGTTTGGTCTTTTGCAAAATTTGCAGAACCACCGTTGAATGTTCCTATAATATCA
Organism: Flavobacteriaceae bacterium; assembly: GCA_021648445.1. Taxonomy (GTDB): domain Bacteria; phylum Bacteroidota; class Bacteroidia; order Flavobacteriales; family Flavobacteriaceae; genus Aureibaculum. The sequence goes on from JAKISU010000032.1 coordinate 12,629, forward strand.
ATTAAAACACCATTTTTGAATAACCCAACTGCGTCATTTCCATTAAAGGATAATTCAGAGCCGGAAGAAGTAACATCAGCTACAGCTATAATTGTAGATGATGCATTGCTATTGGCAGCAACAAAAACAGCTCCACTAGCTAATTGCCCGTTTAAAGAGATTCCGTCAGACCAAGATCCAGCACCGTTTGATTGTTTTTTAATACTATATGCTGATAAATTAATTGAACTATTTGTAGCATTTACAATTTCGAGTGCTTTATTATAAGATGAACCTTCAACATATTCAGAGAAAAATAATTCTGTTGATAACCCACCGGTACTGCCTCCTTCAAATAGATCTTCAGCTTGTGGTCCACCCCAAATCTGTGTTGCAAAAGCAGGATTGTCTATAAACGGATTTCTATTACCCTGTGCAAAAGTGTTTGCAGTATTTCCATGATAGGCATTTCTGTTTACTTCAAGTTGAGAAACAGGATCATCAGTATTCCATTGTAAAAATAAATCAATCATAGCATCAGGAGTAGAAGATGAGCTTCCAATACCAACATTTGTAGGTAAACATTGATTTCCATAGCGTAAATACATATACATCATCATTCTGGCAATATCGCCTTTCCATTCATCTCCTGCATACCAGCCTCCGCTTGAGTTACCTGCATTACCACTGCCTGAAGCAAATTTTTTACTACCTCGTTGTCCATTAAAAGTAACATCAGCTGGGCGTAAGTGATGTGCATCAGAGCCAGACCCTGATGTACCTAAATTAGGTGTTCCTAATGATCTTGCGTAAGTATGTTCTCTGTTCCAATCTGTTCCTGAAGTACCACCATTGGCATTTTTATTTCTGGTACGGTCAGTTACATAATTACCATCATTATCATTATATCCGTAAATTAAAATAACATTCGATTGAGTTGCATCATTTGGATTCAAATCAGTAATTCTTGAAGCATCCCAAACTTGAGAATAAGATAAAAATAAAGTATGCGTATTGATGATCTTAATTGCCAATTCATCTTTTAATGCAGTACCTGTTAATGATAAATTCACATCATTATAATAAGATGGAATTTGAGCGATTAGTAAAAAAGGTAAGAATAATAAACCTAGTAAAGTAATTTTTTTCATTTTGTTTAGCGTTTAAATTAAGTTTAATGCAAAGCTATAGGTTTAGTATTGCTGAATATTAAGTTATAGTTAATTTTATTAACTAAGATTTTAACATTTTGTAAAATTATTCAACCCGAATTATTCACGAATATTCTATTCCAAAGCCAAACTACCTGCTATAATTGAAAATGCTCAAAATTTGTTTAGTTCAAAATTGAGCTACAATTCTTTCACTAAAAAATTTCTGCGCTTCCAAATTCTATGGGTATTTTGACTTTTCATAACGAAAATCCATGAATAATTCGGGTCAAGAGACTGTTTTTTACAAGATCATTTTATAACTTTACGCCTTTAAAATAAGAGTATGATATTTATTACAGATAGTGGTTCTACCAAATGTGATTGGATTGCAGTTGATGAAAACGGAATTAAGTTATTTGAGAAAATAAGAACTAAGGGATTGAATCCTGCATTACTAACTCCAAATGAACTTTTGGGTAGAATTCAAGAAAGTGATGTGTTGAGAATGCATAAAAATGATGTTAGAAAAATATTCTTTTATGGAGCTGGTTGTGGTACTGATGGGCCTAAACTAGTATTAAAACAAGTATTAAAATCATATTTTATTAATGCTAAAGTTGAAGTAGCTGAAGATACATTGGCAGCAGTATATTCAACAGTAAATAATAATGAACCTGCTGTAGTATGTATTATGGGAACCGGATCTAATTGTACCTTTTTTGATGGTGAGAAAATACATCAGAAAATAAAATCTTTAGGTTATATTTTAATGGATCATGCAAGTGGTAATTACTTTGGTAAACAACTAATCAGAGATTATTATTTTAATCATATGCCTGAAAATTTAAAGGTTTCGTTTAACGAAAAATATAATTTAGATCCTGATTTTATAAAATATAACTTGTATAAACAATCTAATCCCAATGCTTATTTAGCTTCTTTTGCAGAGTTCATGTTTTTAAATAAGGAAGAACAATATATTAGAGATATGATCAAGTTGGGGTTTAAACATTTTACCAGGAACATGATTTATCAGTTTAAAGATAAATTACATGAAGTACCTGTACATTTTGCAGGTTCAATAGCATTTCTTTCCCAAGATGAAATATACGAAGTCGCGACAGAAATGGATTTTAAAGTTGGTAATTTTATTAAAAGGCCTATAGATGGTTTAGTAAATTATCACACTCAAAAATTAAAGAAATAGTTTAGTTTTAACCGAAAAGAATTCCCCTATTCCGAGTACTCGGGATGCCTCGGGGTTTCCGATTTACCTCTCCTTGGGAGGGTTATTTCCTAGATAATGGCATTGAATAATTTTAAAAATAAGATTTACCTAAATGTCACATTGAGCGCAGTCGAAATGCTTAGAAGTATCAATATAAAAGCCCTTCTTCCGAAGTTTCGGGACGCTCAGGAGGACATGTTAATTTAAAATGCCTCATTCTAGGAAATGACCCTTGGGAGAGGTCGGAACTGCTTTTCGCAGTTCCGGGTGAGGTAAAATATAATCCCGACCATTGGGGATTATCGGGAGGCGAAATTTCATCAAAATGCACAACGGGTTAGTTTTAATCAGAAACTCCAAACCCATAACCCATAACCCGAAATAAACTATTCTACTGCAATCATAGATATTTCAACATTTACATTTTTAGGTAAACAAGCTACTTGAACAGTTTCTCTTGCAGGTGCTGTATCATTGTAAAAATAAGAGCCATAAACATCATTTATTGCTGTAAAGTCATTCATGTCGGCTATAAAAATAGAAGTTTTGACAACATTTTCAAATGTCATATTAGCTTCTTTTAAAACAACTTTTAAATTTTCCATTACCTGTTTGGTTTCGGTTTTAATGTTATCTAAAATTAAATTACCATTTTCGGGATGTATTGCTATTTGCCCTGATGTAAATAACATACCATTCACTAATACTGCCTGACTATAAGCACCAACGGGAGCAGGAGCTTTTTGAGTTGTGATAATTTTTTTCATGTTTAATGCTTTGTGATTAATTTTTAGTCTTTTAGAATTCCCTTCCCTTTGGATTAACGAGATTAAAGCATTGCTTTAATTGAAGTTACCAAGCATAGTTCTAGCTAGAGATGAGCTTAAAACAGCCTTCTATCCGGTACCCTACGCTGATCGTATTTTAAATCGCTTAAAGGACCTTTTACACCTATAAAAAAATAATAAGTTGTATTAGTACCAAACGGAACCCAGTTAAAACTCATTCGCCAACTATCTAGATCACGTTCAAAACTTAAATTTGTAAACGTAATCCCTTTTTGTTTAAAATCATACCCTGATGAAAAACCAACTTTCCACTTTGGTGATAGTGTTACATTACCGGAAAATTGCAATGAATTATTAGAGATCTCATTTTCTCTTCTTCTATTTGAATAGCCTAAAGTGTATCTTAAACTTATGTCCCAAGGAATAGTAGCACCAAATAATTTTGCAACTTTAGTATTACTTTCTTCCTGATCATCAACGGTATTTCTTGTAGTTATATTACTACCAAATAAACTTTCAGAATTTGGATCTGATCCGGAAGCGTTATTGTTTTTTTTATCATCAGGTTTTTTCTTACTAAACAAATCACTGGAAAGTGAGTAACTTGCTGAAAGATTGGCATTGGTTAGTCTGAACAAGCTGCCACCATTATTAATATTGAAAGTGTTTATTCTGTTTCCGCTGACATTCAGTGCATAAGGATCTAGTGAAGCATTTACATTTAGGTTTAGTTTATTATCAAATAATTGTGTACCGGCAGTCATACTTACCGGACTCCATCGCAATGAGTCAGCTGCAATATTATAACTGGTTCTAAAATTTAAATTATTTAAAATATTGATTTTTTTAGCTTCAGTTTCAGTTGAATCTTTAGACATCACTTTTGCTTCAAAAGTATTGTTAAGACTGAAGCCTATACTGCTTGATAATCCTCTTGATGGCTGACCAAAAATACCACCTTCAAATCGACTAAACTCTCTCAAATCATCTGGGTCGTTACTTTGTTGCACCTCATCATAAAAAAAGCTAAAATCAGGTCTATAATTGAATGATATTGAAGGCCGCATTACATGTCTAATAGCTTGAAGACGTCCTTTTTTGAAATTAAACATACCATATATATTTGTTGAAGCTGATATACCACCGGAATATTCTCTAAAAGAATCAAATCCGTTAATCGTATCCTTAACAATTAAATTCGTATTCTCATCATATTGTTGATCAATGGTCTTTAAATACCATACTTCATTATAATTGACACTTGGCGATAGTGTTATATATTTTAATGCTTTCATGTTAGTACTTAGAGATATAGTATGTCTTGCTCCTGAACGAGCATTATCAAACATTCCTTTTTTTAGAAAAAGATCTTCTTTTATACTAATTCTATTTTGAGCATCAAGATTATAGGTAAGTCCTATATTTTGAAGTGCATTTTTTTTAGTGCCGGATTTTGGTGCAAAAGGGAAAATACGATCCATACTTAATTGCAGTGACGGTAACGTCATATCAACTTGTTCTGTATTTGTATTTTGTGTATGATTAAGTGCTACATTCATATTAAATGGAGTACCTACAAATTTTTTATAATATGATATGGATGAGTTAAAGGTATTGGTTACATTTTGTGCGATATTAAATTCATTTAATGATTGTCTAAAAAATTGACTACTACCAAAATTAACAGAAGCAGAAAAACGTGAATTAGGATTTGATTGTGTAGCTTGACTATGTGACCATTGTAAATTAAAATTATTTCTTTTACTAAAATCATCAAACCCTCTTTGACTTGTAATTAAGTTTTCAAAACGTAACCTAAAACTTCCCGTAAACTTATAACGTAAATTATAATTAGATTCAAAACGTAGTCCCCAACTGCCATTCGTATATACATCACCTAAAACAGCCAGATCAACATAATCGCTAATTGCAAAATAATAACCGCCATTTTGTAAAAAGAAACCTTGATTATTGTTTTCGCCCCATGTAGGAATTAAAAAACCTGATACTGATCTTTCTTTAGTTAATGGCGCATAAAAGAAAGGAAGTATCGCCGGTGTGGGTACATCAGCTATATATAGTTGAGATAAACCCCCTACAACTTTTTTACCGGGAACTATTTTAATATTATTAGTTACAATTTCATAATCAGGTTTGTCTTTAGTAGAGGTCGTAAAATGTGCTTTATTTACATATAGAACTGAATCGTTTTCACGTTTGGTAATTTGCCCTTTGATAATAATACCACCTTGCTCAGTTCTTGTGTTATAGATTACTGCTTTTTCATTCTTAAAATTATAAACTAGAGAATCTTGTTCACTTTCTTGTTGACCTTGCTTAAAATGAGGTTTTTGTGTATAATTACCTAAACTATCAATAATACCTTTAGCATAGGCGAGATTATTTTTATAATCAATAATAATGATACCTGCTTTTAATTCAATATCTTGGTAATACAGTTCTGCATTATTATATAAAGTTGCTTGCTGTTTTATAAAATCATTAGCAATATAATCATCTGCTTTATGCCTTATAATGCCCTCAAGAAACTCTTTTGGAGGTTTAATACTATCCGTTTTTATAGAATCTTGTGCTTTGATAACAAATTTAGTATTGGTTTTTTTTTGTAAATCTTTGTCTTTGGTCTTAACTTGACTATAACTCAGGTGATATCCCAAACTTAAAAAAAGGAAAACAAAAACTATATGCTTAAAATTTGTATGCAATGCTATAAATAGTATTTTTGTAAAGTTTAAAAAATGGCTCAGTTTTTGAACTTACAAACTTACATATATTTTTTAAGTGGTTTTACTTAAAAAATAGTTAAATGGTTAATATTTTATGAATAAAACCCTATTAAAAAAAATAGCTAAAAGGAAGCTTGCTATTTTACTTATCGTTTTCTTTTTTTCATTACAAAATACAATTATTTTTGCCCAAGAGAAATTTAAAGTTGTCATTGATGCCGGTCATGGTGGAACAGATCCTGGTAATCTGGGTCATAAAAGCAGTAAATATCAAGAGAAAGATATTGTACTTAAAATTGCTTTAGCTGTAGGAAAATTACTAGATGCCGATAAAAACATTGAAGTAATCTACACACGAAAAGATGATACCTATATTGAACTGCATGAAAGAGGTACCATTGCACAAAATTCTAAGGCAGATTTATTTGTGTCAATTCACTGTGATGCTTTCGGAAACGCTAATGTACATGGAGCAGGAACTTTTGTGCTAGGATTGCATGAGAATGATCGAAATTTTGAGATTGCTAAAAAAGAGAATTCAGTAATTCTCATGGAGGATAATTATAAAGAAAAATATGATGGATTTGATCCAAATTCGCCTGAAGCTGTTATTGGTTTAACAATGATGCAAGAAGAATATTTAGATCAAAGCCTTATGATAGCAAGTTTGATACAAAATAATTTTGTCAAAACTCTGAAAAGAAAAGACAGGTCAGTTAAACAAGCCGGTTTTTTAGTATTGCGTAATACTTTTATGCCTAGTGTTTTAGTAGAGACAGGTTTTTTAACTAATACCAAAGAAGGTTCATACCTGAATTCAAAAAAAGGGCAAGAAGAAATAGCCGATGCCATCTATAAAGCAATAAAACTATATAAAAAACAAGTTGATGATAATATTGTTGTTGAGATCAAGCCCAAACCCGAGCCCAAACCAACAAAACCAAAAACCAGAATAGTTAAAGGTGTCGATTTTAAAGTTCAAATAGCATCAGGTACTAAAAAATTAAAAACAGCTCCATATAACTTTAAAGGATTGAAAGGTATTGAACGAATCAAGATTGGTGCACATCATAAATATTATTTCGGTAAAACTTCTGATTATTTGAAAGCAAAAGAAATGCAAAAAATGGTCAAAGAAAAAGGGTTTACCTCTGCATTTGTGGTTGCTTTTAAAAAAGATAAAAAGATTTCAGTTAAAGAAGCTTTAAAATAGTTCTTGATACTCCCGGAGGCTTCGGGACTATCGAAAATCACTCGAACCTGACATCAGTTTTCATCTAGATTATTCAAAATGTACAATGGGTAATTTAATATTGTAATTGAATAAATCAAGATAATCTGAAAAATCAAATAAATCATAAATCTAAAATGCTTCTTGGTTTTCTACTCACAGAAATAATTAGTAATATTGCTCTTGATAATAAATTACTATGCCAAAACTCTCAAAAGAACTTAAAACAGGAATAATAGCCTTATTAGTTATTGCCATTTTTATTTGGGGATTTAGTTTTATAAAAGGAACAAACCTTTTAGACAGTAATAGAGTTTTTTATGCTGAATATAATAATGTTCAAGGTTTGTCACCTTCGGCTACTGTAACTATTAATGGATTAAAAGTTGGTACTATCACCAACATTTATTTTCATCCGGAAAAAGTGGGAAGACTCGTTGTTAAATTTTCTTTAGAAAGTGATTTTAAATTTTCTAAAAATAGTGTAGCTCAAATTTATAGCCCGGATTTTATTAGTGGTAAATCCATAAAAATTTTAACTTCTTTTACAGGAAGCAATGCCGTTTCCGGAGATACTTTAAGAGGAAATGTTGAAGCAGGTATTTTAGGAGCATTGAATGAGCAAATAGCACCGTTACAAGCTAAAGTTGAAAGTTTTTTAATAAATGCTGATACACTCTTACAAGGGTTTAATGCAATTTTTGATCAAGAGAGTCAAGTTAACCTAAAACAATCTATTGCTAAATTGAATACTACCTTATCTAATTTTAAAAACGCTTCTAAATCGTTAGATAATATGTTGGCAGATGATGGTAAGATTGATTCAATATTGAGCAATGCAACAATTGCTTCAAATAATTTAGTGAACTTAACAGATTCATTGAATAATGCAAACCTTAAAACAACTATTAAAAAATTAGAAACAACATTAAATAGTTTTAATGGTATTTTAGCTGATATTGAAAATGGTAAAGGTTCTATGGGCAAACTGTTAAAAGATGATGGCTTATACAAAAACCTTGAAGGCGCCTCTAAAGAAATGGAAGAACTACTTAGAGAGATGAAACTCAATCCAAAAAGATTTGTACACTTTTCTCTTTTCGGAAAACGACCTAAGAATTACAAGCCTGAAGAACCACAAGAATAATTAGGTATGTCATTTATCAAAACAATTTCGTATAAAGAAGCTACTAACTCTTTAAAACGATTGTATGATAAAGTAAAAGGTCCAAATAACAATATAGATAACATAATGCAGATTCATAGTTTGAGACCTCACACTATGACAGGACATATGTCATTGTACAAAAATGTATTGCATCATAGTAATAATACAATGCCAAAATGGTTTTTAGAAACCATTGGTGTTTATGTAAGTATATTAAATAATTGTAGTTATTGTGTAGATCATCATTTTAACCCGTATTATTCATGGGTTTTCGTTATGAAAAGTCAAAATACCAATTTAATTGGGAAGCGCAGACATTTTTTACTGAAGAAACTGTTACCCAATTTTGAAGGAAACAAATTTTAAGCATTGCCAAGTAAAGCAGGTAGTTTGGCTTTGGAATAGAATATCCGTGAATAATGCGGGTTAAAGGATTAAAAAGGTTATTAAATGATGATGCCAAAGCTGAAGTTATTAAAAAAAAGTTAATAACTAATTCTTACGAAACCTTTTTTGATAAAAATTATTCATTAGTTTTACGATATGCTGAAAATTTAACTAAAAATCCTATTCAAGTTTCTGAAAATCAGATAAATGAAATGAGAAATGAAGGGCTTGATGATGGACAAATTTTAGAAGTAAACCAAGTTATTAGCTATTTCAATTATGCAAATAGAACGGTTTTGGGTTTAGGTGTTAACACAGAAGGAGATATTATGGGCTTATCACCCAATGATAATGATGATGAAAATTGGAATCATAAATAAAAAAGGTTAAAAATTAAATGCAATACATACCTAATATACTTTTTGCAATTTTATTGATTGTAGGAATTGGGTTTTTTATAAAAAATATAAGAAAGCTAATTCGCAATATAAAATTAGGTAAAGCTATTGATAGGTCTGATAATTCTGCACTACGTTTAAAGAACATGATCAATATTGCTTTAGGGCAATCTAAAATGGTGCGTAAGCCTATTTCTGGTTTGTTGCATTTTATTGTTTATATTGGTTTTATTATTATCAATATAGAAGTATTAGAAATTATTATTGATGGCTTATTTGGTACACATAGAGTTTTTTCTTCTCTAGGAGGATTTTATAGCTTTTTAATTAGTTCTTTTGAAATTTTAGCAGCTTTAGTACTTATTTCGGTTATTATTTTTTGGATTAGAAGAATGATACTTCGCATTCCACGATTTTGGAATAAAGAAATGAAGGGTTTTCCTAAAAATGACGCTTTATATATTTTATATTTTGAAATGGTATTGATGACATTATTTTTGGTAATGAATGCTACTGATATTCAATTTCAAGAAGCCAATTCAGGTAATATTATCAGTCAATTTATTGCTCCTCTATTTAATGGCTTTAATGCAGAATCTATACATTTAATTGAACGCACAGCTTGGTGGATACATATTACAGGAATATTGGTATTTCTAAATTACTTGTATTACTCAAAGCATTTACACATTTTATTAGCTTTCCCGAATACTTACTATGCAAATTTAAATGCTAAGGGTAAGTCTGATAATTTAGAATCAGTTACAAATGAAGTGAAGATGATGCTAGACCCGAATGCTGATCCGTTTGCAACTCCTGTTGAATCTGAAACTAATGAAGTGCCTGAGAAATTTGGTGCAGAAGATGCAACAGACCTTAATTGGGTACAATTATTAAATGCATATACCTGTACTGAGTGTGGTAGATGTACTTCTGTTTGTCCTGCAAATCTGACAGGTAAAGAATTATCGCCAAGAGCGATTATGATGAAAACCAGAGATAGAATTGAAGAAATAGGTAAAAACATAGATAAAAATGGTCAATTTGTAGATGACGGAAAGAACTTATTAACTACAATTTCTACTGAAGAACTATGGGCATGTACCAGTTGTAATGCATGTGTAGAAGAATGCCCAATCAATATTGACCCATTATCCATTATAATGGATATGAGAAGATTTCAGGTAATGGAGAAATCAGCGGCTCCACAAGAATTAAATGCAATGATGGCAAACATCGAAAATAATGGCGCACCATGGCAATACAATCAATTAGATAGATTAAATTGGAAAGATGAAGAATAAATTTGATAAAGAATTACACGAACTTAAAGATAAAGATGGTAATTTATTGAGCCCTGAATTAGCAGAAGGAGTTAAAAACTATTTAATAGATATAGACGGAACAGTTTGTGACGATATACCTAATGAAGAACCAGAACGGATGCTTACAGCAGAAGTTTATCCAGATGCATTGATAACATTGAATAAGTGGTATGATGAAGGACATATTATCTGTTTTTTCACATCAAGAACAGAAGCACATAGAGAATACACAGAAATTTGGTTAAAAAAACACGGATTCAAATACCATAGCCTATTGATGGGTAAACCAAGAGGAGGTAATTATCATTGGATAGATAATCACTTGGTAAAAGCGACAAGATATAGAGGAAAATTTACTGATTTAGTAGAAAAAGAAGTAAAAATTGAAGTTTTTGATGATGGTCAACACGAATAAAAGTTTGCAGTTTTCAGTAAGAGAGATATAAAACAAGAGCAATTAGAATAAAAAATAAAAATAGAAGTTCCAATAGTTTCCCCTTAGGGGAAATGTCTGCCTGAGAGGGACAATGGAGCTTAAACTCTAAATTAATTGACAATGAATGTACCTACCATGGCAGAAATGTTAGCACAAGGAAAACAACCGGAAATATTATTTTGGGTTGGTTGCGCAGGTAGCTTTGATGATAGAGCAAAGAAAATTACAAGAGCATTTGTTAAAATATTGAACAAGGCAAATGTAAATTTTGCCGTACTAGGTGTAGAAGAGAGTTGTAGTGGTGATCATGCCAAAAGAGCTGGCAATGAATTTTTATTTCAAATGCAAGCTATTACAAATATTGAAGTATTGAATGAATATGAGATAAAAAAAATAGTAACAACGAGTCCACATAGTTACAATACATTAAAGAATGAATATCCTGAATTAGGTGGTAAATATGAAGTAGTTCATCATACTGAATTTATAAAAACACTAATAGATGAAGGAAAAATAACAATCAATAAAGAAAAGTATGCAGGTAAAAGAATTACTTTTCATGACCCTTGTTATTTAGGTAGAGCAAATAATGTATATGAAGCTCCAAGATACTTAATTAAAGAATTAGGTGTTAATCTTGTAGAAATGAAACGAAACAAATCAAATGCATTATGTTGCGGTGCAGGAGGGGCTCAAATGTTCAAAGAATCAGAAAAAGGAACAAAAGAGATTAATATAGAACGCACAGAAGATGCGCTAGAAGTAAAACCGGACATCATTGCAACGGGTTGTCCGTTTTGTAATACAATGATGACTGATGGTATTAAAAATAAAGAAAAAGAAAACGAAATAAAAGTATTAGATATTATAGAATTGATCGCAAATGCTCAAGATCTATAAGAACCTTTTACAAGAGATCAACACTTAAAAGGCTCAAAAATTAAACCCAACCCAATTATGCCATATATTAAAGATAAAAACTTGGTAAACATATATGAAGAAGTTGATAAAGCAAATCAAACCATATATAAATTAAATTCCTTACTTAAAGATGAAGAAGAAAATAACTCTATATTAAAAAAACATAGAATTATTTTAGGTTCTTTTGGACTGTTATTGCTGACCTTATTTTTATGGTCTTTTGTTAATAAATCTAATACTCCAAGTGAAAAATACCTGATGAAAAATAACTTAACCTTAGTTGATATGGATTCGCTTAATCTATTAAAAGATGCCGCATCAATTGGCAGCATAAACCAATTTGAAGATGAAGATCTTGGTGAAGATGGCATTGCAGGTGAGCCTATTGTATACAGTATTCAAATAGGAGCTTTTACAAACTTTAAAGCCAAGCTTTTTTCTGATGATTTAGCGCATATGAAAGAATTTGAAGAAGGAGGTTTAAATAAATATGCTATCGGTAACTTTATCACTTATGCTGAAGCTAAAATTTTAAATGAAGATTTAAGGCGTTTAGGTTTTAAAGATTGTTTTGTCATTGCTCAATCTTATGGTGAGAATGTGAATATAAGAGAAGCATTAGAATTAAGTGAAGAACCACAATACTTAAACTAATTATTCAGTCAGTAGTCCCGATAGCTATCGGGATTAGTTTACAGTAAAATTGTGGACTTATCATTCAAGTTATACTCATTTAAAGTTTTAAGAATTTAAATCTCTAAAATCTAAAATTATTTTTTTAATTTCAATAACCCAATAACCCAATAACCCAATAACCCAATAACCCAATAACCCAATAACCCAATAACCCAATAACCATTAACTAATAACCATGCCAAAGGCATTTATCAAAGCTGCCCGTTTACGTACCTTACCTTTATCTCTTTCCGGAATTATAGTCGGTAGCTTTTTAGGGTATGCGGATGGATATTTCGATTGGAAAATATGCAGTTTAGCATTATTGACTACTATAGGGTTTCAAGTACTTTCTAATTTCGCCAATGATTATGGAGATGGTGTAAAAGGAACAGATAATGATGATAGAATAGGTCCTGAAAGAGCTTTGCAAAGTGGAATTATTACACCTAAACAGATGCTCAATGCTATTAAAGTTACTGGCGTTATTACGTTTATTATTGCATTAGTATTGATCTATATTTCTTTTGGTAGAGAACATCTAACCTATTTCTTTTTGTTTTTAGGGTTTGGCATTGCAAGTATTGTGGCTGCTATAAAATATACGATGGGAGGTAAGGCGTACGGTTATAGTGGTTATGGAGATATTTTTGTCTTTCTTTTTTTCGGATGGTTAAGTGTCATAGGGAGTTATTTTTTATATGCTAAACAACTTGATTTTACAATTTTTCTACCGGCAACAGCTATTGGTCTTCTAAGTGTTGGTGTGTTGAACTTAAACAATATGCGTGATAGAGAGTCAGATGCTAAAGCCAATAAAAAAACTTTAGTGGTAAAAATTGGTGAAGAATTTGCCAAATATTACCATTATTATTTATTAATTGGGGCATTTTTATTGACATTATTGTATGTAATGTTGCATTATGACTCCCCAAAACAATTTTTATTTTTGATAGCTTTTATTCCTGTTTTTAAACATTTATATACTGTTTATAAAAATAAGGATGCAAAAGAATTGGACCCTGAATTAAAAAAATTAGCATTAAGTACTTTTCTGTTTGCAATCCTTTTCGGATTAGGGCAAATAATATAATTCATTTTTTTGATTAACTTTATAATCTAAAATTAAATTGATGAAAACAGCTGATAAATAAATTGGAATATATTTTTCTTTTTCAAGGCGAAAAATATTTACATAGCCGTAGTTATGGAAATATTTTTTAACACCAAAAAAGGAAAATTGAAACGGTTTATATCGGTTGTTTTGGTGTTAAATTGATATAAGTCTATACAAACTGAGGTTAATAGAATGGCAAATTTTATAAGACGTAATTTTGAATTTTCCATTCTATTTTATATATTAGCAACACTAAACGCTAAAACACAAAATCATGTCATTTTTATCAAAGTTTATTTCATCTTATAAAACCACCTGCTTTGCAGGTGGTCATGTTCTAAGGGCTATGCCTATATTTGTATTATGAGCAAATATAAGAAACTTAGCCATGTGATCTATAAATGTGATTATCATATTGT
>JAKISU010000033.1 GCA_021648445.1 Flavobacteriaceae bacterium
AAAAATCAAAGCTATATGAAGCAGATAATCACAGCAAGCTTAGAAAACACCAACGCAAGAAATGAGTATTTATATACAATTGAGCATCTTTACAAAGAAAACAACGCTATATTAGACTAAAGCCAAAAATTTTAATAGTGGGTTTTATTTATATTATCTTGATGCAACTACATCTCCTGTAGGTTGTACCAATGATTCCACCTTTCTAGTAGTACCTATTTTTATCTTTGAACTGATTACAAAATTTGATGTGTATAGTTTTAAATTGTAAATGCCTGATGCAATTTTAGTTTTATCAATAGTACATTCTTTTCCTTTATTTCTTGACGAAAATACCGGTTCACCAGTCATCAGATCTAGTATTTCATATCTGTAAAAACTATTAACTGACTCTAATTTCATACTATCTTCTCTCGTATCATCATAAATTGTCAATGATATTGTCCCATCTGGCCCTGTTGTTATATATTTAAATCGTTGTGGTTTGTTCGCATTATCTTGTGCAAACCCTACAAATCCTATTCCTAATATTAATACTGTTAAAATTACTTTGTTCATATTTTCTGAATTTTTAATGTTATTATTATTTTATTTAGAAATTCCTCTTTAGGAACCTCTCTCGTTTAGATATTCCCTTCATTTATTAAGATTCTAGTTTAAAATAGTGTTGCTGTTTTTTGTTTAACCACTAAGAGCACTATGGATGGCACAAAGGTTACAAGATAAAATGAAAATAATTCTTTGTGAGCTTTGCGTAAACCTTTATACTCCTTGTGATTAATGATAACAGTACCGCTTTAAACTAGAGCCTTTATTATTTATACTGAATTAAGCAGTAATTTCTTCTGTTAAATATAACGACGCACGCATTTCAGTTGTAGTTCTTATTGCTAAATCTGATATAATAATCTGATCTAACATACTTGATTCATCTTTAATACTATGCTTAGTTTCGATAGACAAATTATCTTGATTTTTTGATAATGATTTTTTTTGATTTATAATTAAGTCTGACATCTCAATCTTAAAAAAATTATTAATAAATTCTAATTTAATTTCATCATCACTCATATCGTCTGTCATTCTAAAAATTACTGAACCATTTGAAGTGGTTACATACTTTGACTGTTGTGGTTTGTTTGTTTTATCTTGTGCAAACCCTACAAATCCTATTGCTAATACTAATACTGTTAAAATTACTTTGTTCATGTTTTCTAAATTTTTAATGTTATTATTATTTTGTTTAGAAATTCCTCTTTTTGAAACCTCTCTCGATTAGGGGAGAAAGGATTGTTAGCTATGTTTATTATTGATTATCTTGACGCTACAACATCATCTGTTGGTTGTAATGATGGTAGTACTTTCTTTGTATTGTTTATTGCTATTTTTGATGTGATTACAAAATTTGAGGTATATAATCTCAAGTTATAAGTGCCTGATGCTAATTTTGTTTTATCAATATCGCATTCTTTTCCTTGATTTTTTGACGCTAATACTGCTTCTCCTGTAATTGGATCTAATATTTCAAATCTATAAAAATTATTTACCGATTCTAATTTTAGATTATCTTTACTGCTATCGTCAGTAATGGTCATCGCTACTGATCCGTCTGGTGCGGTAGTTACATATTTTAAACGTTGTGGTTTGTTCGCATTATCTTGTGCAAATCCAGTAAATCCTAATACTAATACTAATAAAATTACTTTATTCATGTTTTCTAAATTTTTAATGTTATTATTATTTCTATAGAGTCTTAACTTTTTGTTTAAAAAATCCCACTCCTTTATGAATAGAAGTGGGAAAATTGCTATGAAAAAGAAATTACATATTCATTCATGAATACGTACACTATATAAAACAACTAAAGTTAGAAAACTACTTAAAAAAATTATTGGATTACCATTTAAGACTCATAATCAAAATAATTATAAGCTATAAAACTCAATAAATATCTATTATGTTCTAATATTTTTATGCCTATTTAACTATTAAAATTATATCTATAAATCAATGCTTTGAGAACTAAATTGGTAACCAAAAAAAATTATACATTTATTCGTGATGATACGGTTCATGTTTTAGTATAGTAAAAGCTCTATAGAGTTGTTCAACCATAAAAAGCCGAATCATTTGATGTGAAAATGTCATTTTAGATAGCGATATTTTTCCTTGAGCTTTTTGATAGACTGTTTCAGAAAACCCATAAGGACCACCAATTACAAACACTAATTGTTTAATACCCGAATTCATTTTTTTCTGTAGAAAACGAGAAAATTCAATAGAACGAAATTCATAACCTTTCTCATCTAATAAGATCAATTGATCTTTTGATGTTATTTTTTTTAAAATAAGTTCCCCTTCTCTCTCCTTTTGTTGATTTTCTGAAAGGTTTTTAACGTTTTTAATATCTGGAATGATTTCAAATTCAAATTTGATATAATGTCGTAATCTCTTTTGATACCCATCAATAAGTTGCTTCAGATTTTTATCCTCTGTTTTACCTATTGAGATGAGTTTTATTTTCATAGAGCAAATCTAACATTTAAAAATTGAGGTTTAAAATTACTTTTTTATTAATTTAGAAAAGATTATCCTCTTTGTATACCACAAAGCAATTTTTGTTGCTAAAACAAGTATTTTTCATCAGACCTGACAGGTTTCAACCCTGAAGCGTCAAGGCCGTCAGCTCTATTAGGTAAATACTGCTTCTGTAAAAGCGGAATTTGGAATTTGTCCGTTTATAAAATCATTAGAATTCATTTGTTATTTGAATTTTGTTATTTGGTGCTTCAATTTTGTTTTTCTTATTTTTGCTCCACAAATTTCAGCTTATGATCTCTCAACAACAATTTGAAAAGGAATTAGAACTCATAATAAGTAATGCTATCCGTGAAGATGTAGGAGATGGTGATCATTCATCATTAGCATGTATTCCTAAAGAAACTACAGGAAAAGCAAAACTGTTAGTGAAAGATGAAGGTATTATTGCCGGTGTTGAATTTGCAAAAATGGTTTTTAAGTTTATTGACAACGATTTAAAAATTGAAACGCTTATTGAAGATGGTAGCCAAGTTAGTTATGGAGATATTGTTTTTTATGTTAAAGGCAGTTCACAATCTATTTTAAAAGCTGAGCGATTGGTATTAAATGCAATGCAGCGTATGAGTGCCATTGCTACTAAAACAGGTTCATTTGTTGATCTATTGGAAGGTACAAAAACAAAAATTTTAGACACTCGGAAAACAACTCCCGGAATCAGAGCCTTAGAAAAATGGGCAGTTAAAATTGGTGGTGGTGAAAATCATCGTTTTGCCTTATATGATATGATCATGTTAAAAGATAATCATATTGATTTTGCAGGAGGTATTACAAAAGCAATAACTAAAACCCAAAATTATTTAAAAGATACAAACCGTGACTTAAAAATTATTGTTGAAGCTCGTAGCCTTAAAGAAATTAAAGAAATCTTGAAATCTGATGGTATTTATAGAATTTTAATAGATAATTTTAATTATGAAGATACACGTAAAGCAGTTACTTTAATCGGGAATCAATGTTTGACAGAATCTTCCGGAGGAATTAATGAAAATACATTACGAAAGTATGCGGAATGTGGTGTAGATTTTATTTCATCTGGAGCACTCACACACTCTGTTTATAATATGGATTTGAGTTTGAAAGCCTTGTGATTTTAGATTTATGAATTACGATTTACGATTTTGCTTACTGAATACTGTATACTACTTCTGACTTTCCTTTAACATTGGTACAAAACGAAACTCACCTAACTCATGCTTTTCAAAATCTTTTTCACCTTTACGGATATATAGTGTCATGGTTTGTACATTATCTCCCACAGGAATGACCAGTCTACCTCCTATTTTTAACTGACTCAATAATGGTTTGGGTACAAATGGCGCGCCTGCAGTGACCAGTATTTTATCAAATGGTGCATATTCGCTCCAACCTTTATAGCCATCACCAAAATTTAATTTTTTAGCTACATAACCCAACCTTGGTAAAAATTTTCTAGTCTTTTCGTATAGTTCTTTTTGACGTTCAATACTATAGACTTCTGCTTTTAGTTCTATTAAAACTGCCGTTTGATAACCTGAACCTGTACCTATTTCTAGTACTTTATCTCCTACTTCTATTTCTAATAATTCTGTTTGAAAAGCAACCGTATAAGGTTGAGAAATAGTCTGATCTGCAGCAATAGGAAATGCATTGTCTTGATAAGCAAAATCTATAAAACCAGAGTCCATAAATAAATGCCTCGGCACTTTTGAAATCGCATTAAGAACTTTTTCATCAGTAATACCTTTTCTTTTTATAGTTTTAACTAGCTGATTTCTAAGTCCTTTATGTTTTGGTAAGTCTTTCATGATTGTTTCTCCAAAGTAAATAATTATTTTAATAAAAAAATAATTTAAAATAGCTTATTTATTACTTGTCATTAAAGTCTTGACTGTGTTCGACCAGACAGTAAAAGGTAATGTCTCCTCAAGTGGAGTCGAGAGGTCATTCACTAAATTTTTCTCGCTAACCCAAATAAATTTTCAATGAAAAAAAATATGTAGTTTTGCTTAAAATTATTTTTATGTTAAACGTTGGTGTTTTAGGTGCCGGACATCTCGGTAAAATTCATTTAAAATTATTACAACAATCAGATAAGTTTAATCTTATCGGGTTTTTTGATCCAAGTACAGAAAATGCTCAAAAAGTAGCTACAGAATTTGGATATACTTCATTTGATTCTGTAACTGAACTAATTGACGCTGTAGATGTTGTCGATATTGTAACTCCTACCCTTTCACACTTTAATTGTGCCAAAGAAGCCATTACCAAAGGGAAACATATCTTTATAGAAAAACCCATTACCAATACAGTTTTGGAAGCCGAATCTATTAGAACTTTGGTCAGTCAAGAACATGTAAAAGGACAAGTAGGCCATGTTGAACGTTTTAATCCTGCTTTTACAGCTGTGAAGGATATGATAAAAAACCCAATGTTTATTGAAGCGCATCGGTTGGCTGAATTTAATCCAAGAGGAACAGATGTGCCTGTAGTCTTAGATTTAATGATACATGATATTGACATTATTTTGAGTGTGGTAGGTTCTAAAGTTAAAAACATTCATGCAAGTGGTGTTTCGGTAATTAGTGAAACTCCTGATATTGCAAATGCAAGAATTGAGTTTGAAAACGGATGTGTAGCTAATTTAACTGCAAGTAGAATTTCTATGAAAAATATGCGGAAATCTCGCTTTTTCCAAAAGGATGCTTATATCTCAGTAGATTTTTTAGAAAAGAAAAGTGAAGTGGTAAAAATGAAAGATGTACCTAAAAATCCTGATGAATTTGCAATGATCTTACAAAATGCTGAAGGTATAAAAAAACAGATCTATTTTGAAAACCCAACTATCGAATCTAACAATGCCATTTTAGATGAATTAGAAACTTTTGCTGATGCCATAATAAATGATACAAGACCTATTGTAACATTGAATGATGGAGCAAAAGCTTTACGTGTTGCACAACAAATAATTGATTGTTTTTAAATGTATATGTCATTCAGATCACGTACTCTGGAAGGAACGAACAACGAGGAATCTCAATATTAAAGAGATTCTTCACTTCGCTATACTGCGTTCTGAATGACAAAAGGATAATATAATTTTAATCAAAACAACCTTATGAAAAACATAGCAGTAATTGGTGCAGGAACAATGGGAAACGGAATTGCCCATGTATTTGCACAAAATGAATATCGAGTAACTATCATTGACATTTCTCAAGAAGCACTAAATAAAGGTTTAGCAACTATAACCAAAAATTTAGATAGAATGGTTGCAAAAGAACGAATTACAGATCAAGACAAACAAAATACACTTAAAAATATTCAAACTTTTACTTCAATTAAAGAAGGTGCACAAAATACCAATTTGGTCATTGAAGCTGCTACAGAAAATATAGATCTAAAGCTCAAAATTTTTAAAGAATTAGATGAGGCATGTGACACGAATACTATTTTAGCAACAAATACATCGTCTATTTCTATTACCAAAATTGCTGCTGTGACTTCAAGACCAGATAAAGTAATCGGAATGCATTTTATGAATCCTGTGCCTATTATGAAATTGGTAGAGGTAATTCGTGGGTATTCAACTTCTGATGAAGTTACTAATACCATAATGGAACTTTCTAAAAATTTGAATAAAGTCCCTGTTGAAGTAAATGACTATCCCGGATTTATAGCTAATAGAATTTTGATGCCAATGCTTAATGAAGCTATTTATTCTTTATACGAAGGCGTAGCGGGGGTTTATGAAATTGATACTGTTATGAAATTAGGAATGGCTCACCCAATGGGGCCATTACAATTGGCCGATTTTATAGGTCTAGATGTTTGTTTATCAATCTTAAATGTATTGTATGATGGTTTCGGAAACCCTAAATATTCACCTTGTCCTTTATTAGTAAATATGGTTACTGCCGGTAAATTAGGTGTAAAATCCGGTGAAGGTTTTTATGATTATGCTGAAAACCGAAAGGCAGAAAAAATTGCAGAACAGTTTAGTAAATAGATAATGTTATTAAAGTTCAGTCAGTCCTTCAATAAAAAACCTCTCATTATATAATTAAACGAGAGGTTTTAAAATATTATTAAGCATTGTTAATCATCTTTTTCATCTTCATCATCCTCATCTTTTTTAGCTTTTTTATTCCAAACTTTAATTTCATCTTCAGCAGTTATACCACTTATTATTTCAACATTAATTCCGTCAGAAATACCCAATTCCAGATTTTTCTTTTCAAATTTATCATCACCTATTTTAACTTCAACATATGGTTTTTCAGTTTTTTTATCAAACTGTAATAACGATTCTTTAATAGATAAGACACTATCTTTTTGCTCTAATACTATTTCCGCATTGGCACTGTATCCGGCTCTTAAAAAGTAGTTTTCATCTAATGTTACATCAGCTTTTATTATAAACTGAACTGCACCACTCTCCTCAGTACCTTTCGGAGCAATAAAATTCAATTTAGCCGGGAATTTTTTATCATCTACTGCGCCTAATGTAATATCTAAAGTGATATCTTTTTTAATTTTACCAACTTCAGCCTCATCTACTTTTCCTTCAAAGATCATTTTACTCATATCAGCAATAGAAGCAATAGTTGTACCTGCATTAAAATTATTACTTTGTATCACTTGATCTCCTTCTTTCACAGGAATCTCTAATACAGTTCCTGAGATTTGAGCTCTAATATTGGTGTTTGCTGATCCTCCCGAACCGGCAAACCCTCTACGTATGATCTGATAATCATTTTGGGCGTTTTGGATATCTTGCTTGGCTTGGTTATAAGATAATTCAATTGCTTCAAATTCTGAACGAGAAATTACACCTTTATCATATAATGCTTTATTTCTATTATAAGAAATTTCGGCATTACCTAACTGTATTTTAACACTGTTTACTCTACCTCTAGCATTATTTAATGATTGCTCATTAGGTACTACTCTAACTTTTGCAATTAGATCACCTTTTTTTACCTGTGCTCCTTCTTCTACATAAATTTTGTCAATAATACCTGAAATTTGAGGTTTAATTTCAATTTCTTCAAGTGGAGTAACCTTACCGGTTGCTACTGTTTTTTTAACAATATTTGTTTTAAATGGCTTTTCTGTTTCATAATCTATAGGAGATTTACTATTCATTTTACCAAACCATAAAAGTACAGCTATAAAGGCAATTCCGATGATAGAAAATATAATTATTTTTTTCATTTTTATATTTTTCAGTTGATTAATTAATTTATATTTAATTTTATTATTCTTCTCTTAATGCTTCAATAGGCCTGATGCTAACTGCTCTCTGCGCAGGAATCATACCTATTAATGACCCAAAAGTAACCAAAGCGATAACAGCACCCATAGCTATAGGGATACTTACTGCGGGGTTCACAAATGGGAAACTATCACTATCTCCAAACGCAGCGTTGAGTCCCATTAATACTAATCCTCCAAAAATGATTCCTAACACTCCGGCAATCAATGTCAGAAATACTGACTCTAATACTATTTGCCCTCTAACCTTGCTTGGTGTTGCACCCAATGCACGTCTAATACCAATTTCTTTGGTACGTTCTTTAACTGTAATTAATAATATACTACCAATGGCAATTACACCTGCTATCAAAGTAGCAATACCTACAAACCATGTTAAAAATTTTATCCCTTTTACAAAACCCGTTATTCTACTAAACATTTCACCAAAATTAAAAGAACCAAAAGCTCTTTTATCTTCTAAATGTACATTGTGCCTTCTCTTCAATACCGTTTTTACATCTTTTTCTACTTGCGTAATATCAGCATCTTTATGGGCTGCTATTACCATCCATCCTATATTGTCTCCTGTATTATTAATTTTTCGAAATGTTGAAAATGGCATATAAATAGAATCATCTCCTTCAAAACTTGTCTGATTATCTTTATAGGCACCAACTACTTGAAAAAAACTACCATTAATCTCTACATAGCTTCCAACCACTTGTTCATCTTTCTCAAATAATTCATCAACTACTTTTTCGCCAATGATACAGACTTTTTTTTCATCTTCAATATCATTCATATTGATAAATCTACCTTCAAGAATTTTTACTTTATTCACATTATCTAATATGGGATAATCTCCAAAAAGTTTGTATGTTTTAGAATTCGTTTTCCTTTTAACCGTTGCCGGTGGCCCACCAAAAACACCTTGTACATTTCGAGGTGCTACAAAAGCTATTTCAGGTATTTGTCTTTTGATAGCATCAACATCTTGAATTTTTAGACGTAACTGTCTTCCTCTTTGAAAGCCTTTATTTGGCATACTTGTACTTTGTGCCCATAAAAAGATACTATTGGTAGCTAGGTTTTTAAAATTTTTATCAAATCCATTTTCCATTCCTCTTGCTGATCCTAATAGTGTAATAAACAAAAAAATTCCCCAAAGCACGCCTAGAATAGTTATTGCTGTTCGTAACTTACTTTTCTTTATTGAACCGAAGATTTCTTGCCAGGAATCTTTATCAAAAATAAATTTCATATTATTCTAAATTTTGATATTAATCATCACTTAAAGCTACAACCGGTTTAATACGTGCCGCTCTTCTAGCCGGTATATATCCTGCTAAGGCACCAACAAATATTAATATAATTGTCGCCCAAATTATAGTGCCTGTATTTACTTGAGGATTCGTTATAAAATAATCTTCTAAACTATTACCCATCCTACTCAAAGTAAAAACAGCAATTAACAAACCTATATACCCCGCTATAGCGGTTATAAAAACTGATTCTTGTAAAATCAAACCAATTATAGAACTAGGAGTAGCCCCTAAGGCTTTTCTAATACCTAATTCCTTAGTTCGCTCTTTAACTACAAAAACCATAATATTACCAATAGCAATTGCTCCTGCAAACAATGTACCAATACCAATCCATAAAACAATCAGTTGTAATACATTGGCAAACTGCATGTTTTGTTCAAAATTTTCAAAGACAGATCTTACGAATATACCACTTCTATCATCTCTAGCTACATAATGTTTTTCTTTTAAAACTTTACTAATATCACCAGCTAATTTTCTAGCACCGGATATGCCAATACTTCTATTATAAGATAAATTTATTTGATCAATTTCATCAGTATTTTTATGAATTAATTGAATGGTTGTGACCGGTGCATAAATTAAACGTTCCTCATTATCACCTCCTGCATCTTCAAAAATTCCTACAACTCTATATGTAATTTCGTTCAGTTCTAAAAATTTACCTAAAGCATTTTCAGTTTTAAAAAGATCTTGTTCAACTAATCTACCTATAACGACAACTCTCGTTTTATTTTTAATATCATTTTTATCAATAAATTTACCCTGAGTTATAATTGTATTTTCTAAAAATTGATGCTCAGGATGTACTGCTCTTATAGTATAACTACCAGACTCTTTTTTATTAATGGCTTGAACTCCTTTATAAATTCTAGCTGATACATATTCTAGTTTATTGCCAAATTCTTTTTTTAGCAATTCTATATCGTCATTTTTAAATTGTATTTTTCTTCCTTCTTTAAAACCTTTATAGGCTTTAGTAGTAAAACCCGGTCTTATAAATATTGTATTAGTGGCATCATCTATAAAAAAAGATTTAAATGTATTTTTAAGTCCATTACCCATACCAAATAATACAGTAAAAATAAAAATGCCTAAGGCAACAGTAAATGCTCCTAAAAAGGTTCGTAGTTTATTTTTACCTATAGACTGAAATATTTCTTGCCAACGACCTATATCAAACATAATTTAAACCTTTACATTCTTTTTAACTTTCTCATCACTTATAATAATACCATCTTTTAGCCGTACAATTCTATCAGTCTCTGCTGCAATTTCTTCCTCGTGCGTAATTACAAATACGGTCATACCTTCACGGTTAATTTCTTTTAACAGTTCCATTACTGAGCTTGAAGTAGTAGAATCTAATGCTCCTGTTGGTTCATCTGCCAATACAACTTTAGGCTGTGCAACCAATGCTCTGGCAATAGCTACACGTTGTTTTTGACCACCGGAGAGTTCGCTTGGTAAATGGTTAGCCCAATCTTTAAGCTCAACCTTATCTAAATATTCCATGGCAATTTCTTGGCGCTCTTTTCTAGCTACTCCCTTATAGTATAATGGTAATGCAACATTTTCGAGTGCTGTTTTATAAGAAATCAAATTAAATGATTGAAAAACAAATCCTAAAAATTTATTACGCAAAACTGCAGCTTTTTTTTCATTTAATTTTTCGATGAGTTGTCCATTTAAATAATATTCTCCTTCATCATGAGTATCCAATAAACCTACAATATTTAATAGGGTAGATTTTCCAGATCCGGAAGAACCCATTATTGATACGAATTCTCCTTCTTTAATATGTAAATCCAATCCCTTTAATACATGAAGTGAGTCTTTACCCATGGGGTAGGATTTATGCAGTTTTTTTATTTCAATCATTTGGTTAATTATTTATTACGAAATTAAGAATTGACATTCTTAGAGATTCCTAATATTATGTTAAAAGACGAATCAAACTCTATTTTGTAACTTTGTTATATGATAAATTTAGAAAACAGATCAATTATTTTATTTGATGGAGTTTGCAACTTATGTAATAACTCTGTACAATTCATCATTAAAAGAGACAAAAAACAACGTTTTTTATACGCCTCATTACAGTCTGACGCTGCTCAAAGTATTTTGTTACAGTTTCAATTAAAAAATTCTGATTTTGATTCGATTATTTTGATTGAAAATGAAAAAATTTATCAAAAAACTACTGCTATTTTGAAAATTATCAAACAGTTAAATGGTATTTGGAAATTAGGCTACGTTTTTATAATTATCCCTAAATTTATTCGAGATTTTATTTATAATATCATAGCCAAAAATAGATATAAATGGTTTGGAAAAAGAGAAGTATGTATGATACCTACAAAAGAATTAAAAATGCGGTTTTTAGAATAATAAAAATGATGAAATTTGATAGAAATAAGGCTCAATATACCTTTACAGTCACAACCTTTTAAAGAAATTTTGTTGTTTATTCGTTTAATGAGATTCTACAATACTATGGAATTTTCCTCCGAGTATTCTGGACTATCGAGATGATTTATTGTTTATTTGATGAAATTCTCGCTCTTCAGCAGGATTAGTTCAACTAACTATTTTGAATGCTCTGCTACCACAAATTTTCAAAACAGAGTTTCACTAAAAAGAACCAAACCATCGAAGAAAATGATGGTTTGGTGTTATTACCTATAATTTAGCAACCACTATATTATCCTTAATTTTTAAAGGAATTTTGACTCTTGTAGAATCCCAGCCTAGAACCATTTGTATTTCGTTATGAATAATTCTCTTAAAGGCTATAGAAAATACTTCAAGTCTTTCTGCTTTATTTACAGGTACTTTTATTTTTACAATATCTGCTTTAGGGTCATATTGAAATGCACCCCATACATCTAAATTTTTATTAAGTATAACTTCCCATTCTTTTTCTCCGGGAATTGTCACTAACACATATGTACCAACTTTAACAAGCTGATTACCAAATATAACGTCTTGAAAAAAGGTAATTTCAGTTGCTTCATTAGCGCCGGTTCTCCATACTTTATTAAATGGCACTTGAAACCCAAAAGCTTTCTCTTTTTTTAATGTTGGTCTTCCATATATTACTTTTACTAATGGAGGCATTCCTCTACTTTCTCTGTAATAAGTAATATCTTGTGGACATTCATCTAAGTTTTTAAAACTTTGTGCATTGTGTTCAATACTAAATAATAGTATAGTGTAAACAGCTATTGCAATTTTTATTATTGTTGACTTTTTCATCAGCTTGAAATTTTTAATAGTGGTTTTTATTAATCATTTATTATTACCTTGATGCTACAACATCGCCTGTAGGCTGCATTAATGGTTTAGCTTTTCTTGAATTGCCAATTACAATCTTTGATGTGATTACAAAATTTGATGTGTATAACTTTAAATTGTAAGTGCCAGCTGCAATTTTGGTTTTATCAATGGTACATTCTTTGCCTTTATTTCTTGATGATAGTACAGGCTCGCTTGTCAATGGGTCTAATATTTCATATCTGTAAAAGTTATTAACCGACTCTAACTTCATACTATCTTCTCTTGTATCATCATAAATTGTCATTGATGTTTTCCCATCTGGTCCGGTCGTTATATATTTTAATCGTTGTGGTTTGCTTGCATTGTCTTGTGCAAACCCTATAAATCCTATTACTAATACTGCTATTGTTAAAATTACTTTGTTCATGTTTTCTAAATTTTTAATGTTAATTATTATTCTATTTAGAAATTCCTCTTTTTGGAACCTCTCTCAATTAGGGGAGAAAGGAAATATTCGCTTCATTTATTATTGATAATACTATCTTGATGCTACAACTTCGCCAGTTGGTTGTAATGATGGAAGCTTCTTCTTTGTATTGTTTATTGCTATTTTTGATGTGATTACAAAATCTGATGTATATAATCTTAAATTGTAAGTGCCTGATGCTAATTTAGTTTTATCAATATCACATTCTTTTCCTTGGTTTCTTGATGCTAATACTGCTTCTCCTGTAGTTGGATCTAATATTTCAAACCTGTAAAAATTATTTGCTGATTCTAATTTTAGATTATCCTTACTGCTATCGTCTGTAATGGTCATTGCTACTGAACCATCTGGTGCGGTGGTTACATATTTTAAACGTTTTGTTGTGTTTGCTTTATCTTGTGCAAATCCTATAAATCCCATTCCTAATACTAATACTGTTAAAATTACTTTGTTCATGTTTTCTAAATTTTTAATGTTAATTATTACTATTTAGAAATTCCTCTTTGGAATCTCTCTCGCTTAGGGGAGAAAGGATTGTTCGCTGTATTTCATAAAATACTTCATAACTATTTTATTTTCAAGTACTTATTAAACTATTTCGCAATGTTTTTGGACGTACTTTCCCTACGCTATTTTTCAAAAGGAAAATAACATCTAAATGATTAATTCAAAAAAACTTAAATTTTGATAATATAAGGCAATACTATCCCAAGGTAATTCAGATTATGTTCTGAATAAAACCAACAATGTTGTTACTCGACTTATAGGAAAATAGACCAATAATCGAAGCAGTAAACCTTAAAAATATTTGAAAAATAAGTTTCACAGCAATGTAAAATAAGTGTAATTTTTATAATACCATAGGCAATTAAATTAAATTAAACATAATAAAAATAGACTGCATTGAGTTATACTATAAGCATACTTGTTAAAAAACAACTAGTTAAGTATATTTAATAATCATATATAAAATATGATTTAAAAAATTGAACTTAGCGCTTTGATGAAAAATTAAGATTGTAGAATACTTTATCCTTTAAAATCATTAAGACTTCAAAATAGAACTCAATACTTGAAATAAAAGAGGGAGCTTAATATACCCTGCACCGGGTAATATAGTGTGCAAAGCATAAAGAGAATCATTACGAAATACAGTACAATAGTATAGGATAATTTTTTAAATTCCAATAGTGTAACTAGGTGTTTTTAAAATTCATGGTTTTCAGGGAGTTTTTAATATTATCTCAAACAACATAAAACCACAATTAGAAGTATTACAAATATAAGATTAATAACTTTATATAAGAGTTAAATTTCTAGAAGCTTTTCAAAACCCAAGATATACACCCTTGACTTTTTGGTAAAAAAAGGCTAACTTCGTTCCTGCCCGTCCGACTGGCGGGTATTAGTGGATATAAATCATTAAAACAAATTCATATCCCCTACGGTAAACGAACTCTTTAATTTTTCCTACTTTAATCCGTTTAAAATAGTATCAATCGTCTTATTTGTATTGTTATTATTTGAAAAAGAGTCAGTTATATGTTTCGAACGAATCGCATATCCGTTTTTAATCAGATATTCAATCTGATGTACATACTCTAAAGAAACTTTTCCTGTAAGTAACAAACTCATGTCTTTACCTTCATTAAAATAATCTAGTATTTTTTTTAAGCCGGTCAAGTACAAATAATCTTTTGTAAATCCTCCTCCTCTATGTACTCTCAATGTAATATAAAATGCTGTTTCTTTATCTACATTATATGTATCATTGAGTAAGCCAAATGTTTTAGAAAATGAATACCCTTTTGCCAAACTATCAACAGCAATCACTCTATATGCTAATTTTTTAAGCCTTTTAACTGTCAAGCTTCCCGACATATATTCTGCAAAAACTGCTAAGCCCTCTTGTGTTTCAACATTATTAGGCAATCCGTGTGAAAATATTTTTAACGTATGTAACAAACCATTCATAGTAGTTACCATATGCACACTATTTCATGATTGGTAAGTATTGTAATTTCACTATCTGTATAAGTATGATCTGAATTCAACACTAAGGTTTGAATATTATTCAATACCATAGCTATAGCCGACATTTTATCTGAATGTTTAATATTATAAGTGAAATCGTATCTTTTAGAATACGATCTAAACAGTTGCTCAGTTTCTTTTGGAGAATATTTAGGAATATCAGCTTCAGATGATTCATCATTGTCAAAACTTAAGATAAATTTTGCATTTTGTTGAGTTGTTATTAGATGATTATGAGTGTTTAATTGAGAAACTGCTGTCATTCCGAAAGAGCCTGAAAGTGCGATGAGGAATCTCTAAATTTTGAGATTCTTCCCCCGAGTACTCGGGGTCTGAATGACAACCGTTCTTAACTTATTGAACAATTGTTACTATCCATCTACTTAGACAAACCTTAAAATCGTAATTCATAAATCGTCAACCCCAATAGCTATCGGGACCCCCATTCTGTCCATGAACCATCATAAACCGATTTATCATTGAGTCCTGAAATTTCTGCTCCTAATGCTAAAATACAAGCAGTGATACCTGAACCACAAGAAAAAATTAGTCTATTCTCTTCTTTGATCAATTCTGTAAAGATAGTTTTTAATTCATTTTTACTTTTTATTTTACCTTCTTCAATTAATTTTGAATAAGGTAAATTTACAGAGCTAGGTATGTGTCCGCTTCTTAATCCTTTTCGCGGTTCAACTTCCAGTCCATTAAACCGATTTTCTGACCGAGCATCTAATACTGATATATTATTATTGTCAATTGCAGTAAATACATCATTATAATTACTTATATAATCTTGATTATATTTTGCTGTAAAGTCACCTTTTTCGCCTATATATTTTATTGCTTTTTCCAAAGGTAGTTTTGCTTTTCCCCATTCAGGTAAACCTCCATCCAAAACTGCAATATTATGATGTCCCATCACTTTAAACATCCACCACACTCTTGGACTGGAATAAATGCCCAGCTCGTCATAAACTACAATGGCACTATCATTACAAATACCTAACTGTCTTGCCGATTCAGTAAACTTCAAAGGTGATAGCATTGTATTTGGCAACTCTGAAGTAAGATCGCTAAACTTATTTTTTATATCTAAAAAGCGAGTGTTTTTGATTTGTTGTTTTTCGATTATTCCTGAAGAAATATCAATAGTTGTAACCTTTTTTATAGTCGCATTTAAAATTATCAAGTTTGATGCCTCTAAATTCTCATAAAGCCAATTTACGGAAACTAAAGGTGAATTAATTTTTAACATTGTTCTTCTGATAAATTTCTAATTACAATCAATAACCTATCTATTGTAAGAGGTTCTCCGCTAGCCTGTCTTTAAGCTCTTCATCTTCGCTCAGGATAGACTTTGTCGAAAGACTCTGAATGACAACTTTTGAGGTTTGGTTTTTAAAAATTATGCCTCTTCAACCGTTTTATGCAAAACACTATAGCTACCTTTCTCGAATAAAGAGACTATTTCTTTTTTAAATTCTTCAGAATAACGTCGTATTTTTCGTAATTTTTTTAAATTTATTCTCATATAAATTGACTTTAAGTGGTCAACCTATCAGAGACGTACAACGTACATTTATCTTTTCACTACCAACTGAGTACTGATCCCGATAGCTATCGGGACTGCCTACTCTACCTTTGGATAATCATCGTCCCAATCTTTTACATGTGGCTCGCCTAATTTCCCTACTGATTTAGCCACAACCATAGAAACGGTAGCATCTCCTGTAACATTAACTATGGTTCTACACATATCTAAAGGTCTGTCAACTGCAAAGATCAAAGCTAAACCTGCTTCGGGAATTCCAGCATAACCCAGAACACCTACAAGCATCACCATTCCCGCTCCCGGTACTGCGGCACTACCAATAGATGCTAATGTAGCAGTTGCAATGATACCTAATTGTGTACCAAGTTCTAAATTCATACCAAAGGCTTGAGCTATAAAAACTGCCGCTACTGCTTGATACAAACTGGTACCATCCATATTTATAGTAGCACCAATTGGCAATACAAAACTTGACACTTCTTCTTCTACGCCTAAATGTTCAGTAACCCTTTCCATAGTTACCGGTAAGGTAGCCGCACTAGAACTTGTTGAAAATGCTAGTAATTGTGCAGGCGATATACCTTTCATAAAAAACGAAGGTTTCTTTTTAGTATATAAAAATACTATTAAATTGTAAACTGCAATCATGACCATCAACCCTAATACAACTGTCAATGCATACCAAGCCAATGCTTTAAACAAATCTATACTTGGCGATTCGACGACCAAAGCAGCTAACAATGCAAATACTCCATAAGGTGCTGCCAGCATAATTAAGTCAACCATTTTTAAGATCACTTCATTAAATCCATCAAAGAATTTTTTGACAGTTTCACCTTTTTTTTCTGGTATCAATATCAATCCTATCCCGAAAAAAACAGCAAAAAATATTACTTGTAACATATTTCTGTTACTGGTTGCAGCTGCAAAAATATTTTGAGGCACTAAGTCTTCCAGTGCCTGCAATGGACCACTTTCTTTTTGTGTTTCTGCTTCTGCTTTATATTTGGTAGTATTCGCTCCATAATTCTCTACCATTTCTATTCTGGTAGTTTCTGTAATTGAATTACCCGGTTTAATAATATTAACCAAAAGCAAACCTATTGAAACCGCAATTATAGTAGTCATTATATATATAGCAATAGTTCTACCACCCATTTTAGAAAGTTTTGAAATATCTTTTAAATCTGATACTCCTTTAATAAGTGCAGCTAAAATTAAGGGAATCGCTATCATTTTTAATACATTGATAAATATTTTACCAAAAGGTTTTATCCAGTCTTGAATAATTTCTCTACCTCCATCAACAGTAGTCATCAATACTCCTGCGAGCACACCTAAAACCATTCCTAACAATATTTGCCAGTGCAATGCTAATTTTTTCATTAAATATTTTTTTAAATTTGTTGAAAGATAGAAAAATATGTTCAAATAAAAAATAAGCAGTTTTTAACATCAATGTAAAGGTTACTTTATACTTTCACAATATATTGTATATTGTAACACATTTATTAACCTTAAAAAACATAAAAATGGCAAGTATTTTCGACTTATTGAATAGTGACATTGGTAAAACCTTAATCAATGGAGCAAGTCAACAATTAGGGCAGGATCAAAAAACAACAACAACAGCACTAGGTGCTGCATTACCTTTAATTTTAGGTGCTATGAGAAATAATGCTAAAACTCCAGAAGGAGCTGCCGGCTTATTAAGTGCATTAGGTAATCAAAAACATGGAGGCGGTATTTTAGATAATCTCGGTAGCATTCTCGGAGGTGGTGGTATTGATGATGATGTAATGCAGGACGGTGCCGGAATTTTAGGACATGTATTTAGTGGTAGAGAACAAAATGTTGCAAGTGCAGTTAGTAAGTCTAGTGGTGTAGATATGGGTTCTGCAATGAATATATTAAAAGTTGCAGCACCATTTATTATGGGATATTTAGGTAAACAAACACGTCAACAAGGTGTTTCTAACCAAAGTGGACTTGGTAGCTTATTAGGTGGCATGTTAGGTGGTGAGAGTAGTCAGCAACAAAATATGGTAGAGCGTTTGCTAGATTCTGACGGTGATGGTAGTATTATAGATGATGTTGCCGGAATGATTTTAGGTGGTGGTAAGAAAAGTGGGCTTGGCGGATTGCTAGGTGGACTTTTTGGCAAATAAATAATCACAACAAATCAATTGAAAACCATTCGTTTAAGGTGAATGGTTTTTTTTATGAAATATTTTGAGTAACTCTATAGCATTATCTCTAATTTTGCAACCTAAAATGTACAAATGGAAAAATTAAAGAAGCGCTGGGAATTAAGTTCAAATTGGCAGATACTAATTATTATTTTTGTATTTAGTATTACCGGTTCTTCCTCCTTGTATGTTGCAAAACCGATTATTAAAACTCTTGGAGTCACCAAAGAGAACTTACATATAATTATTTACTGGATGCTTTATGTTCTAATCGGATTTATTTTTTACCAAATTATGCTCGTTTTATTCGGATGGTTATTTGGACAATTCAAATTCTTTTGGAATTTTGAGAAGAAGATGTTAAGTAGAATGGGACTTGGACGATTTTTTAAAGAAAAATAAAAAAAGGATTACCATTTTTGATAACCCTTTATTAATTTTTAGATATTATAAAGTCTTAACTCAATTCTTTTTGAACCATATAGTAAAATGCAGCTCTATTTTTCATTCTAATGCCTGACATTTTACCAACAACTTTATTAATAGCAGCCATTGCTTTGTCTTTATCATCTATTCCTAATTTTTTTACAACAAAATTAGCTCTAACCGTATCTAATTCTGAAGGATCAGTACCTGACACTAAAACAGCATCTTGATTATCAACAATTAATTTCATTCTACCAACTAAATCATCAAGAAGATCATGGTCTATACTAGAAACTCCTGAATCATTTAATTGTGATACTGCTTGATCTTTAAGTTTAGCTAATTTTTCTGCTAATTCACTCATAATAAATATTTTTTTGGTTATTAAATCGGTTTGTTAAAAAACAAATTTTATTGCACTATGCAACTTTTTAAGAATACTAATTTAAACAAAAAAAAATTAACTAAAGAGCAATGTTTTAAAAATCTAGACTTTTCCTTTTTTAATTAGAAACTTATAGATCCATGTTAATGTAAAGGTTGGAATAATATCTAAGCCTGGTATTATTTCTTCAAAAAATGCTACTGTTCCTCCTATTTTTCCTTCTACACCTTTATACATTTTATAAATCAATAATGCTGATACAGGTGCCCAAATTACATCACTAAATTCACCAATACCAGGAACAGCAAATGACAACATTCCTATAGCATCAAACAGCAAGCCCATTATTAATAATAAATATTTTCTTTCTTTTTCTGGTTTAGTCATTTTTGAAATTTTATTTATACACTGAACTCGTTTAAACTTTTTGTTTTTAACCGAAAATGAGATAGCCCCGAGTAATTTGGGGGTTCAGATGAGGCACTTTTTGAAAGATATAGCACCGCTACATACAAGAAAAGAACTGCATAGCACATCACGAACTCTTTTAAAAATAAATAAAAAGGAAGTGAGTAAACAAAATATGGGCAAATTTTAGTCATTTTTTAGGAAATAGAAAAAGTTTAAACGAGTTCACTAATAGTATAGCAACAAGAATGTCATTTTTAAGAAAGTTTAGAGCTTATTAGTTTTAAAAACTCATTACGAGTTTCCATCTTTTTAAAAGCGCCTCTAAAAGCTGAAGTTGTAGTCACTGAATTTTGCTTTTGTACACCACGCATCATCATACACATATGTGATGCTTCTATTACCACAGCCACACCTTGTGGTTTTAAAACATTATTAATAACACTCACAATTTGGTCGGTCAAGCGTTCTTGCACTTGTAATCTACGAGCAAAAATATCAACTACACGTGGTATTTTACTCAAACCCACAATTTTACCATCAGGTATATAGGCTATATGTGCTTTTCCGAAAAAAGGCAATATATGATGTTCACAAAGCGAATACAACTCTATATCTTTTACGATAACCATTTCACTATAGTCTTCATCAAATAAAGCAGATTTCAATACTTTTTCAGCATCCAAATCATAGCCTTGTGTTAAATATTGTATAGCCTTAGCAGCTCTTTCAGGTGTTTTTTGAAGCCCTTGTCTTTTAAGGTCTTCACCTATACTATCAATAATTGATTGATATTTCTGTTTAATATCATCTGTAACTTCTATATTATATTCTTCAAATTTTTGATAAGACATAATCTATAGTTTTAAAATGGAAAGATATAAATTATACTTATAAAATAGAAGATTTGCTGAAAAATGAATTCCAACAAATCTTCAAACCAAAAATCAACCAAATTTTTATTCGCAGGGCAAAAGCCAAAAATTAGAAATGGCTAATATTTTATTTCTTTAATTTATATTTATATTTTTTGATAAACTTATCTAATTTAGGATTGATTACCATTCGGCAATAGCCTTCATTTTTGTTATTGTTATAATAGTCTTGATGATAATTTTCAGCTACAAAATAATTATTTATTGCAGTAACTTCTGTAACAATTGTATTATCAAATATTTTTTCATTTTCTAAGTCAGCTATCATCTTTTCA
Source organism: Flavobacteriaceae bacterium (assembly GCA_021648445.1). Lineage (GTDB taxonomy): Bacteria > Bacteroidota > Bacteroidia > Flavobacteriales > Flavobacteriaceae > Aureibaculum. The sequence continues at coordinate 21,132 of JAKISU010000033.1, forward strand.
GCTTCATTTTTTTGCGATTCGTTATGGTAAAAAATTGCCGATCTATATTGTGTACCCACATCTGCTCCTTGTCGGTTCAATGTTGTTGGGTCATGTGTATTAAAAAATACATCTAATAATTCTCTATAACTAATCACTTTAGGATTATATGTTAATCGAATTACTTCGGCATGCCCTGTTTCTCCGGTACAAACCGCTTTATAAGTAGGGTTTTTAACTTCACCTCCTGCATAACCCGATTCAACTTTTGTTACACCTTCTAATTGTTCAAAAATTGCTTCGGTACACCAAAAACATCCGTTACCGAAAGTGGCCAATTCTAATCCATTCATAGATTCTGAATTTTGTGTTATTTTTTTGCTTTCTACTTTTTTACCGGCAGATAAATTACACGATAATAAAGTGAATATAAAAACAAAATAAATACTTTTTTTAACCATCTTATTTTCGGTTTATATATAAGACGGCTTAATTAGTATTTTATTACAGCGTTAGGAAAACTTTAACACTAATTACGTGGTATTAACTTTCGTGGAAATTGTATCAGGCTTTCTGCACCATTTTCACCTACTGTTGCCACACCAAACAAATAGTTATCAATCACAATATTTTGAAGTGTATAATCGGTTACTTTACCTACAAAACGACTATGCTGCCATTGCGGTGAAGTAGTATCTCTCCAATATACTTTATAACCAACTACATTGTCATCATTAACAGCATCCCATTTTAATCTTGTAGATGGTTGTACAGCACCACCAATCATTATATTTTTAGGTTCTGGTGGTGCAGATGCAAGCGATGCTAATGTCAATGCATTCACAGCAGTCAGTTTTGCTGCATATTCAAAATTGATCGATTCAATAACATCACCATAATTGATTCCGTTTTCGGTACGGATATCTTGATGCTGTTCGTTATAATTTTCATGTGTTTCCATAATGCGAACTCCAGTAAAACCGGCATCGTTAAAAGGTCTATGATGCCCTCCTCTACCAAACCTATCTAATCTATATATCATTATGGCATCTAGATTGGTCATATAATCATCTGTTAATTTATCAATATATCGTGCTAATTGTCTTGACGGACCATCAACCTCTCCTCCGTAATAACGCATCATTCTTCGTTCCTTTTCTGTTGTTTCCATAGAAATAGCTTCTGAAAAAACTCTAAAAGTACTATTATCTATCACACCATCAATACCTTTAATATTACCAATCATATCATTATTCAGCACACCAACTATATCCCAACCTTGATTTTTAGCGACTTTTGCCATATACTGTCCGCCATACAAACCTTGCTCCTCTCCTGAAAGTCCTACATAAATGATGGAAACCGGGAATTTATATTTGGTTAATACTCTGGCAGCTTCTAATGTGCCAGCCATTCCAGATGCATTATCATTTGCACCCGGAGAATCTGAAGTAAAATTATTAGGGTCTGTTACACGAGAATCAATATCGCCAGACATAATTACATAACGATTAGGATGCTTTGTACCGCGCTGAACTGCCAATACATTGACCACCCAGGTATCTTTAATGATTCTTCTATCATTTTCAGGCACTAAGTTCCGTTGAAAACTTACTTCTAAGCAATTATTACAATTACTTGAAATGGTTTCAAACTCCGATTTTATCCAACGTCTGGCTGCACCTATACCTTGAGTTTGAGAAAGTGTATCTGATAAAGTATGACGGGTACCAAAGTTTACTAATGTACGGATGTCTTTTTCTATATGTTCTGCTGAAGGAGCAATAGCTATTTCAGTAAGCATTTTTGAAACATCACTTTGTGCGAATGAAATTGCTGAAATTAATACAGTTAATAGAGTTAGTTTTGTTTTCATTTTATTATTTCTTTTTTTGTTTTGTCATTCCTGCCTTTCGTCTTCGCTCAAGATAAACTTTGGCAGGAATCCATACTTCATTTACATTTTGTAAAGGTTTCAAAATACACAAGTTTATTGACGCCGTATTTTTGAGTAAATCCTTTCTTTATTCCTGTTTTATGTTCATAAACTCTACGTTGTAAATCATTGGTCATACCAATATACAATGTTCCTCTTATTTTACTTGTTAAGATATAGACATAATACTGATGAATGGTTTTCATTTGTTTAGGTTGGTCTGCCCCGAATTCTCGGGGCTGCTACGCGGGAATGACAAATGTTCTGAAACTATACAATTTTTTAAAAACACTGAAAATTACAAAGAAATAATTATATTAGACGAACAAAATGGATTTACATTATGAGAAAAATTACACTATTGCTCTTTTTTTTAATTTCATTTACTTTTTTTGCACAAAATGACAATACACCTAAATTTTGGGACAACGTTCGTTTTGGAGGCGGATTTGGTTTAGGATTTGGATCTAACAGTACTACGATTGCCATTTCACCAAGTGCTATTTATGAGTTTAATGATATGTTTGCGCTCGGATTAGGAGGAAGTTATTTATATGCAAAAAATAATGATTTAAAATCAAATGTTTTTGGTGCCGGCATTATTTCATTGTATAATCCTATACAAGAATTTCAGCTTTCAGCTGAATTTGAGCAATTATTTGTCAATCAAAAATTACCAGGTTTTCCAGATGCTAATTTTGATTATCCCGCTTTGTATTTAGGCGGTGCTTATAGAATTGGCTCTTTTTCTGCCGGTCTTAGATATGATGTGTTATTTGATGATAGTAAAAGCATTTTTGCTTCTGCTTTTTCGCCTATTTTAAGGTTTTATTTTTAAGCCCATCCTAAATCCTTCCCAAAGGGAAGGACTAAGTTACCTATTAAAATTTTAAGTTTTCTATTTTATTTATTAGCACATTAAGCATTTCATTCGTAAAATCTAAATGTGTAACCATTCGTAATTTACCTTGTCCCATATCTGAAAGTAATATACCTTGCTCTTTTAACTTATTAATAAAAATAGTTTCATTAACATTATCTTCAGTATAAAAAATAATAATATTAGTCTCTACAGGTTCTACTTTTCTAATAGCTGGAGAATCCTTTAAAGCTTCAGCAATTTTTTTAGCTTTACTATGGTCTTCAGCTAATCTTTCTACATGATTATCCAACGCATAAATTCCGGCAGCAGCCAAATAACCAACCTGACGCATAGCTCCTCCAAATAATTTTCGAATACGTAGCGCTTTTTTAATATGTTCTTTTGTACCTAATAAAACAGAACCTATAGGACAACCTAATCCCTTTGACAAACAGATAGAAATGGTATCAAACAATTCTCCATATTGTTTTGGGTTTTCATTCTTTGCCACTAAAGCATTAAACAATCTCGCTCCGTCTAGGTGGAATGATAAACTATACGCATCACAAACTTGTTTTATTCTTTTAACCTCGTTAATATCCCAACAAGCACCACCGCCTTTATTTGTAGTGTTTTCAATACTGACCAATCGTGATTTGGCAACATGAATGTTGTTAGGATCGTTTATTAATTCTTCTACCTGTTCTGCTATGAACATACCTCTATTTCCATCAATCAGTGCAGATGAAACCCCTGAGTTCGCAGCCGCACCTCCTCCTTCAAAATTATAGACATGTGCCCATTTATCACAAATTAATTGGTCACCCGATTGTGTATGCAATTTTATAGCTGCTTGATTTGCCATAGAGCCGGAAGGAAAAAACAATGCATCTTCTTTACCAAACAATATTGCTATTTTTTCTTGTAATTGTTTTACTGTTGGGTCGGCATTAAAAACATCATCACCAACCTCAGCATTAAACATAGCTTCTAACATGTCTTTAGTTGGTTTTGTAATGGTGTCGCTTAATAGGTTTATAATCATAAATTTATAATTTAAAAATTTCTTTTTAATATTCTTTGAGTAACAGTATATTCTTAAAGTCTATACTGTCACACTGAGCGCAGTCGAAGTGCTTGATAATTAAATATTAGGTTTATACTTGTAATGTGTTGCATTTCTGCATTCAGAAAGTATGAGTAACATATCAGAATTCCCTTCTATTAATGCTTGTTTTTTCGCCCTAGTCCATCCTTTAATTTTCTTTTCAAAATAAATTGCCTGAAGCACATCATTAAATTCTTGATGAAACTCTAAAGATAGAGGTCTTCTTTTATATGTATAACTATCTTTTTTATAACCTAATTGATGCTCTTTAAACCTTTTGTCTAAATCATTAGTAATTCCTGTATAATAAGAATTATCTGAACATTTAAGAATATAAACATAATAACTATACATTTTGAAATTATTCCTTTAGGGCTTCGACTGCGCTCAGCCTGACAATTAGATGTATCTTTTTACAAGGCTTCGGCTTTAGTCTATCCTGAGCGAAGACGAAGGGCTCGATATAAACTTCGTCGAAAGGCTCAGCCTGACAGTTAACATGTTTTATTTAGGAGTATCACTCCATCCCAATTGGTGAGCCATCTGGTATTTTAGGTGCTTTGATTCTCTTAAACTTTGACGGATCCTTTTTAAAACCCTCAATACTTTTGATCAACTCCAAATCATATATCTTTTGAACACCATTTGATTTTTTACTTTTTAATAAAATTGAAATTTCATCCAATTTAGAATTTACAATGGCATTCACTTGTTTGTATGAATTATCATTGGCAGCAAGGTAAAACAACTGATTCAACACTTGATTATTTACTACATTTTGTAACTCTTGATAATAGGTATCCTTATAGTTTTTATTAAACGATTTTTCTATTAAAGTATTAATTACCTCATCTAACCCTAATTGACTATTATCTATACTTTTATGCTGTATTAAACGTGAAGCTCTTTCAGGGTGTAATAATAAAGATAGCGTCATTTCAGAAGTGGTTTCAACTGCTCCAAAAGGATCAAAAGCAACACCGTTTTTACTCTTAAACGATTCTCTACTTTTGCCATAACCCATTGCTCTTGGCGGAAATAACTCTAATATTCGCTCGGGAACAGCAATAGTATTTATATCAATGGTTTTTAGTAAAACATTCAATGCTTTTCGTTCGGTCGCTCCATCAATACGTTTTACAATTGTTTGATTGTCGCCTTTAGTAGCATAATTATAGTCTAAACCACCTATCAATTTAACAACAGCTTCTGTTTGATAACGGTGAAAGAAATACAGAGGCACAAAAACATCCTCTAATACTGAATAGGGTTCAGAAGATTTGATATTATCAGCTGAAAAATTCTCGATAGCATTTTTCCGAATAATCAATATATTATACTCATTACAGATAGGAACCCGAAAAATTGGGTTTAATGATTTGGAAATTATCGGTTAATCTATTTTCGAATTCATCATTTATCCAAATTTGATTATCAAGGAAATCAATCACTTTAGCTC
>JAKISU010000180.1 GCA_021648445.1 Flavobacteriaceae bacterium
AATGACCCCGCAGCAAGCTGACGAGGTATCAAGCGGAAAAAATATTTTTAGATTAATGAAAACCTAAGGTTTTCAAACTTTCCACTTTTACCCCGAGGCAAGCCTCGAGGAATTCTTTAGATTAAATGAATGAATGATTTAGACTGTGAAATCTTGGATTCCCGAAAACCTAAATGGATTGAGTATATATGGATCTATTACAAAAATAGTTTTATATGCTAAGCGAATATCTAAAGGCCAAAAAAAACTTAGTTCCCCATGTGGTATGTGCATCTAATAAAGGGTGGGTTACGAAAACAAGAAAATAAAAAAAGGCCATTCTTTAAAAGTTGCTTCTTTAACTTTATAGATTTTTCCCATTAACCAAGCCATTACTGGTGAAAAAAGGATGCAAAAAAATAAAGAATGAGTTAAACCTCTATGAATTTCTAAAGCAGAAACGGTATCTGTAAAAAAATTTGCTGACATACCTAAATCAGGAATAGTACCTGCAATTGCTCCCCATAGAATTGCTTTATTACCCCTAAAACAGCTTCTTCTAATACTATTTGTAGTTAATGATTAAATAATAATATAGTTCATTCTACTTATTCAAATACATCTTACGTCTAGAGTATAATTCATAAAACTGATCATCTTTTAAACTATCAATAAACAATATACTTTCACCGGTAGATTTCATTTCAGGACCTAATTTTTTATCTACATTTGGGAACTTATTGAATGAAAATACAGGCTGCTTGATGGCATATCCTTTTAACTGCGGATTAAAAGTAAAGTCTTTTACCTTATTTTCACCTAACATTACTTTGGTAGCATAGTTCACATAAGGTTCACCATAAGCTTTAGATATAAAAGGCACAGTACGTGAAGCTCTTGGGTTAGCTTCAATAATATAGACTATATCATCTTTGACGGCAAATTGAATGTTTATTAAGCCTACAGTTTTTAACGCTTTGGCAATTTTTACAGTATGATCTTTGATCTGCTGCATAACAAACTCTCCTAAATTAAATGGAGGTAAAGTAGCATTAGAATCTCCGGAATGTATACCACAAGGTTCTATATGTTCCATAATACCAATGGTATATACATCATTTCCATCACAAATAGAATCTGATTCAACTTCTATGGCACCATCTAAATAACGATCTAATAACAACACATTATTAGGTATTTTACGTAATATATCTACAACATGCTCTTCTAATTCTTGTTTATTGATTACAATTTTCATTCCTTGACCACCCAAAACATACGATGGTCTTACCAGAATAGGAAAATCTAACTCATCAGCAACAGCTAAAGCTTCATCTGCTGTTGTAGCAGTGCCAAATTCGGGATAAGGAATACCTAATTCTTTCAATAAAGTTGAAAAACGCCCTCTATCCTCAGCTAAGTCTAAGGCTTCAAAAGAAGTGCCAATAACTTTTATATTGTACTTAGCTAGTTTTTCTGCCAACTTTAATGCTGTTTGTCCGCCCAATTGAACAATAACGCCTTCGGGTTTTTCATGTTGAATAATATCATAAATATGTTCCCAGAAAACGGGCTCAAAATAGAGTTTATCAGCAGTGTCAAAATCTGTAGAAACAGTTTCAGGATTGCAATTGATCATAATAGTTTCATAACCACATTCTTTGGCAGCCAGTATACCATGCACACAGCAATAATCAAATTCAATACCTTGACCAATCCTGTTTGGACCAGAGCCCAACACAATCACTTTTTTCTTATCTGATACAATCGATTCGTTTTCAACGAAACTGTTATTATTTCGAATACTATTGTTCTCAAAAGTAGAGTAGTAGTATGGTGTTTCTGCTTTAAATTCAGCAGCACAAGTATCAACCAATTTATAGACTCTATTAATATTGAGTTCCTGACGTTTTTTATGCACTTCACTTTCTAAGCAGCCTAACATATGTGCAATTTGCCGATCACCATACCCTTTTTGTTTGGCTTCTAATAACAAATCTCTTTGTAGCGTGTCTAATGTATATGTAGAAATCTCTTTTTCTAGAGTATGCAACTCTTCATATTGTTTTAAGAACCACATATCAATTTTTGTAATTTCATGAATTCTACTGAGTGGTATTCCCATTTGAATGGCATCATAAATTACAAAAACCCGATCCCAACTAGGGTAGGTTAATTTATCAATAATTTGATTGTAATTTTTATAGCCTTTACCATCCGCACCAATTCCATTACGCTTAATTTCAAGCGATTGTGTGGCTTTATGTAAAGCTTCTTGGAAGGAACGTCCGATACCCATAACCTCACCAACCGATTTCATTTGTAAGCCGATTGTTCGGTCTGAACCTTCAAATTTATCAAAGTTCCAACGCGGAATTTTGACAATTACATAATCTAATGTAGGCTCAAATAGAGCAGAAGTAGTCTTGGTGATTTGATTCTGTAATTCATCTAAGTGATAACCGATAGCCAATTTAGACGCAATTTTTGCAATAGGATAGCCGGTTGCTTTTGATGCTAATGCTGATGAACGAGAAACACGAGGATTAATTTCAATAGCGATGATATCTTCTTTTTCATCAGGACTCACCGCAAACTGTACATTACAACCTCCGGCAAAGTCACCAATAGAACGCATCATGTGGATTGCCATATCGCGCATTCTTTGATAAGTTCTATCGCTTAAGGTCATTGCTGGAGCTACTGTGATAGAGTCTCCGGTATGAATTCCCATTGGATCCATATTTTCTATGGCGCAGATAATAACTACATTGTCATTCTTATCACGCAACAATTCTAATTCGTACTCTTTCCATCCCAACAAAGCTTTATCAATAATCACTTCATGAATGGGAGAGGCTTCTAAACCACGACTTAACAATTCATCAAATTCTTCTTTTTTATAGACAATTGAAGCGCCAAAACCACCTAATGTAAATGAAGGTCTAATTACTAATGGGAAACCGTATTTTTGAGCTATTTCTTTACCTTTTAAAAAAGAAGTAGCCGTTGTTGATGGTGCTTGACCTATGCCAATTTTTATCATTAACTTTCTAAACTGCTCTCTATCTTCAGTAACATTTATGGCATCAATGTCAACACCAATAAGATTAATATTAAAATCATCCCAAATACCTTTGTCTTGAGCTTCAATACATAAATTCAGTGCTGTTTGCCCTCCCATAGTTGGTAATACGGCATCAATATTTGGATGTTTTTCTAAAATCTCTATAATTGATTTGGTAGTGAGCGGTTTGAGATATACATTATCAGCTAACGAAGGATCAGTCATAATAGTAGCAGGATTTGAATTGATTAAGGTAACTTCAATTCCTTCTTCTTTCAAAGAGCGTATGGACTGACTACCTGCATAATCAAACTCGCAAGCTTGACCAATGACAATTGGGCCTGAACCTATAATTAAAACTGATTTAATGTTGTTGTTTTTTGGCATTTTAGAGTGGCTTATTTTTACAGGTACAAATATTTAAAATTTTCTTTTCGAATGATTAATAAGTTCAAAAAACTTATTAAAAGATATAAAAAAAGGTGTTACTGAAAAGTAACACCTTAATATATTTAAAAATAATATATCATTATTTCTTTGGTCTAGCTTCTGAAGAAACAGATATTTTCTTCCTTCCTTTAGCTCTTCTTCTTGCCAACACTTTTCTACCACTCACGCTAGCCATTCTTTCCATAAAACCATGTTTGTTTCTTCTTTTACGCTTTGATGGCTGAAATGTTCTTTTACTCATTATATATATCTTTAAAAATCTTCTTAATCTATTATTGTAAACTTTAAAAAAAAAGCTATTACTTAAATCGAGCGCAAATATACAAATCCTTTTGTGTTTAACAAATAGTTTTTTCAAGAAAAACATTAACTTATTTTTGGTTATTGATTATACTAAATTAAATCTTAATAAAATGATTAAAACAATCTATACCCAAACCATTTAGGTTTTCGGGAGTTTTGGCGAAAGTTATTTTTTTCTTTAAAAAGGCAAAAAGTTCAACCATAGCCCTTTTATGGTTTTATTTTTTAACGCGTTTAAAGAGAGAAAGAACGAGTCAAAAAATCGAAAGGCTGTGTGGTTTGGGTATATATTAATCTTGTTTTTTTGTTTACAGAAAAATCTATTATCTTGCATGAATGTTATGCGCGCATAATATTTAATCTATAAATTCACCGATGGCA